>NZ_JAFCTW010000007.1:45000-47500 GCF_049896225.1 Caulobacter sp. DWR3-1-2 | reverse complement strand
GTGGGTTTGCTTTGACAACCAGGATGTTGGCTTAGAAGCAGCCATCATTTAAAGAAAGCGTAACAGCTCACTGGTCAAGCGAACCTGCGCGGAAAATGTAACGGGGCTCAAGCCAGACGCCGAAGGTATGGGTTTGCACTTTGTGCAAGCGGTAGCGGAGCGTTCCGTAAGCCGGTGAAGGTGAGGCGTGAGCCTTGCTGGAGGTATCGGAAGTGAGAATGCTGACATGAGTAGCGATAAAGAGTGTGAGAGACACTCTCGCCGAAAGCCCAAGGGTTCCTGCGTAAAGCTAATCTGCGCAGGGTTAGTCGGCCCCTAAGGCGAGGCCGAAAGGCGTAGTCGATGGGAATCAGGTGAATATTCCTGAACCAGTTGGAAGTGACGGATCTGGTAAATTGTCTGGGCTTATTGGATTGCTCCGGGCAGTGAACAGGTCCCTGGAAATAACTCCAACGGAGACCGTACCCGAAACCGACACAGGTGGGCAGGTAGAGTATACCAAGGCGCTTGAGAGAACCATGCTGAAGGAACTCGGCAAATTGCACGCGTAACTTCGGGATAAGCGTGACTCTGCTTTGGGCAACCAGAGTAGAGTGGCACAGGCCAGGGGGTAGCGACTGTTTATCAAAAACACAGGGCTCTGCGAAGCCGCAAGGCGACGTATAGGGTCTGACGCCTGCCCGGTGCCGGAAGGTTAAAAGGAGTGGTGCAAGCTGCGAATTGAAGCCCCGGTAAACGGCGGCCGTAACTATAACGGTCCTAAGGTAGCGAAATTCCTTGTCGGGTAAGTTCCGACCTGCACGAATGGCGTAACGACTTCCCCACTGTCTCCAGCATGGGCTCAGCGAAATTGAATTCCCCGTGAAGATGCGGGGTTCCCGCGGTCAGACGGAAAGACCCTATGAACCTTTACTGCAGCTTCGCCTTGGCGTTAGCAACAACATGTGTAGGATAGGTGGGAGGCTATGAAACTTGGGCGCCAGTCCGAGTGGAGCCATCCTTGAAATACCACCCTTATTGTTGTTGACGTCTAACCGCGGCCCGTTATCCGGGTCCGGGACATGGCGTGGCGGGCAGTTTGACTGGGGCGGTCGCCTCCCAAAGTGTAACGGAGGCGCGCGATGGTGGGCTCAGACCGGTCGGAAATCGGTCGTCGAGTGCAATGGCATAAGCCCGCCTGACTGCGAGACTGACAAGTCGAGCAGAGACGAAAGTCGGCCATAGTGATCCGGTGGTCCTGCGTGGAAGGGCCATCGCTCAACGAATAAAAGGTACTCTAGGGATAACAGGCTGATTTTGCCCAAGAGTCCATATCGACGGCAAAGTTTGGCACCTCGATGTCGGCTCATCACATCCTGGGGCTGGAGCAGGTCCCAAGGGTTCGGCTGTTCGCCGATTAAAGTGGTACGTGAGCTGGGTTCAGAACGTCGTGAGACAGTTTGGTCCCTATCTGCCGTGGGTGTACGAGACTTGAGAGGATCTGTCCCTAGTACGAGAGGACCGGGATGGACACACCTCTGGTGGACCTGTCATGGCGCCAGCTGTGCAGCAGGGTAGCTAAGTGTGGAATAGATAACCGCTGAAAGCATCTAAGCGGGAAACTAACCTCAAAACAAGGTCTCGCTGAGAGCCGTGGTAGACCACCACGTTGATAGGCCAGGTGTGGAAGCGCCGCGAGGCGTGTAGCTTACTGGTACTAATAGCTCGATCGGCTTGATCGTTCTTCAGCCAAACCTATGCAAATGCGCAATGCGCTCAGACATATGATGTCTTCTTCAACAACATCACTCCAAAACAGGGAGTGATCATGCATCCTTTTTGCTGACCTGGTGGCTATGCCGGGGGTTCCCCACCCGATCCCATTCCGAACTCGGTCGTTAAGTCCCCCAGGGCCAATGGTACTTCGTCTCAAGGCGCGGGAGAGTAGGTCGTCGCCAGGTCCGCTAAAAGGATGCACAAAAGTCCATAACCCTACCCAAACGATAATCACCTCTGCCGCGGGGTGGAGCAGCCCGGTAGCTCGTCAGGCTCATAACCTGAAGGTCACAGGTTCAAATCCTGTCCCCGCACCCAAGATCTAATGGCCTCCCTCGGGAGGCCATTTTTCGTTGTGCGGTTGGCGCTCGGGATCCGAGCGATTTCGTCAGACTCCAACGCGTCAAAAAAATTGCCCTCGCGGTCGCAGCGCCGCCCTGGGCGCCCGCGAGGCAGCGAAAGTCACCCGGATCCAGGTGGCCCCTGTTCCGCTGGAAAGCTTGACCGCTCATCCGCCCGACCACGTTTAGCGGCGGGCGAGCCCGCCTTGACGCTTCTCGCGAAGATGCACGACGTCCGTCGAGATGCGAGGCGCCCACTTCAGTAGGCGTTGGCGGCTGACCCCGCCGCCGGGCGCCGAAGTTTCGGTTTAAGCGGCCTGCGAGGCCGGCTAAGTCATTGATGGCGCCCGCCGCGAACCGCAAACCGGCGTTGAGTCGGCGTGAAACCGCTCTCAGGGCGCTCT
>NZ_JAFCTW010000007.1:0-40000 GCF_049896225.1 Caulobacter sp. DWR3-1-2 | reverse complement strand
CTCCGGGCAGTGAACAGGTCCCTGGAAATAACTCCAACGGAGACCGTACCCGAAACCGACACAGGTGGGCAGGTAGAGTATACCAAGGCGCTTGAGAGAACCATGCTGAAGGAACTCGGCAAATTGCACGCGTAACTTCGGGATAAGCGTGACTCTGCTTTGGGCAACCAGAGTAGAGTGGCACAGGCCAGGGGGTAGCGACTGTTTATCAAAAACACAGGGCTCTGCGAAGCCGCAAGGCGACGTATAGGGTCTGACGCCTGCCCGGTGCCGGAAGGTTAAAAGGAGTGGTGCAAGCTGCGAATTGAAGCCCCGGTAAACGGCGGCCGTAACTATAACGGTCCTAAGGTAGCGAAATTCCTTGTCGGGTAAGTTCCGACCTGCACGAATGGCGTAACGACTTCCCCACTGTCTCCAGCATGGGCTCAGCGAAATTGAATTCCCCGTGAAGATGCGGGGTTCCCGCGGTCAGACGGAAAGACCCTATGAACCTTTACTGCAGCTTCGCCTTGGCGTTAGCAACAACATGTGTAGGATAGGTGGGAGGCTATGAAACTTGGGCGCCAGTCCGAGTGGAGCCATCCTTGAAATACCACCCTTATTGTTGTTGACGTCTAACCGCGGCCCGTTATCCGGGTCCGGGACATGGCGTGGCGGGCAGTTTGACTGGGGCGGTCGCCTCCCAAAGTGTAACGGAGGCGCGCGATGGTGGGCTCAGACCGGTCGGAAATCGGTCGTCGAGTGCAATGGCATAAGCCCGCCTGACTGCGAGACTGACAAGTCGAGCAGAGACGAAAGTCGGCCATAGTGATCCGGTGGTCCTGCGTGGAAGGGCCATCGCTCAACGAATAAAAGGTACTCTAGGGATAACAGGCTGATTTTGCCCAAGAGTCCATATCGACGGCAAAGTTTGGCACCTCGATGTCGGCTCATCACATCCTGGGGCTGGAGCAGGTCCCAAGGGTTCGGCTGTTCGCCGATTAAAGTGGTACGTGAGCTGGGTTCAGAACGTCGTGAGACAGTTTGGTCCCTATCTGCCGTGGGTGTACGAGACTTGAGAGGATCTGTCCCTAGTACGAGAGGACCGGGATGGACACACCTCTGGTGGACCTGTCATGGCGCCAGCTGTGCAGCAGGGTAGCTAAGTGTGGAATAGATAACCGCTGAAAGCATCTAAGCGGGAAACTAACCTCAAAACAAGGTCTCGCTGAGAGCCGTGGTAGACCACCACGTTGATAGGCCAGGTGTGGAAGCGCCGCGAGGCGTGTAGCTTACTGGTACTAATAGCTCGATCGGCTTGATCGTTCTTCAGCCAAACCTATGCAAATGCGCAATGCGCTCAGACATATGATGTCTTCTTCAACAACATCACTCCAAAACAGGGAGTGATCATGCATCCTTTTTGCTGACCTGGTGGCTATGCCGGGGGTTCCCCACCCGATCCCATTCCGAACTCGGTCGTTAAGTCCCCCAGGGCCAATGGTACTTCGTCTCAAGGCGCGGGAGAGTAGGTCGTCGCCAGGTCCGCTAAAAGGATGCACAAAAGTCCATAACCCTACCCAAACGATAATCACCTCTGCCGCGGGGTGGAGCAGCCCGGTAGCTCGTCAGGCTCATAACCTGAAGGTCACAGGTTCAAATCCTGTCCCCGCACCCAAGATCTCTTCAAAACCAAGTTTTGGTAGTGGCTCTTATGCCACCCAAAGTGGCGTTTGGGCCGCAGCGGACCCGTGTCACGCGAAAATTTATCGCCAAGACCCGCTCGCGCCCGTGGTTCTGCAGTCAAACCCCGTAGCGCGTTCCACGGTTTTGCGTCATGAGAGCAGGATGGAAGGACGCGGGTCGGCAACTGGCCCGCCCACGAAGGTTTTGAGGATAAGATGGCGAACGGTGTCGTTAAGTGGTTCAACCCGGCCAAGGGCTTCGGTTTCATCCAGCCGGAAAACGGCGGTGAAGACGTTTTCGTCCATATTGCAGCGGTTGAGCGCTCGGGCCTGGCGGGCCTGAACGAAGGCGACCAGGTCGCCTACGAAATGGAAGAGGATCGCCGTTCGGGCAAGACCTCGGCCGGCAATTTGCGCGTGACGGGCCAGGGCGCGGCGCCTTCGGCCCCGCGTCGTCCCGCGGCGCGCGGCTTTGACAGCCCGCGTGGCGGTTATGACGCGCCCCGCGGCGGCGGCGGTTACGACGCCCCGCGTGGTGGCGGCGTTGGCGTTGGCGGTGGCGGTGGCGGTGGCGGCGCCTCGGGCGAAGCCGGAACCGGTGTGGTGAAGTGGTTCAACAGCACCAAGGGCTTTGGCTTCATCCAGCCCGACAATGGCGGCGGCGACATCTTCGTGCACATTTCCGCCGTTGAACGTGCTGGTCTGCGCGGTCTGAACGAGGGCCAGCAAGTCGGTTACGAACTGGAACAGGATCGCCGCTCGGGCAAGACCTCGGCCGGCAACCTGCGCATCCTCTAAGGGCTCAGATCTCCGCCGGACGCGGAGCGTTTGGACGGTCTTTTGCCCTTGCATTTAGGCCCCGCAGGAACCCCTCCTCCGTCTCAACGACGGCGGAGGGGTTCCTGCGGGGCCTTTTTTCGCGTCCGGGGCCGGCCGGAGAGGCGGCCTAGACCAACCCCTGCTCACGCTCGGCTGCGGCCTGGTTCACCGCCAGGGCAGTCATGTTGACGATCCCGCGCGCCGTGACGCTGGGCGTCAGCACGTGCAGCGGGCGGCTCATGCCCAGCAGCACGGGGCCGACCAGTAGGCCCTCGGTCGCGGCGCTAAGCAAGGTCAGGGCGATATTGGCGGCGTCCAAGGTCGGCATGATCAGCAGATTGGCCGAACCTTTCAGCTGGCTGTCATGCACGAGGCGATCACGCAGGGCCTGGGACAGGGCGGCGTCGGCGTGCATCTCGCCGTCGACCTCAAGCTCGGGGGCCTGTGCGCGGACGATGGCCAGCGCGTCGCGCATCTTGCGGGCGGTCGGCGAGTTGCTGGCCCCAAAGCTGGAGTGCGACAACAGGGCCGCCTTCGGCGTCAAGCCAAAGCGGCGAACGGACTCGGCGGCCAGCAGCGTCATCTCGGCCACCTGTTCGGCGGTCGGATCGACATTGACATGGGTGTCGCAGAAGAACAGCGTGCCGTTGTCGATGATCAGGGCGGATAGCGCATAGATCCGGCCGACCGTCTCGCGCTTGGGAATGATCGGCAGCACATAGGTCATGTGCTGCCACCAGTCGCCGGCCCCACCCACCAGGGCGGCGTCGACATGGCCGGCCTGCAGCAGCATGGAGGCCGAAACCGTCCGGCGGTTGGTCACCCGGCGCTGGGCGGCGAGGGGCGGCACGCCGCGCCGGCTGACCAGACTCTGATAGCGATCGACCAGGGGCGCGAAGAGCTCGGTGTCGGCCGCCGGGTCGAGGATCTCGACCGCACCGTCAAAGTTCATGCGCAGGCCCATCTCGGTGGCCTTGGCGATGATGGTCTCGCGCTTGCCGATCAGCACCGGCTTGGCCAGGCCCTCGTCGAGCACGGTCTGGACGGCGCGCAGCACGCGCTCGTCCTCGCCCTCGGCATAGGCCACGCGCACCGTCTGGCCCTTGGTCGCCTTGCGAGCCCGCTCGAACAGCGGCCGCATCAGTTGGCCGGAGCGATAGACGAACAGCTCCAGCTCCTGCCGATAGGCGTCGAAGTCGGCGATCGGCCGGGTGGCGACGCCGCTGTCCATGGCAGCCCGGGCCACGGCCGGGGCGATCTGCAGGATCAGCCGGGGGTCAAACGGCTTGGGAATGATGTACTGGGCGCCGAACATCGGGGCGACGCCGCCATAGGCGCTGGCCACCACCTCGGAGGCCTCGGCCCGGGCGAGTTCGGCGATGGCCTCGACGGCCGCCACCTTCATGGCCTCGTTGATCTCGCTGGCGCCGACGTCTAGTGCGCCCCGAAAGATGAACGGGAAGCACAGGACGTTGTTGACCTGATTGGGATAGTCGCTGCGGCCGGTGGCGACGATGGCGTCGGGCCGGGCGGCCGCGACCAGCTCAGGCAGGATTTCCGGCTCGGGATTGGCCATGGCCAGGATCAGCGGATTGGGCGCCAGCAGCGGCAGCCATTCGGCCTTGAACACGCGAGGGGCCGACAGGCCCAGGAAGATGTCGGCGCCGGCCAACACTTCAGAGAGGGTGCGGGCGTCGGTCTGGCGGGCATAGCGGGCCATGTTGTCGAGCATGTCGGCGTCGCGGCCGGCATAGACCACGCCCTTGATGTCGGTCAGAGTCACGTTCTCGACCGGCAGGCCCATCGAGACCAGCAGGTCCACGCAGGCCAGGGCGGCGGCGCCGGCTCCCGAGGTCACCAGCTTGACGTCCTTGAGGGTCTTGCCCTGCACGACCAGGGCGTTGCGAACAGCGGCGGCGCAGACGATGGCGGTGCCGTGCTGGTCGTCGTGGAAGACCGGGATGTTCATCCGTTCACGCAGTTTGCGCTCGATGATGAAACATTCGGGGGCCTTGATGTCCTCCAGATTGATGCCGCCGAAGGTGGGCTCCAGGGCGGCGACCACCTCAATGAACTTGTCTGGATCCTCGGCGTCGACCTCGAGGTCGAAGACGTCGATGCCGGCGAACTTCTTGAACAGGACGGCCTTGCCTTCCATCACCGGCTTGCTGGCCAGCGGGCCGATATTGCCCAGGCCCAGCACGGCGGTGCCGTTGGAGATCACGGCTACCAGATTGCCTCGGGCGGTGTAGTCGCGCGCCAGATCGGGATTGGCGGCGATCGCCTCGCAGGGGGCGGCGACGCCGGGCGAATAGGCCAGGCCCAGGTCGCGCTGCGTGGCCATGCGCTTGGTGGCTTCGATGGCCAGTTTCCCGGGCCGTGGCAGACGGTGATAATCCAGGGCTGCTTTACGGAAGTCCTCGTCCATCGGTCGTTCCTCGGTGACTGCGCAGGCAAAGCGGCGCGGATCGTCTTGGCGCGATCCGTCACAGGTCTAGCTACCGGTGTTGGTCCGGTATTTCCAACCTTACAGGGCGTATGCTGGCGTTTTTTGGGCGTCACGACGGATCTGAAGCGATCAACCGTGGCTCAATAAGTAATAAAAGACTTATATAATGCTCAGGCGGCAGGCGTTGAGCGCCGGCGGGCGAGGCGGTTGCGACCGTCGCGTCGATGGCGGACACGGCGGGCTGGACTTGTGGGCGAGGCGGTTTCAGCATCGTTCCGTGTCCCGAAAGTCTAGACTGGCGCACCGAAACGCCGAGCAAGGAACGACGAAAGCATGAGCGGCCTGACCACCCATATCCTCGACACGGCGGCCGGCCGCCCGGCGGCGGGCGTCGTTGTACGGGTTTCCGCCCATCGCGGCGGCGCGCTCGCGCTTTTGGGCGAAACGCGGACCGACGCCGACGGTCGCGCGCGGCTGGTCGAAGGCGCGGACCTGGTGGCCGGCGGCTATCGGCTAGAATTCTCGGCGGGTGACTATTTCAAGGCCTCGGGCGCGACGGTCAGCGATCCGCCCTTCCTCGACGTGGTGATCATCGATTTCAACGTCGCCGACCCGGAGCAGCACCACCATGTGCCGCTGCTGGTCTCGCCGTTCGCCTATTCGACCTATCGGGGCAGTTGATGGACGCGGTGCGTTTCCTGCTGAACGGCGAGGTGGTCGAGGCCCGGGGCGTCGATCCCACCCGCACGCTGCTGGAGCACCTGCGCGGCGACCTGCGGCGAACCGGAACCAAGGAAGGCTGCGCCGAGGGCGACTGCGGGTCTTGCACCGTGCTGGTCGGCGAGCTTGACGGGCAGGGTGGGACCGCTTGGCGGGCGGTCAACAGCTGTATCCAGTTCGTGCCGATGCTGGACGGCAAGGCGGTGATCACCGTCGAGGGCCTTTCGGGGCAAAACGGGGCCAAGGACCAGCCGCATCCGGTGCAGGCCGCGCTGGTCGAGCATCACGGCTCGCAATGCGGGTTCTGTACGCCGGGCATCGTCATGTCGCTGTATGCCCGCGCCATCGCGGCCCAGGGGGCGGGCGCGCCGATCGAGGAGGTGCTGGCCGGCAATCTATGTCGCTGCACCGGCTATGGCGCTATCCTCGCGGCGGCCGAGGCGATCCCGTCCGAGGCCGCGCCGGACGTCGCCACGGCGCTGGCTCCATTGCAGCGCACGGCGATGCTGGGCCTGGAACACGACGACGCCATCGCGGGGTTCACCCGCCGCTGGTTCGCGCCGCGCTCGCTGGCCGAGTTGGCGGCGACCTACGCCGAGCATCCCCAAGCCGTAATCGTGGCGGGGGCCACCGACATCGGTTTGTGGGTGACCAAGCTGCGCAGGCCCCTGGCCGTTCTGATCGATATCGGCCGAGTGGCGGAGCTGAAGACCCTGACGCGCGAGGGGAGAAGCCTGCGCATCGGGGCGGGCGTGCGCTATGTCGAGGCGCTGGAGGCGCTCAGCGTGCTCTATCCAGACCTGGGCGCCGTGATGCGGCGGCTGGGTTCGACCCAGGTGCGCAACAGCGGCACGATCGGCGGCAATATCGCCAACGGCTCGCCGATCGGCGACATGCCGCCGGCCCTGATCGCGGCCGGGGCCCAGTTGGTGCTACGCCAGGGCGAGACCCAGCGCACCCTGCCACTGGAAGACTTCTTCATCACTTACGGAAAACAGGACCGGCGGGCCGGCGAGTTCGTCGAGGCGGTGCTCGTGCCGCCGCCGCCGCCGGGCGCGCTGTTCAAGGTGTTCAAGCTGTCCAAGCGCTTCGACCAGGACATCTCGGCGGTGTGCGGGGCATTCAACATAAAGGTCGAGAACGAGATCGTTCTTGGCGCCCGTATCGCCTTTGGTGGCATGGCCGGTACGCCAGGGCGAGCCAGCGCCTGCGAGGCGGCCTTGGTGGGCCAGGCCTGGAACGCCGCGACGATCGACGCCGCCGTCGCCGCCTTGGCCGAGGACTTCACGCCTCTGACCGACGTCCGCGCCTCGGCGGCCTATCGCGCCCTGGCGGCGGGCAACATGCTGCGCAAGGTCTTCATAGAGTCCGACCGGCCCGGCGTAGCTACCCGTGTGCCGCTGGCCGCCACCCATGGCTGACTCCAGCGCCACGGTCATCGAGCCCGTCGTCTTTCAGGGCGTTCACGCCTCGCTGCCCCACGACAGCGCCCTGCGCCATGTCAATGGCGCGGCGATCTATGTCGATGACATTCCCGAACCGGCCGGCATGCTCCACGTCCATCTGGGCATGAGCGCCAAGGCCCATGCGCGGATCGTGTCGATGGATCTTGACGCCGCCCGCGCGAGCCCTGGCGTCGTCGTCGTGCTGACCGCCGCCGACATCCCTGGCGAGAACGACGTCAGCCCGGTGATCCACGACGACAAGCTGTTCGCCGACAGCGAGGTGGTCTGCGTCGGCCAGAGCCTGTTCGCCGTGGCCGCCACCTCGATCGCCGCAGCCCGCGCCGCCTCCGCCAAGGCCGTGGTGGTCTATGAGGATTTGCCGGCCGCCATCACCATCGCCCAGGCCCGCGACCTCGATCTGAAGATCGAGAAATCCCAACGCATGGCGCGCGGCGACGCTGCCGCCGCCTTGGCCACATCCCCCCGGCGTCTGCAAGGCAAGTTCGCGATCGGCGGCCAGGATCACTTCTACCTCGAGGGCCAGGTCGCCTTGGCCACGCCGGGCGAGGGCGGCGACGTCCATGTCTGGTCGTCCACCCAGCATCCCAGTGAGGTGCAGCACCTGGTCGCCCGCGTGCTCGACGTGCCCCACACCTCGGTGACCATCGAGGTTCGCCGGATGGGTGGCGGGTTCGGCGGCAAGGAGACCCAGGCCTCGCTGTTCGCGGCTGCGGCCGCCCTGGTGGCGGTCAAGACCGGTCGCGCCGCCAAGGCCCGCCCCGACCGCGACGAGGACATGGTCATGACCGGCAAGCGGCATGACTTCGAGATCGCCTATGACGTCGGCTTCGACGACGAAGGACGGCTGACGGGCCTGTCGCTTGAACTGGCGTCGCGCTGCGGTTCGACCACCGACCTGTCGATGGCCATCAACGACCGGGCGATGTTCCACGCCGACAACTGCTACTTCTTGCCGGCCGTCGAGATCGTCTCGCATCGCTTCAAGACCCACACGGTGTCAAATACCGCCTTTCGGGGGTTCGGCGGTCCGCAGGGCATGGCGGCGATCGAGCGGGTGATGGACGCCGTCGCCCAGGCCACGGGGCTGGACCCGCTGCTGGTGCGCCAGCGCAATCTCTATGGCGAGGGGCGCGATCTGACGCCCTATCACCAGGTGGTAGAGGACAATGTCGCACCGCAACTGCTCTCCGAGCTGGCGAGGTCCTGCGACTACGAGGCCCGCCAGGCCGCGATCGAGGTGTTCAATGCGGGCAGCCCGGTGCTGAAGAAGGGGCTGGCCCTGACGCCGGTGAAGTTCGGCATCTCATTCACCACCACCCATCTGAACCAGGCCGGGGCGCTGATCCACCTCTATGCCGACGGCTCGATCCTGCTGAATCACGGCGGCACGGAGATGGGGCAGGGCCTGTTCGTCAAGGTGGCCCAGATCGTGGCGGAGGCCTTCAAGGTCGATATCGGCCATGTGAAGGTGACCTCGACGGTCACCGACAAGGTGCCCAACACCTCGGCCACCGCCGCCTCTTCGGGCACGGACCTCAACGGCATGGCGGCGCTCAATGCGGCCAACACGATCAAGGCGCGCCTGGTTGAGTTCGCCGCCGGGAAGTGGGGCTGCGACGAAACCGAGGTCGTGTTCACGCCCGTGGGCCTGCGGGCCGGCGCCGAGCTGATCCCGTTCGACGTACTTTGCCGCCAGGCGCATCTGGGCCGGGTGTCGCTGTCGGCCACCGGCTTCTACGCCACGCCGAAGATCCACTATGACCGCGCCACCCACACCGGCCGGCCGTTCTATTATTTCGCCTATGGCGCAGCCTGCAGCGAGGTGCTGATCGACACCCTGACCGGCGAGATGAAGGTCACCCGCGCCGACATCCTGCACGACGCCGGCCGCTCGCTGAACCCGGCCATCGACCTGGGCCAGATCGAGGGCGGCTTCATCCAGGGCATGGGCTGGCTGACCACCGAGGAACTGGTGTTCTCGGACGACGGCCGCCTGCTGACCCATGCGCCGTCGACCTACAAGATCCCGACCTGCGGTGATCGCCCTGCGGTGCTGAACGTGGCGCTATGGGAGGCGGGTCGCAATGTCGAGGAGACGGTGCACCGCTCCAAGGCCGTGGGCGAGCCGCCGCTGATGTTGGCCCTCTCCGTGCTGAGCGCGGTGAGCCGGGCGGTGGCGTCGGTGGCGGATCACAAGGTGTTCCCCGACTTGGACGCGCCCGCCACGCCAGAGCGGATCCTGATGGCGGTCGAGGATGTGAAGCGGCGGGCCGCGTCATGCTGACCCTCTCCCGGAGGGACAGGGAGGGGCCCGCGCTCGAAGAGCGTGGGAGGGTGAGGGGTTACACCCTCACCGATTTCACACCCGCGCCCTGCCGGCACGCCGTCAGACGTCGTAACCCCTCACCCTCCCACGCTTCGCGCGGACCCCTCCCTCTCCCTTTGGGAGAGGGTCAATGAGCAATTGGGCTCGCCAATCCCTCGCCCGCCTCGACCTCGGCGAGCCCGTCGCCCTGGTCACCATCCTGGCCACCGAGGGCTCGGCACCGCGCGACGCCGGGACCAAGATGGTGGTCTGGGCGGGCGGCCAGGCCGGCACCATCGGCGGCGGCAATCTGGAGCACCAGGTCGCCGACCAGGCGCGACGGATGCTGCTGAGCCCGGTGCACTTCGCCTTACAGGATTACCCCCTTGGTCCGCTTCTGGCCCAGTGCTGCGGCGGCCGCGTGCGCCTGCTGATCGAGCGTCTCGACAACACCGCCGTCGACTGGCTGACCGACGCGGCGCGCCGGCTGGACGCCGACCAGCCCTTTGAGGTTCGCACCCGCTTCAACTCCGGCGCCCTCGCCAAGACCGTCGCGCCCGTCACCGCCTCGAGCCGCGTAGGCGCGGCGATCACCCTGGCGGGCCAGCCGGCGACGGCGCGAGGCGCGCGGCCGACCCTGGGTGACGTGCTGGTCGAGCCTCAGGACCTGCCGCGCCCCCCGGTGTTGCTGTTTGGCGCCGGCCATGTCGGCCAGGCGGTCGCCCGGGCGCTGGAGCCGCTGCCGTTCCGCCTGTCCTGGTACGACACCCGCCCCGAGACGGCCGGCATCTCCGGCGTGACGGTCGGGACGGTGGCCCAGCTGGCCGCCGCCACCCTGGGCGCGGGCCGCGACGGCTACATCCTGATCATGACCCACGACCACAGTCTGGACTACGCCTTGACCTCGGCCGCCTTGGCCGGTGGGGCGTTCGGCTATCTGGGCCTGATCGGCTCGGACACCAAGCGGGCGCGGTTCCTCAGCCGGCTGCGCAAGGACGGTTTTGACGACGCGTCGGTGGCCCGCATGACCTGCCCGATCGGCCTGCCGCATCTGAAGAACAAGGCGCCCGAAGTCATCGCCGTCTCGGTGGTCGCCGATCTGCTGATGCGGCTCGAGGCCGCCCGCCGCGAACGCACAAGGGATATGCAGCTTGCAAGCCTATAGGGCGTCGATCTTCCAGCTGGAAGACGACCCGACCACCACGGACGTAGAGGCGCACGCCTTCCACGAGGACGGCCTGCTGCTGGTCGAGGACGGCCGCGTGGTGGCCTGCGGCGACTACGCCAAGCTGGCCGACGAGCTGGGCGACACGCCGGTTGAAGACTTGACCGGCAAGCTGATCGTCCCAGGCTTCGTCGACACCCATATCCATTTCCCGCAGGTCGACGTGATCGCCGCCCATGGCGAGCAACTGCTTGACTGGCTGGAACGCCACACCTTCCCCGCCGAGGCCGCCTTCGCCGATCCCGTCCATGCCGAGGAGACCGCCGAGTTCTTCCTCGAGGAACTGCTGCGCAACGGCACGACCAGCGCCCTGGTCTTTGGCTCGGTGCACAAGGGCTCGGTCGAGGCGCTGTTCGCCGCGGCCCTGAAGCGCGGCATGCGGATCATCGCCGGCAAGGCGCTGATGGACCGCAATGCCCCGCCCGGCCTGACCGACACGGTCGAGAGCAGCCGGCGCGACATGCAGGACCTGATCGCCAATTGGCATGGCAAGGGCCGGCTGGGCTACGCCGTGACCCCGCGCTTCGCCATCAGCTGCAGTGATGCGCAACTGGCCATGGCCGGCCAAGTACTGGCCGAGCACCCGACGGTCTGGATGCAGACCCATCTGTCGGAAAATATCCGCGAGATCGTCGATACCGCGAAACTCTTCCCCGAGGCCAAGGACTATCTCGACGTCTACGACCGCTTCGGCCTGATCGGCGGACGCTCGGTCTTCGCCCACTGCGTCCATCTGCAGGGCGAGGCGTTTCAGCGGCTGGCGGCCGCAGGGTCGTCGGTGGCCTTCTGCCCGACCTCCAACCTGTTCCTGGGCTCGGGCCTGTTTCCCCTGGCCACCGCCTGCGCCCATGGGGTGAAGGTCGGGATCGGAACAGACGTGGGGGCGGGCACGACCTTCTCGATCCTCCGCACCCTGGGCGAGGCCTACAAGGTGGGCCAGCTGCGCGGCGAGGCGTTGGACCCGTTCCACGCCTTCTACCTGGCGACCCTGGGCGGCGCGCGGGCCCTGGGGCTGGAGAGCGAGATCGGCAGCCTGGAGCCCGGCAAGATGGCTGACTTCCTGGTGCTGGACCTGGCGGCGACGCTGCTGCTGGCGCGGCGGATGCCGGCGGCGAAGTCGCTGGAGGAAAGGTTGTTCGCGCTGACGGTGCTGGGGGACGACAGGGTTGTGGAGCGGACCTATGTGGCGGGGGTGGAGCGGCATCGGCGCTAATTCCTCCCCCTGTGGGGGAGGTGTCGGCGCAGCCGACGGAGGGGGGCGTGATAGGCCGCCAAACCTGTGATCAACAGCCCTAAATCCCCCCACCGATCGCTGCGCGATCGCCTGCCCCACAGGGGGAGGCTTGGGTAAGCCTCAGGCCCTCATCGTTTCCGCATACAACCTCAGCAGCCCTTCGGCCCTCACTCCCACCGTGATCGCCTGGATCGGCTGGTCGTCCCAAGCCGACGGCCCAAACAGCTCCCCCTCCACCTTCTGCAAGGTCTGCCCCAGCGCGATCCCGTCGGTGATCACCCGGATAGACCCGCGGCGAACCTCGAACATCGACGGATCGATCACGAACGCCACTGCGGCGGCGTCATGCACGCAGCACCCGATGATCCCGTCGCGGCCGCCATAGAACGCCGCATAGGGCTTTGAAATGGCGTGGAGGAACGCGCCTGCCGGACCGGCGGACGCTTCCAGCCCCTCCATGAAGCTGGGGGTCATCACCACCTGGCTGGTGACGTCCAGGCTGACGGCGGTGACGAACCAAGGGGCGGTGAACACCAGGTCGGCCGCCTCGGGATCGTTCCAGATATTGGCCTCGGCCACCGGCGTGACATTGCCCGGCTTGCCGGCCACCGCGAAGGCGCCGCCCATGATCACCACGGCCTTCAGCAAGGTCGCGACCTCCGGGTCGGCCCGCAGGGCCAGGGCGAGATTGGTCAGCGGACCGACCGCGACCAGCGTGATCTGGCCGGGGTGCACGCGGGCCAGGTCGATGATCGCCTGATAGGCCGGCTTGGCCTCGGGCTCGCCAGGAACCAGGCCCGTCAGCTCGACGTCGCCCAGGCCGTTCTCGCCGTGCACGAAGGTGGGCGAGGGATTGCGCGGCCGGATCAGCGGCTTGTCCGCGCCCTTGTAGACCGGCGCCTTCAAGCCGAAGCGGTCCTTCAGATACAGCGCGTTGCGGGTGGTGGTGTCGATGTCGGCGTTGCCGAACACCGTGGTCACCGCCAGCAGGTCGAGCGCCGGGCTGGCCTCGATGAACAGCAGGGCCATGGCGTCGTCGATGCCGGGATCGGTGTCGAAGATAATCTTGGTCGTCATTCGAAGGACTTAACTCATCGCGGGACAAGGGGGAGACCCCTCAAACGAACCATGCTCCCGGCGCGAACCGGGAGCATGGCGGACGATGGCAATCCTTCGTATGCCGCCCGGCGCTGAGCCGAGCGGCGGTCTTCAGATTACCGCTTGGCGCTGATCGAGATGCCGACGATCCGAGGCTCGTTGACGAAACCGGTCAGGTTGTTGAAGTCGATGCCGCCGCGGAGGTTCGCCTCGTTGGTGATGTTGCGGGCGAAGGCGGCGATCTCGTAGCTGCCGTCGGCCTTGGCGTAGCCGAGCTTCAGGCCGCCTTCGAAGGCGCCCTTCGAGTTGAACTCCTTGCTCTCATACAGGAACAGGTTGGTATAGCCCTGCTTGAACCAGTCGGTGTAGGCGAACAGTTCGCCGTCGCCGATCGGATAGCTGTAGCGGGCCGTGAAGTTCAGCACGTATTCCGGGGCGTTCGGGAACGGGTTGCCATCGACCTTGGCGCCGCCCGTCACCAGAGGATCGGTCACGCTGCACGGGGCGCAGGTGGCGACGATGAGGTTCTTGTCGACGATCTTGGTGTGGTTGTAGCTGTAGCCAGCGGTGACCAGCAGGTTCTCGGTGACCGCGAACTCGCCGTCGAATTCGACCCCGTAGGCCTTACCCTTGTTGGCGTTGATAAGGCGGTTGGAATTGGAGCCGCCGCCGACCGCGCTGAATTGCGGATCGTTGATCGTGTAGTTGAACACGGCGCCGTTGAAACGAAGGCGGCGATCCATCAGTTCGCTCTTGAAGCCCGCTTCATACGACTGGATGGTCTCCGATTGCGCCACCGACGAGCCGCTGCCGAAGGCGATGTCCCGGCCCTGGATCGACGGGCCGCGGAAGCCGCGGGCGACGCGCGCATAGAGGCTGACGTCGTCCTGCAGGGCATAGAACGCCGACAGGTCCCAGCTGACCTTCTCGTCCGAGACCGAGACCGGTGCTGGCTTGCCGAACGGCGTGAAGATCACCGCCATGTCCTTGTCGTCGCTGGTGTAGCGCAGGCCGCCAGTGACCTTCAGGGCGTCGGATACCTGATAGGTGCCTTGACCGAACACCGCCCAGGACGTGTTCTTGTGTTCCAGGGTCGAGGGCGGGACGAAGCCCGGGTCGCTGGTAACCAGGAACTTGGACTTGAAGTAGTAACCCCCAACCTGCCAGGTCATCGGGCCGTCATTGTCGGAGGCCAGGCGGATTTCCTGTGTGTACTGGTCCAGGTCGTCGATGCTGTCTTGCGAGGCGGAGTCGAACGGGATGAAGCCCGGACCGACGCCGGCCACGCCGCCGTCGATGTCGCCGCGGCTTCGGCCGTTGGTGGTCTCGTAGGCGCTGATCGACGTCAGGGTGAGGCCGCCCAGATCGTAGTCGATCTTCAAGGACTCGCCGTTGCCGTCGTACTTCTGCGGATTGTTGTCGCCGCCGTTGTAGAAGACCTTGTCGCGGTCGAAGTTGCCGTTGAGCTTGTTGCTGCCCTTGGTCAGGATGTTGGCGCGGAAGATCGCGGCCGTGCCGTCCAGCGAGCGGTTGTGGGCGTTCAGCAGGACGCTGAGGTTCTCGGTCGGGGTCCACAGCAGTTGGCCGCGGATGGCGTATTCGTCATAGCCGCCCAAGACGTTGTCGATGTGGGTGAAGGTGTTGTCGATATAGTCGTCTCGGTGCTGGCCCAGCACCGAGATGCGGCCGGCCAGCTTGCCTTCGACCAGCGGGCCGCCGACGCCGCCTTCAGCGGTCCACGAGCCGTACGAACCGTAGGTGACGGCGCCGTTGGCCTTGAAGGTCTGGCTCGGCTTGACGCTGTCGAACTTGACGATCCCGGCGGTGGTGTTGCGGCCAAACAGCGTGCCTTGCGGGCCGCGCAGCACTTCAACCTGATCGACGTCGAAAATCGGCGTGCTCTTCAGCACGACGTTTTCCATGACCACGTCGTCCATGATCACCGAAACCGGCTGCGAGGCGGCCAGATCGAAGTCGGCGTTGCCGAGGCCTCGAATGTAGAAGCGCGGCGCGGCGCGGCCGTTCGAGGATTCGATGTACAGGCCGGGCACGCGGCTCGACAGCGCCAGCACGTCCTCGCCGGCGGCGAACACGGCGGCGAGCTTCTCGCCCGAGACAGCCGCAACCGAGACCGGCACGTCCTGGATGTTTTCCGAACGCTTCTGGGCGGTGACGATCACGTCGCTCAGAGCGGTGGGCGCTTCCTGGGCGAAGGCGGGGGCGGCGAGGCCGGCGGCGACGACCAGGGCGGCTATGGCGCCGCTGCGGCGCAGATGGTGACGAGCGGTCATGTGAAGATCCCCTTCATGCGCCGCAGGGCCGACGCTTGAGGGGTGCAATGCACAATGGCGGAGACGAATCCAAAGCTTTGATGACGCAAAAGCCGCGGATTGATGAAGTTTTGCCACCAGATGTCACTATTTGACCACGGGGCGACAAGGGCGCCCAAAAGCAGATCACAAGTCATAGCTTTATTACTTATCGTCATGGGGCGGACGATCTAGCGCTTACGGGGAAAGGCGTTGATCAACGCCTTCCTGCAGAAGCGACACATGGGCCGAGACAATTTTCCAACCGTTTTCGGTGCGAATCCAGGTCTGGCTCTGTCGGCCGGGATGTTTCGCCCCCTCGCGAAGGAATTCGACGTTGGCGATCGCGAAATCTCGCGCAAACGTGGTGATTTCGGTCCGCAGGCGCGACCGCTGCGGCGAACCGCCGGACCGACCGATTCGGAAGGCCGCGATCTGCGCGAAGCCATAGAGGTTCTCGGCCACGCCATAGCGAACCGTCTCGGGTGCGTCGCGGAAGAAGCCGTCCAGCGCCTCGACGTCGTTGGTCATCAGCGCGACCTCATAGGCGTCGACGGCGGCGGTGACCTCGGCCAGCACGGGCGGGTCGTTGATGATCATCAGAAGCCTCCCCAAACCGAGCCTGGCGGCCGGTGGGCGGCGACGACGCCGGCCTGCTCCAGGCGCAAAGCCGCCGCCAGGGCCAGGTCCTCGCGCCAGGCCGGGGCGATGATCTGCACGCCGATCGGCAGCTTGCCGGGGCGATTGAGCGGCACGGTCACCACGGGCAGGCCGATATAGCTGATCGGCTGGGTATAGGCGCCGAGGTTCTTGCGGACGGAAACCTGTTGGCCGTCCATCTCCATGGTCGTCTGGCCGACGCCAGGCGCGGGACAGACCGAGGCCGGGGCCAGCAGGATGTCGAAGTCCTCGAACACCTTGGCGACCGCGTCGCGGAAGATCGGGCGATAGCGGCGGGCGGCCTCGGCCACGCCGTCCGGCAGCAGGGCGCCGGCCAGCAGGCGGTCGCGGACGGCGGGGTCGTAGTCCATCGGCCGGGTCTTCAGGTCGTCCAGCTGCAGATGGCTGGCCTCGGCAGGGGTCAGGCAGAAGGCGGCGGCGCGGGCGATCTCGGCGCCGGGCAGTTCGACGCCGCGCCTTGCTTGCAGGGCGTCGGCGACGATCTCCAGCGCTTCCAACACCTCGGGAAAGGCCCCCTGCGCGAACCAGCCGCCCAGCACGCCGACGCGGAGAGGACCGTCGGCGCCTTCTTGCAAGCGGGGAGCTTGCAGGCGAGGGGCGGCTGGTTCGGCGGGCCGACGGCAGAGCGGGTCGAGAGGATCGGGGCCCTGCATCAGGTCGTAGGCTAGGGCCAGATCCTCCACCGACCGCGCGAACGGCCCGATGTGGTCGAGGCTCTCGACAAAGGGAAAGGCGCCCTGGCGCGACAGGCGGCCCAACGTAGGCTTGAGGCCAAACACCCCGCACAGGCTGGCGGGGATGCGGATCGAACCGTTGGTGTCCGAGCCCAGGCTGAGGGGCACGAGGCCTCCGGCCACCGCAGCGGCCGACCCGCCCGACGAGCCGCCGGCGATGCGGGTCAGGTCGTGCGGGTTGCGGGTTGGCCCGTCATGGGCGTTCTCGGTCACGAAGCCATAGGCGAACTCGTCCATGTTCAGCGCCCCGACCAGCACCGCCCCGGCGGCCGTGAGGCGTTGGATGGCAGTGGCGTCGCGGGTGGCGGGCGCGGCCTCGCGGCGGATCTTCGAGCCGGCGATCGTGGTCACACCTTCGACGTCGAACAGGTTCTTCACCGCAAACGGCACGCCGGCCAGCGGACCGACGGGGCGTCCAGCGGCAAGGTCGGCGTCGAGGGCGTCAGCCTGGGCCAGGGCGCGGCTTTCGAACACGGCGGTGAAGGCGTTGAGGTCGCTGTTGCGCGCGGCGATCGCGGCGAATGCGGCCTCGGTTTCCGCCCGGGCGGTGGTCGTCCCGCTCCGCACGTCGGCGGCGATGGTGGTGGCGGAGCGGAAGCTCATGGCTCGAAGGCCTTGGCGGCGCCAGGCGCATCGACAGGCAGCGCGGCGATGAAGGTCTCGGCCTGACGCCGCAGCAGGGTCAGGTTGTCGATCACCCCGGCGCGCGCGGCGGGCGGCAGCGGTAGGCCCAGCGCCTCGGCGCGGGCGTCGGCATAGGCCGCGACTGCATCGTCGGAAAGGTCGAGAAACGTTGCGAGCGCCGGATCGGCCGCCATGTCGGGCGAGCTCCACAAGTAAGAAATTTCTTCATAACCGGGATATTCGGCCACCGCTAGAGCGCGCGGGCCCGGGATAGGGAGGAGCCCAGCGGCGGGTCAGGTCGGTCGTCCTGGCGCCCGCGTGTTGGGCGCCAGGCGCCGGGATAGGCTTGGGCGACGGTCGCGGCTAGGGTCGGTTCGCCGGGCGGGGGTCCTCTGCCGGCTTTTAGTAGAAGGCTTATCTCATGCGCCATCACCTGGCTTCGTCCCCCGAGACCGTCCGGTTCGGGATCTTCGACGCCGCCTTCGATCCGGTTCTGACCGTCGATTCAGGCGACACGGTGACGTTCGAGTGTGTGTCGGGCGGCCCCGAGGTGATGCCACCGGCCGAGCTGGGGCTATCGATCCCCGCCACCCTGCAGGCCATCCACGACGCCAAGCTGGAGCGCCTGGGGCCGCACATCTTGACCGGTCCGGTGGCGATCCGGGGGGCGGAGCCCGGCGACACGCTGGAGGTGCGGATCGACGCGATCGAACCCAACAATAGCTGGGGTTACTGCGCCGTACGCCCGTTGGCGGGGACCTTGCCGGAGGATTTCCCTGACCGCTATGTCAGTTACATCGCCGTCGACGGCGCGGCCGGGACCTGCAAGCCCAGCTGGGGCCCGACATTGCCGCTGAGGCCGTTCTTCGGCACGGCCGGCGTCGCCCCGCCACCCAGCTATGGCCGGATCTCCAGCCGCGAGCCGCGCGCCCACGGCGGCAACATGGACTGCAAGGAGCTGACGGCCGGCGCGACCCTGTTCCTACCGGTCTGGGTCGCCGGCGCCAACTTCTCGGTCGGCGACGGTCATGGCCGCCAGGGCGACGGCGAGGTCTGCGTCAACGCGCTGGAGATGGGGCTGACGGGGACCTTCACCTTCTTGCTGCACAAAGCTGGCGAGGTGGGCGTGGCGACGTGGCCGAGGGCGGAGACGCCGACCCATTTCATCACCCTGGGCTTTAACGAGGACCTGGATCTGGCGATGAAACAGGCCTTGCGGGGGATGATCGACTTCATCGTGTCACGGTCGGCGTTGACCCGGGTTCAGGCCTATCAGTTCTGCTCGCTGGCCGTGGACTTTCGCGTGACCCAGACGGTCAACGGCGAGAAGGGCGTGCATGGGATGTTGGAGAAGGGGGTGTTGTTCTGAAGTCCTCCCCCTGTGGGTCAGGTGTCGGCGAAGCCGACGGAGGGGGGAGTGTTCGAAAGGTGGCTTCAGCGACGATCGCCGACCCTAAAACGCCCCCCACCGATCGCTGCGCGATCGCCTCCCCCATAGGGGGAGGACCTATTTCCCCTTCGTCAGGTACCCTTCCAGCAAATCCAGCGCATGGACCAGCCGCTCGCGTCGCCACTCGGCCTTGCTCATGTCGGTGTCCAAGGTCACCGACAGAGAATAGCCGTTCGCCAGGTGGAAGCGGCTCATCGCCGCGATGGTCACATAGATCTGCACCCAGTCGAGGCCCTCCCGAAATACGCCCTGCTTTTGGCCGCTGTCGATCAAGCGCTCGATGGTCCGGCGCAAAGGGAAGGCCGTCTCGGTGACCTTGCGCGATTGCGAGACGAACTTGCCCTGCATCAGGTTTTCGTTGCGCAGCAGGCCGTCGATGCGCGGGTTCTTCTCGAAATAGTCGAAGGTGAAGCGCTGCAGGGCGAAGACGCCCTCCAGCGGCTGGTCGAAGTCGATCTTCAGCTCGGACTCGCGGCCCCGCAGATCCTCGTAAGCGGCCTCCAGCACCGCCAGGTACAGGCCCTTCTTGTCGCCGAAATAGTGGTAGAGCATGCGGATATTGCACTTGGCGGCCTTGACGATCCGCTCGATGCGCGCGCCGGCATAGCCCGCCGCCGCGAACTCCTTGAGGGCCGCCGTCAGGATCGCCTTGCGGGTTCGTTGGGCGTTGCGCCTGCGCGGCGCCGGCGCGGCGTCGTCCGTCACGGAGGCGGAGGGCGTCTCTACCCGGGTCGTCACTGCGTTTTGGCCCCCGCCTTGATCCAGGCGCCCAGCTGGGCGCGTTCCTCATCGGTGATGTGAGTCTCGTCGCCAAGCGGCATGCTCTTGCTGTCGACCGCCATCTGCTGGATGCGCGGTGCGTAGCGCGCCATGCCGGCCGGCGTATCGAAAGCCGCGCCATTTGGCGGCGCGGTGAAGCCCCGGTGGGTCGGGACGGCGGCGTGACAGGTCACGCAGTGCTTCTCGACGATGGCCTGGGCGACGGGGAACGGCACGTCCGACATCATCGCGGTGGCCTTGGGCCTGACGCTAGCGATCAGGCTGACGCTGAAGATCAGCATGGCCCCGAGGAACAGGTAGTCGGGCTTGATGATCCCGTGATGGCGCAGGACGAAGAAGTAGCGGATCGACACGCCGCCAGCGCTGATCAGCGCCAGCAACAGCCAGGCCAGGTGGTGGCCCGTCACTGCTGAATAGTGGTTGCTGATCATGATGAAGATGACTGGCAGGGTCATGTGGGTGTTGTGCATCGAGCGCTGCTTGCCCATCGCCCCCAGGCGCGGATCGACGGGCCGCCCGGCCAGCATGTCGGCGACGATCTTGCGCTGGTTGGGAATGATGATCAGGAAGACGTTGCCGACCATGCAGGTGCCGATGATCGCGCCGACGTGGATGAAGGCGCCGCGATCGCTGAACAGGTGGGTCAGGGCGTAGGCCGCGCCGGTCAGGGCCAGGAACCAGACCACGCCGAACGTCCGGGGCCGCTGGCCCAGCGGTGAGCGGCACAGCACCTCGTAGACCAAGAGCCCGCCGAAGATGAAGGCCAGGCCCGTGGCGATCGCGCCGGACTGGCTGAAGGCGTGCTTGCTGGCGTCGATCAGATAGACCGGCGCGCCAACATAATAGAGCACGATCAGCAGGGCGAAGCCGCTTAGCCAGGTGGTGTAGGCCTCCCATTTGAACCAGTGCAGGTGACCTGGCATATGGTCTGGGGCCGTCATGTACTTCTGCGAGTGATAGAAGCCGCCGCCGTGCACGGCCCACAGCTCGCCCTTGACGCCGTCCTTTTCGGGCACGGGCGGGCGCAGGTTGTTGTCCAGCCAGACGAAGTAGAACGAGGCCCCGATCCAGGCGACGCCGGCGATCACGTGCAGCCAGCGCAGCGACAGGTTCAGCCAGGTGGCGACGTCGTAGTCCATCTAGCCCGTCACCGCGTCTTGCAGCCGAAGCTTGGAGATCAGGCCGATCTGGGCGATGGCCTCGGCGATCTCGGCGGCCTTTTCGTTGTCAAGTCGCGCCTGCATGGCGGCCAGGATCGAGGTCTTGTCGTTCAGCCGCACGGCGATGATGAACGGAAAGCCGAAGCGCTCGCCATAGGCGGCGTTGAGGGCGTGGAAGCGCTCGAACTCCTCCGGCGTCAGGCGGTCGAGCCCGGCGCCGGCCTGCTCTACCAGGCTCTCGGCGGTCAGGGTCTTGGCGATCGCCGCCTTGCCGGCCAGTTCGGGGTGGGCGCGGATCAGGGCCAGACGCTCGGCCTCGGGCGCGGCCTCCAGCACGGCCATCGTGGCGGCGTGCAAGGCCTCGATGCTGGTGAATGGCGCGGCGTCATAGGCCCGCTGCACCACCCACGGCGACAGCTCGAAGGCGAAGCCCAGGGTCGTGGCGAAACCGGTGCGGTTCATCCGGTTCAGATCGGCCAGGGTCAGGGGCGGGGCGCTCATACGGTCTTGCCCTTGTAGGGATGCGTCTTGATCCAATGGTTGGCGATCTCGATGCGACGGGCCACCCAGACCCTCTCGTGCTGGGCCACGTGCTCGAGGAACCGGCGCAGGGCCATGATCCGGCCGGGCTTGCCGACGATGCGGCAGTGCAGGCCGATGCTCATCATTTTCGGGGCCGTCTCGCCCTCCAGATAGAGGGCGTCGAAGCTGTCGCGCAGATAGGCGAAGAACTGGTCGCCGCTGTTGAAGCCCTGGGGGGCGGCGAAGCGCATGTCGTTGGCGTCCAGCGTATAGGGCACGATGAGCTGCGGCTTGCCGTGCTGGTCGTCCCAATAGGGCAGGTCGTCGGCGTAGGAGTCGGCGTCATAGCTAAAACCTCCTTCTTCAACGATCAGCCGGGCGGTGTTGGGGCTGGTGCGGCCCTGGTACCAGCCCAGCGGGCGTTCCCCCGTCAGCCTTTTGTGAATCTCGATGGCTTTGGCGATGTGCTCGCGTTCCAGGTCCTCGGGAAAGTGCTGGTAGTCGATCCAGCGATAGCCGTGGCTGGCGATCTCCCAGCCATAGTTCTGCATCGCCGCCACCACGTCGGGATTGCGCTCCAGGGCCTGGGCCACGGCGAAGACGGTGATCGGGAACCCGAACTCCTCGAACAATCGCCGAACACGCCAGAAGCCGGCGCGCGAGCCATATTCGTAGAGGCTTTCCATCGCCATGTGCCGCATGTCGGGGATCGGCTGGGCGCCGATCATCTCCGAAAGGAAGTGCTCGGCCTGGGGGTCGCCATGCAGGATCGAGCGCTCGGCGCCTTCCTCGTAGTTGAGGACGAACTGCACGGCGATCCGGGCGCCGTTGGGCCACTGGGCGTGGGGCGGGTGCTCGCCGTGGCCGATGAGGTCGCGAGGGTAGGTCATGCCACTCCCCCCACCGGCCCTTCGGGCCGCCTCCCCCATGGGGGGAGGACCTTCTCAAGTGCTCCCCCTGTGGGGGAGCTGTCGCGAAGCGACTGAGGGGGGAGGATCATGCGTAAACCCCCAATGCCGCATCCACCCCGGCCCCGGCCACAAACCCGAACCCCTCGCCCCGCAGCACCGCTTCCAGCGCCGCCAGGGTCGTCAGCACAGCGTACTTCCGCGCATTGACCCCCATCGCCCCGATCCGCCAGATCTTGCCCGTCAGCGGCCCAAACGCCGTGCCGATCTCGATCTCGAAGTCGGTGCGCATCCGGGCCCGCACCCGGTCGCCATCGACCCCCGCCGGGATCCGGACGCCGGTGACATTGGTCATCTTGTGGGCCTTGTCGCCGTAGACGGTGAGCCCCAGCGCCTCGACCCCGGCGACCACGGCCGCGCCCGCCTGGGCGTGGCGGGCGAAGCGGGCTTCCAGCCCTTCCTCAAGCGCCACGCGGGCGCATTCGCGGGCCGCATACAGCATCGAGGCGGCCTCGGTGTGGTGGTTCAGGCGCTTGTCGGACCAGTAGTCCATGATCATCGCCAGGTCGAAATAGTTGGAGGCGATGCGGCGGCCGTTACCGCTGACCGCGCCCGCCGTGGCGATCCCGGCCTCGACGTGGCGACGGCTGAAGATATGCTCGGCGGCGCGGTCGGAGATGGTGATCGGGGCCGAGCCGGAGGGGCCGCCCAGGCACTTCTGCAGGCCGGCCGTGACGATGTCTGCGTGCCAGGCGTCGACCGGAACGCTCATGCCGGCCAGGGTCGCTGTGGCGTCGACATAGAGCAGGGCGTCGTAGCGCCGACAGATTTCGCCGATGGCTTCCAGGGGCTGGGCCATGGTGGTGGAGGTGTCGCCGTGCACGCAGGCCACCAGGCGCGGACGCACGCGCTTGACGGCGTCCTCCACTGCCTGTGGATCGACCACCGCGCCCCACTCGCCCTCGACCGTCGTGACCTTGGCGTCGCAGCGCTGCGCGATCTCCGACAGCAGCAGGCCAAAGCGGCCGGCATTGACGATCACCACGTCGTCGCCCGGCGCCAGCACCGAGACCAGGGCCGCCTCGATGGCCGCGCGCGACGTGCCGTCGATCAGGAAGGTCTGGCGGTTGGTCGTCTGGAAGACCTGGCGGTACAGCGCCATTGTCTCGTTCATGTAGGTTGTGAATTCCGGGTCGAACTGCCCGAGCAGTTGCACCGACATGGCCCGCAGCACGCGGGGATGCACGTTGATCGGGCCGGGACCCATCAGCAGGCGGGGCGGGTGGTCGAGTTCGCCGAAGGTGTTCATGTCATTGCTCAAAGCTTGTCATCCCGGACAACCCCGGCGAAAGCCGGGGGCAGATCCGGGACCGCCGGAAGCGCGGCGCTCAGGCGTCGGTCCCGGATCATCGCGCTGCGCGCTCGTCCGGGATGACAGGGAAAATTGGGTCGCCAGGCGTTCCACGAACCCCAACATCGCTTGCGCCGCCAAGGCGCAGTCAGCCTCGGTGACGGCCTCGCGCGGGTTGTGGCTGATCCCGCCTTCGCAGCGGATGAACAGCATGGCGGTGGGGCAAAGGTCTGTCATCACCATGGCGTCATGGCCCGCCCCGCTGGGCAGGCGGCGCGGCGGCTGGCCCGTCGCGGCGACGGCGTCTTCAAGCAGGGCCGTCAAGCCAGCGTCGCAAGGGCTGGCGGCCAGGTCCTGCATCAGGGTGACCGACACTTCCAGCCCGCGCCGCGCGGCGATGGCGTTGATCTCGGCGGTGACGGCTGTCGCGGCCGCGTCGCGCGTCGCGGTGAGCTCGGCCCGGATATCCATGGAATATTCCACCGCGCCGGGAATGACGTTGAAGGCGCCGGGCAGGGCGGTGATCCGACCCACGGTGCCGACCAGGCCATCTCGCCCTCCCGCGCAAATCCGCTCCAGCGCCAGGATCGCCTCGGCGGCGGCGGGGCCGGGGTCCTTGCGCAGGCTCATCGGCGTGGTGCCGGCGTGACCCGCCATGCCCGTGAACCTCACCATCAACCGCTTCTGAGCGGCGATGGCGGTAACAACGCCCAGGGCCAGGCCCTCGGCCTCCAGCACCGGGCCCTGCTCGATATGGGCCTCCAGAAAGGCGAACACCTCGCCGGGCCGGCGCGCGGCCTCTTCCAGACGCGTGGGGTCCAGGCTGAAGGCCGCGAAGGCCTCGGCCAGGCTGACACCCTCGCCGTCGGTCATCTCCATGATGCTGGGATCGACGGTTCCGGCCACGGCGCGGCTGCAGGTCATCGAGGCGGGAAAGCGCGAGCCCTCTTCGTCGCCAAACGCGATGACCTCGACGGCGAAGGGCAGGCGGCGGCCGGCGACGCTCAAGGCCTCGACCAGGTCGACGCCCAGCATCACGCCCAGCGCCCCGTCATAGCGTCCGCCGTTGCGGACGCTATCGATGTGAGAGCCGATCAGCAGGGCCGGGGCATTTGGGGTCTCGCCCTCATAGCGACCGATTAGATTGCCGGCGGTGTCGCGACGGGCGCTCATGCCCGCCTCGTCCATCCAGAAGGCCAGGGTCTTCAGGGCTTCGTCATGGGCGGGGGTCAGGAATCGGCGAACGAGCATGTTTTCGGCTTCGCTGAAGGGCGCGACGCCCATCAGGTCGCAGCGAGCCTTGGCCCTCACGCCGATCTGCCAGCCCTCGGACAAGCGGTCTTTCCCCAAACCCTCCGTCATGTCATCGTTCTAGCAGCCTGGACCCGGCTTCCTCATTGAGAAGTTCGTCCTGGCCGGCGATCCATGACGGATGCATCGCCACGCGCCAGTCCCGGTGACCGGCGCCCAGCGATAAGTCATAAACCACTTACTTAGCGAGCGACAGGCCTTGCTGGCATAGGGCTCGGCGCGCAAATCCTCCCCCTGTGGGGCAGGTGTCGGCGAAGCCGAGGGAGGGGGGAGTGATGCGCCCTAACCGCGCGCCCGATCGACGCCCCTAAAACTGCCCCCACCGATCGCTGCGCGATCACCTCCCCCACAGGGGGAGGACCTAGGTTGCTAAGCCCGAACGAACTTGCCCGCAGCGCGGACCGACCCGGTCGGAGCCCCCGACGGCGAGCCGCCCAGCGGTTCGTCGGTGACGGCCAGGGTGGCGGTATAGACCCCCCCGGCCTTCAGCCCGGCGGGAACCGCGATGCGCTTGGCGGCGCCGGTTGGGATAACGCCCAGCGAGATCGGCGCGGCGCCCTCGGGGATGATCCACAGCTCGGCGTCGCGGCCGGTCGGCATGGTCAGGCTGACCGGGGTCAGCACAAGCTGCTGTGTCGCGTGGTCCAGGGTGGCGACCAGGCGCGGGGCCTTGGTGGTCGGGTCGCCGATCACCGCCACCTCGGCGGCCTGGACCACGACCGGCGCTGGCGCGACCACTGGCGGCGCGGGCTTGGGCAGGGCGACGATGACCAGGCAGGCGGCCGCCAGGGCCGCCGCCCCGGCCGACACGCCGCGCCACACGGCGACATTGTTCCAGGCGCTGGGCCGGGCGACGTCGCCGACCAGGTTGGAAATCCGCGGCCACAGCCCGACCGAAGGCTGCACGGGAGCGATCTCGGCCGCCAGCGGGACGAGGTGGTTTTCCCACCACTGCACGGCGCGGGCGAAGGCGGGTTCGGCGGTGACGCGGCGCTCGGCCTCTGCGCGCTCGACGGCGTCCAGCACGCCCAGCACGTATTCGCCGGCGAAGGGGCGTTCGCCCTCGGTGACGGGGGTTTCGATGTCGGTCATGCTTCGAGACACGCGCGAAGGTTGATCAGGGCGCGCCGGATCCAGCTTTTCATGGTGCCCAGCGGCACGCCCACGGCCTGGGCCAGGGCGTCATAGGTCAAGCCCTCGAAGAAGGCCGTGCGCACCACGCTGGCGTGCTTGGGGTCAAGGGCGTCGATGCAGCCATTTAGCCGCGCCTTGTCCTCGTCGGCCTCGATCAGGGTCGAGGCCAGGGGGGCGGTGTCGGGCAAGGCCTCGGCCTCGTCGACGCCGGCCATGACCCGGCCGCCTCGGGCGCGAAGCCGGTCGATGGCCCGGTTGCGAGCCATGGTCACCAGCCAGGTGATCGGGCTGGCGCGCTCCGGATCGAAGCGGTCGGCCTTGTTCCATACCGTCAGATAAACATCCTGGAGCACGTCTTCCGCCTCCTCGCGGTCGTTCAAGATACGGAGGACGACGCCGAACAGTTTCGCGGATGTATGTCGGTAGACGTATTTGAGCGCGTCATTGTCGCGATTGGCGATCCGCGCAATGGCGCGCGAAAGCAAGGCCCGGCTGGTTTCTACGTCCATTAATCGGTTGCCCCTCGGACTCGCGTGCGACCGACGGTCGCACGGCCTTAGTGGCGAAGCAATCTCAGCGCGTATGCCGCGCGACGAGATAGCCGGCGCTGGCGGCGGCGGTGGTCACGAAGGTCCCCCAGGCCAGATCGACACCGGTCACGAAACTGGACCAGCCCTTCAGCGTCGCCTGATTGGTCAGGTCGTAGGTGGCGTAGGCGGCAAAACCGAAGATCGCCGCGCTGGTCAGAAGTTGGCTCCAGCTTCCGCTCTTGGCGGCGGGGATGATGGCCAGCAGCAGGATCGCGGCGATGTAGATCAGATAGAAGGCCGCCGCTGGCCCCATGGCCACCTTGTCGGCCATCAGGTGGCCGATGTGGGGCTTGTACACGCGGCCAACGCTGAAGGTCAGGAAGGCCATGTCCAGCACCAGGAAGGTGGCGGCGGCGGCCAGATAGCTCAGGGCGTAGCGGATCATGCTCTAACCTCTCGAGACGGGCCGCAAGCGATAGTGACTGACGCCCCATTCCTCGCCGCCATGATAGCCAAACAGTCCGGCGGTGGCCATGAAGAATAGCCGCCAGCGCCGCCGCCAGACCGTGGCGTCGGAACCGTAGACCTCTTCCAGCACCGGATCGATCTCGGCGCGATGGGCGTCGAAATTTTCCAGCCACTGCCGGGCGGTTCGGGCGTAGTGGGACCCGTTCCAGCGCCAGTTCATGTCCACGGTGAACAGGTCGGGGAACTGGCGGATCAGGTCGTGGCTGGGCATCACTCCGCCGGTGAAGAAATATTGCGCGATCCAGTCGGACGGGTCATCGACGTCGAACCTGTAAGGCGTGGCCTTGTGCGAAAAGACGTGCAGGAACAGCAGTCCGTCCGGCCGCAACCAGCGGTTCACCTTGGCCAGCAGGGCGCGCCAGTTGGACATGTGCTCAAACATCTCCACCGAGACCACGCGGTCGAAGCGCTGGTCGGTCTTGAAGACGTTCATGTCGGCGGTGACGATCGTCAGATTGGTCAAACCGCGATCGCGGGCCCGGGCTTCGATGAAGGCGCGTTGCGAGGCCGAGTTCGACACCGAGGTGATGCGCGAGCCCGGAAACCGCTCGGCCATCCACAGCGACAGCGAACCCCAGCCGCAGCCCAGCTCCAGCACGTCCTGGCCATCGCGCAGGTCAGCGTGCTCCTCGGTCTCACGCAAGGCGGCGGTTTCGCCCTCGGCCAGGGTCTTGGCGCCAGGGGGATAGAGACCGCTGGAATATTTCAGATTGGGGCCGAGTACGCACTCGAAGAATGCGGCGGGCAGCTCGTAATGCTGGGCGTTGGCCTCGTCGGTGTTCACGGCGATCGGCCAATCGCGCATCTCGCGGGCGAAGGCCTCGTCGAAGTCGGGATCTGCGCCAGTTAGCCGCCGCCGGGCGCCGCCGACCAGCATGTTGATCGCGGCGCGCGCCACGACGTCCGGGATAGGCGCGTCCTCGAAGGCGTGGATCGCCGCCTTGACCAGGCCCATGCGCACGCTTGGCCGCGCGGGGCCCGCTGCTATCGGAGCCTGTTTCGGGGCGCGATCACGGTCGCTCGCCTCCGCGGCCCGTTCCAAGGGCGACGTCGTCGTCATCACTTCTACTCCCCGTCCGACGGCCCGCACGCGCGAATCGCCTAGACGTATGCAGGTACGGGCGCGGGAGCGCGTTGGATGCGGCGACGAATTCGCGCGTCCAAACCTTCAGTGACACCGTATTTGGGAAGACAGCGCCGCCATGGCGCGTTTCCGGGAGCTGAACGTGCCGCACGCCGCCGAACGTCTGAATATCGCCGTGGTCGGCGGCGGCATCTCCGGCCTGTCGGCGGCCTGGCTGCTGGCCAAGCGTCACGACGTCACCCTCTACGAAGCCGCGCCGCGCGTCGGAGGTCATGCCAACACCGTCGAGATCGAGGGCGTGGCGGTCGACACCGGCTTCATCGTCTATAACGAGCCCAACTATCCCAACCTGACGGCGCTGTTTCTTCACCTGAGCGTCCCGACCGCCGCCAGCGACATGTCGTTCGGGGTGTCACTCGACAACGGCGCGCTGGAATATAGCAGCACCAACCTGCTGGCCCAGAAGCGCAACCTGTTCAACCCGCGCTTCCTGAAGATGCTGCTCGACGTCACCCGCTTCTATCGGGCCGGGACGCGGGACGTGGCGGCGCTGGAAGCTTCGGGGCTGGAGGCCGGCGGGCTGTGCGGCCTGGCCGATTATCTCAGGGCCCAGGGCTTTGGCCAAGCCTTCCAGGAAGATCACCTGCTGCCCCAGGCCGCCGCCATCTGGTCGACCACGCTGCGCGACATCCGGGAATTTCCCGCCGCCTCGCTGCTGCGGTTCTTCGACAATCACGGCCTGATGCTGCCGGTCGACAAGCGGCCGATCTGGCGGACGGTGGTCGGCGGCAGCCGGGCCTATGTGGACCGCATGCTGGCAGACTTCGACGGTGAGGTGCTGACCAGCCGGCCGGTGCGCCACATCCTGCGCGGCCCGGACGGCGTCACGATCGAGGACGTCGCCGGCCAGAGCAGACGCTTCGACCAGGTGGTGATCGCCGCCCATGCCGACCAGGCCCTGGACATGCTGGTCCAGCCGGGGGCCGAGGAACGGCGGTTGCTCGGCGCTTTCCGTTACAGCAAGAACCGCGCGGTGCTGCATCGCGACGCCAAGCTGATGCCGCGCCGCAAGGCCGCCTGGGCCAGCTGGAACCATGTCGGCCTGCGTGGCGGCGACGGCGAGGGCGGGGTCACCTACTGGATGAACCGCCTTCAGCCCCTGGCCAAGGACGGCGCCCCGGCCGCCGACCCCTTCTTCCTCTCGCTCAACCCGGCGCGGGACCCGGCCCTGGCGTCCACGCTGCATGACCAGACCTACGAGCACCCGCTGTTCGACGGACCAGCGATGACCGCCCAGCGTACCCTGTGGTCGTTGCAGGGAGCCAACCGCACCTGGTTTGCCGGCGCCTATTTTGGATCGGGCTTTCACGAGGACGGCCTGCAAGCCGGCCTTGCCGTCGCCGAACAGTTGGGCGGCGTCCATCGCCCCTGGCTGACCCCCAACCCGTCGGGCCGGATTTTCGTCTCGGCGGTCGCCAGCGCGGCGCCGCCCTCGTTCAGAGTGGTGGCGTGAGATCGGCGCTTTACAGCGGCGTCGTCGCCCACGGGCGGATGAGACCCCGGCGTCATCGACTGGACTATCGCGTCTTCATGCTGGCGCTGGATCTTGATGAGCTGGACACGCTGGCGAGCCGTCTGAAACTATTCACGCACAATGGCTGGAATCTGGTGTCGCTCCACGACCGCGACTTCGCCGGCAAGGTCCGAGCGCCCTTGCGGCCCCAGATCGAGGCCAAGCTGGCGGAGGCCGGTTTCGATCTGGGTGGTGGGCGGATCACCCTGCTGTGCATGCCGCGCCTGCTGGGCAAGGGCTTCAACCCGCTCAGCGTCTATTTCTGCCATGACCGCGACGGCCGGCTGGCGGCGACGATCCACGCCGTGCGCAATACCTTTGGCGAGCGCCACGACTATGTGCTGCCGGTCGAGGCCTCGCCCGACGAGCGCGTGCGCCAGGCTTGCGGCAAGGGCTTCCATGTGTCGCCGTTCATGCCGATGGACCTGGACTACCAGTTTGACCTGTTGCCGCCGGGGAACCGGGTGGGCGTGGGGGTCACGGTGCATGACGAGGCGGGCCTGCTGCTGGCCGCCAGCTTCGCCGGCGAGCGGCGCGAACTGACCGACCGAGCGCTGTTGCGGGCGGTGGCTACCCACCCCTGGCAGGTGGCCGGCGTTCTGGCCGCGATCCACTGGGAAGCGGTGAAGATGGTGCTCAAGGGTTTTCGGTTGTTGCCTGGGCCAAAGAAGGTTGCGGCAAAGACTGGGGACACACACTCATCCCACGGCCTGGGCCACGCTGGCTGAAATCGTGGGATGAGTGTGTGTCCCCGTTCCTAGCGAAGCCTAGCCGGCGATCCACCCCTCCAGATCCGCAAGCGCCCGCAGGCTCATCAGCCGCTTCTTCGCCCGGCCGCGTTCCTTCAGCGGGATCTTGACGCCGTCGTCGCCGATCTTGGGGGTCTCCATCGGCGGCAGCAGGCCGTAATTGATGTTCATCGGTTGGAAGCTGGTCTTGCCCAGCGCCTCGCCCTCGATGTGACCGCCGGTCACGTGGTCGACCAAGGCGCCCAGCGCGGTGGTGGGGGGAGGGGCTTCCAGTGTCTGGCCCAGCCGCTCGGCGGCGGCGAAGCGGCCAGCCAGCAGACCCGTGGCGGCGCTTTCGACATAGCCCTCGACGCCGGTCATCTGTCCGGCGAAGCGCAGGCGCGGGGCGACCTTCATCCGCAGGGAGCGGTCCAGCAGGCGCGGGCTGTTGATGAAGGTGTTGCGGTGCAGGCCGCCCAGCCGGGCGAACTGGGCGTTGGCCAGGGCCGGGATCATCCGGAACACCTCGGCCTGGGCGCCGTGCTTCAGCTTGGTCTGGAAGCCCACCATGTTCCACAGGGTGGCCAGCGCATTGTCCTGGCGCAGTTGAACGATGGCATAGGACTTGACCAACGGATCGCGCGGATTGGTCAGGCCCACTGGCTTCATCGGGCCGTGGCGCAGGGTCTCGCGGCCGCGCTCGGCCATCACCTCGATCGGCAGGCAGCCGTCGAAATAGGGCACATGCTCCCAATCCTTGAACTCGGCCTTGGGCCCCTCGATCAGGGCGTCGATGAAGGCCTCGTACTGGGCCTTGTCCATCGGGCAGTTGATATAGGCGGCCGCGTCGCCGCCGGGGCCTTCCTTGTCGTAGCGCGACTGGCGCCAGGCGATGTCCATGTCGATCGACTCGACGTGGATGATCGGTGCGATGGCGTCGAAGAAGCTCAGCTGGCCTTCGCCGCTGAGCTCCAGGATGGCGTCGGCCAGGGCGGGCGAGGTGAGGGGGCCGGTCGCGACGACCACGCTGTCCCAGTCCTGCGGCGGCAGGCCGGCGACCTCCTCGCGGACGATGGTGATCAGGGGGTGGGCTTCGATGCGGCGGGTGACCTCGGCCGAGAAGCCGTCGCGGTCAACGGCCAAGGCGCCGCCGGCCGGCACCTGGTGCTGGTCGGCGGCCGACAGGATCAGCGAGTCCAGCCGGCGCATCTCGGCGTGCAGCAGTCCCACGGCGTTGAACTGCCAGTCGTCCGAGCGGAACGAGTTGGAACAGACCATCTCGGCCAGGCCATCGGTGTGATGGGCGTCGGTACGCACTTTTGTTGGCCCTACCGCTTCGCTGCTTGAGGGCAGGTCGCGCCGCATCTCGTGCAGGATCACCGGGACGCCGGCCTGGGCGATCTGCCAGGCGGCCTCGGACCCGGCCAGGCCGCCGCCGATGACGTGGATGGGGGAGAGGGAAGGAGGGGGCGTGCTCATGGGCGCCCTCTTACCCCCGCCTGTCGCCCGGCGAAACCGGCGTGTGGCATTGGACGGGCGAGGCGCCGGGGCCACGTCCCCGGAAATTCAGCGTGACACCTGGCGCGACTCGTCGCCAAGCCGGGGGCGAACGGCTTAGGGTCTGCGCGTTGACGGGTTCGCGCGGGTCGCGAACAAGAGAGGGGCTTTATGGGCGAGGCGAGCGCGGGGATCGAACGGACTGTCCGGGCCGGGCTGGCCGGATGGGCCCCGGCCTTGCGGTCTTGCTGGGCGGCGCTGGTTGCAGGCGCGGGGTTGGCGCTGGCGTCGCGCTTCCTGCCGCCTAGTCTGTCCGCGCTGACGCCCATGATCATCTTCGCCGCGATCGTGCTGGGCAGCAGCGCGGTCTATCGCGTGCTGCTCGCCGGGCCCGGCGGCTGGCATGGCCTGCGCTGGGGGCGCGAGGAATGGCGGCTCTCAGCGGTCTTCCTGCTGTCTCTGGTGATCCTCGCGGTGGTCGGGGCCGTCCTGCTGGTGATCATCGGCGCGGTGGCCGTGGGGGTGGCGCGCAGCAACGCCCCAGGCTTTGACAACGGGTCGCTAGACGCCTGGCGCGCGGCCTTGTCGGGTCCAGGGGCGATCCCCGCCAGCCTGCCGCCTCTGCTGTCGGCGATCCTGCTGGCCTGGCTGTTTCTGCGTCTGTCTCTTGCCCCCGCCGCGACGATCGAGGCGGGGGCGGTGCAGGTGCTCAGCGCCTTTGGCCGCACGCGCGGCGCGGTTCCGCGCCTGGCGGCGGCAGGCCTGGCGCTGATGGCGCCGGCGGCGATCCTGGTGATCCCGCTCACTCGCGTTTTACCCGCCGGACCCATCCCCGACCTGATCGAACTGCTCGTGCTGTTTTTCTATGTCATCCCGGTCTGGACGGTTGCGCTGGTCGATGTCTATCGACACCAGGCAGCCCCCGCCACGACCCTTGGAACTCTCGCGCCATGACCACCTTCTCGCCCGTCGAAGCCGCGCTCGAAGGGGTCCGCATGACGCGCCGCAAGCCGCTCGTGGTGCTGGCCTGGGCGGCCTGTTATTTCGCGATGCTGGTCCTGCTGGGCCTGGTGGTGGCCTTCGCGTTCGGCGGCTCGGTGCGCGCCGACCTGGCCCTGCTGCAGCGGACCAACGACCTGCGCGAGTGGGTCGATATCGTCGCCCGCCGTAAGGGCACCCTGCTGCCCCTGATCGCCTTGGCCGTTGCGCTGCAGTCGGTGATCACCGTGGCGATCATGCGGGCAGTGGTTCGGCCGGACGATCATGGCCTGGCCTACATGCGGATCGGCAAGCAAGAGGCGCGGCAGTTCGTCGTCGCCCTGGTCGGCTGGGCGGTGACCCTGGTCGTCACCGCCCTTCCCAGCGCGCTGCTGGTGCTGATTGGCTCCGGTCTGATCAGCCTGGGCGCGGTGGAAACCAATCGCTGGGTCGAGGTGCTGGGGACGATCGCCGTGGCGGGGCTGTCGATCTGGTTCGGCATTCGCCTGTCGCTGCTGTCGATCACCACCTTCGCCGAAGGCCGGCTCGACCTGCGGCGGACCTGGGCCCTGACGGATCGCCACTTCTGGCAGCTGCTGTGGATGTACGGCCTGGCGGTGATCATCACCATCTTGGTCGGCGTGGCCCAGACCGTCGTCGCGGGCCTGATCCTGGGGCTGTCGGGCGGGATCACCAACGTGGTGATGCTGGCCCTGACCGGCCTGGCCAACATGCTGCTGGCCCCGTTCTTCTTCACCGTCCAGATGGTGATCCTGACCGCCGCCCCGGCTCGCGCCTATCACGACCTGCACGCCAGCGAGCCGGTGGCGGTAGTGGCGGCTTAGGCCGCCGCGCTGGGCCGGGCCGACGCGCGGTCCCGCCAGGCCTTCAGCGCCGAGGCCTCGTCGGGAACCTCCAACCCGATGAAGCCGGCGAAGTCGATCGTGGTCAGGGCGACGATGTCGGCCATGCCATAGGCCTCGCCGGCGATCCACGGCCGGCCGTCGGCCAGCTCGCGGTCCAGCCACAGCATGGATTTGCCGACGATCGGCTTGTTGGACTCGCCGAAGTCGTTGTTCTGCGCCAACAGCGACGCGGTCAGCGGATGGGCGTGACGCCAGTACATCGCCACCGGTGACATGATCTGGAACTCGATCCGCCGCACCCACATATCGACCTGGGCCTGGGTCAGGGCGCAGGATCCAAACATCGGCGGCGTCGGGTGCAGGGCCTCCAGATAGCGGCAGATGGCGACGCTCTCGCTGATCGTCTGGCCGTCGTCGAGCTCCAGCACCGGCACCTGGCCCAGCGAGTTTCGGGCCTTGTGCTCGGCCGTCTTGTGCTCGCCTTTCCGCAGCGCAACGCGGATTTCTGGCAGGTCCACGCCTTTCTCGGCCAGGAACATCCGCACCCGGCGCGGGTTGGGCGCCGGGTTGGCTTCGCCATAGAGCTTCATCGGCCGTTTCCTCCAGTCGCGACCTGTTTTCGGCCACTTTCAAACAAACGTTAGAGGCTGCGCGGCCGCTCATGCAAGAGGTGGCTCGCGAATTGCGTCGGCGGGACTGTCGCCGGCCCCCGAACCTTGTTAGGCGTGATCCCGGATCACGACGCCAGCGAGGGGCAGCGCCATGCAACAGTTCTCGGCCACGGACGCGGCGCTCTCGGGCTTTCGCCTGGTGCGCGAACACCTGAAGACCGTGGGCGTCTGGGCGGTGTTGATGACCGTCGCCTCGTTGATCGTCAGCATCGGCGCCATCAAGCTGGCCGGGCCGCAGATGGCGGCGATGGTGGATCTGGGCGCCGAGCCCGGCGGCGACCCGGCCGCCACCTTCAAGGCCATGGAGGGCATGTGGCCGCTGTTCCTGTTCTCGGTCGTCTACAGCCTGGCGGTCTATTCTGTGTTGCTGACCGGCTTGAACCGCCTGGTGCTGCGCCCGCAGGACAGCGCCGGCGCCTATCTGCGCCTGGGCGCCGATGAGTTCCGTCAGGCCGTGGTGCTGATCCTGGTCAATCTGATCATCTTCGCGGTCTATCTCGCCCTAGTCGTCGTCGTGGCCCTGATCGGCGGTCTGGGCGCGGCGATCGGCGGGGCCCCCTTGGGCGTGGGTCTGGGGCTGCTCCTGGGGATCGCCGCGCTCTGCTTCCTGCTGGTGCTGGCCGTGCGCCTGTCGTTCGCGGGCGCCCTGGCGTTCGACACCGGCAAGATCGACATCCGCGGTTCGTGGGACTTGACCAAGGGCAAGTTCTGGCCGCTGCTGGGCGCCTATGTCGTCTCCCTGATCCTGGCGATCGTCGTTTACCTGCTGCTGCTGGTGATCATCGCGGTGATCGGCGCCAGCCTGGGCGGCGGGATTTCGGCGATGAGCGCGGCCTTCAATCCAGACATGAGCTCGATGTCGGCCTTCTTCACGCCGGCGGGCATCGTGCGGACCCTGTTCTCGGGCCTGTTGTCGATCCTGGTGCTGCTGATCGTCTTCGCCCCCGCCCCGACGATCTACGCGCAGTTGCGCGGTCGCAACGTATCCGACACCTTCGCCTGATCGACGTGACGGCCCCGGGAGATTTCCATTTTGTCCGGGTCGCCCTGGCGCCGCTGGATTTGTTGCGCCGCCGGCCCGTAGCGGCTCTTGGCCTGGCGCTGACGGGAACGCTGGTCAGCGTCGGCGGCCGCGTGGCTGTCGTCGTCAACAGCCACTACTGGCTCTCGACGTTCGGCGCCTCGCGGGTTACGGGGCCCCTGTTGGCGGCGTTGGCGATGGCGCTGGTGGTTGGCCTGGTAATCGCGATCGTCGGTGCGGCGATCGTGAGAGACCAGGCGTCCGATGCTGGCCGGGGCCTGCGCCTGTCACTGGGCGGCGACGAGGCGCGTCTCTTCGTGCTGTGGCTGCTGATCGTGCCGGCCGCCCTGATTGTCCTCCTGGTCATGCTGGTCGCTGCCGGCGTCGCCGGGAGCAGCGGCGAACAGGCGTTGGACGGATGGATGTGGAGCGGCATGGCGGTGGGCGTCTTGGCGACGTTCTGGCTGGCCAGTCGATTGTGGCTGGCGGGTCCGATGGCTGTGCAAGAGGGCCGGATCGGATTGCGCAAGGCATGGCGTCTGACGGCGACCCGGCGCGGGAAGGTTTTTGGCCTTTACATGCTGGCCATGACGGCGGCGTTGCTGGTGGGCGTCGGCGCCAATATCGGCCTCAGCCGGCTGGCCCAGGCGGTCCCCGTTCTCAACTGGTCCACCTTCGGCGCCTGGGACTTCGTGTTGAAGTCGGCGTTTCAACCCGTGCAGCTAGCCTTCCTGCTCTTGCAGGGGCTGCTCTTCGGCCTGGGGATCATCCTCCAAGCCACGACGAGCGCGGCGCTCTACAGGGCGCTGGCCGGCGATCGGGCGCTGGAACTGGCGGCGGCCTTCGACTGAAGCTCAACCGCCGAGCTTGGCGGCCGCGCGCCGCAAGCGCCTAGGCCCGCTTGCTCTTCTTCAGCGCGGCCACTCGCTCCAGCCGCCGCTCCTCGTGGCGGGCCAGCACGCCCTTGAGGTATCGCCCGGTCCACGAGGCCTCGACCTTGGCGACGTCCTGGGGTGAGCCCACGGCGACGATCTCGCCGCCGCCGTCGCCGCCCTCGGGGCCGAAGTCCAGCAGCCAGTCGGCGGTCTTCACCACGTCGAGATTGTGCTCGATGACCACCACGGTGTTGCCTTGGTCAACCAACTCATGCAGCACTTCCAGCAGCTTCTTGGTGTCCTCGAAGTGCAGGCCGGTGGTCGGCTCATCGAGGATGTAGAGCGTGCGGCCGGTGGCGCGCTTGCTGAGCTCCTTCGACAGCTTCACCCGCTGGGCCTCGCCGCCCGACAGGGTGGTGGCCGGCTGGCCGACCTTGACGTAGCTGAGGCCCACGCGCTTGAGCGTCTCCATCTTGTCGCGGATCGGCGGCACGGCCTTGAAGAACTCTGCGGCCTCCTCGACGGTCATGTCGAGCACCTCGGCGATGGTCTTGCCCTTGAACAGGATGTCGAGGGTTTCGCGGTTGTAGCGCTTGCCCTTGCAGACGTCGCAGGTGACGTAAACGTCGGGCAGGAAGTGCATCTCGATCTTGATCAGGCCGTCGCCCTGGCAGGCCTCGCAGCGGCCCCCCTTGACGTTGAAGCTGAAACGGCCGGGGCCGTAGCCGCGCGCCTTGCTCTCCGGCAGTTGGGCGAACCAGTCGCGGATCGGGCCAAAGGCGCCGGTATAGGTGGCCGGGTTCGAGCGCGGGGTCCGGCCGATCGGCGACTGGTCGATATCGATGACCTTGTCGAAGTTTTCCAGCCCCTCGATCCGCTCGTGCGAGGCCGGCGCGTCCGAGGCGTTGTTCAGGCGGCGCGCCGCGGCCTTGTAAAGGGTTTCGATCGTGAAGGTCGACTTGCCGCCGCCGCTGACGCCGGTGATGCAGGTGAAGGTTCCCACGGGAATCGAACCCGTGACGCCTTTCAGATTGTTGCCGGTGGCGCCGATGACCGTCAGCATCTTCTTCTTGTTGATCGGCCGACGCTCTTCCGGCACGGCGATCTCGCGCACGCCGGTCAGATATTGGCCGGTAATGCTGTTGGGATTGGCCATGATGTCAGCAGGCTTGCCCTCGGCGACGATCTCGCCGCCATGCACGCCCGCCGCCGGGCCCATGTCGATGACATAGTCGGCCGTCATGATGGCCTCCTCGTCATGCTCGACCACCAGCACCGAATTGCCCAGGTCGCGCAGGCCCTGCAGCGACTGCAGCAGCCGGGTGTTGTCGCGCTGATGCAGGCCGATCGACGGCTCGTCCAGCACGTAGAGCACGCCGGTCAGGCCGCTGCCGATCTGGCTGGCCAGGCGGATGCGCTGGCTCTCGCCGCCCGAAAGCGTGCCCGAGCCGCGCGACAGGTTGAGGTAGTCCAGGCCCACATCGACCAGGAACCGCAGGCGGTCATTGATCTCCTTCAGGATCCGCCGGGCGATCTCCATGTTCTTGTCGGACAGCTGGCCGTCGAGGCTGGCGAACCAGTCCTTGGCCGGACGGATGGCCAGCATGGAGACATCGGCGATGTCCATGCCGGCGATCTTCACCGCCAGGGCCTCGGGCTTCAGGCGCTTGCCGTGGCAGACCTCGCAGGGGGTGTCGGACTGGTAGCGGCCGAGTTCTTCACGGACCCAAGCGCTGTCGGTTTCGCGCCAGCGGCGCTCCAGGTTCGGCAACACGCCCTCGAAGGGCTTGGCCACCTCGTACTTGCGGGCGTTGTCGTCGTAAACGAACTTGATCTTGTCGCCGCCCGAACCCTGCAACACCACGTCGCGCGCCTTCTGCGGCAGCTTGTGCCAGGGCTCGTCCATCGAGAAGCCGTAGTGACGGGCCAGGGCCTGCAGGGTCTGGGTGTAGAGCGGCGAGGGGCCGCGCGACCACGGCGCCACGGCGCCCTTGTGCAGGGTCTTGTCCTTGTCGGGGATCACCAGGTCGGTGTCGAAGGCCAGCTTCGCGCCCAGGCCATCGCAGGCCGGGCAGGCGCCCGCCGGATTGTTGAACGAGAACAGTCGCGGCTCAATCTCGGCAATCGTGAAACCGCTGACCGGACAGGCGAAGCGCTCGGAAAACAGCAGCCGGCGCGGCTCCTTCTCGCCGTTCTCGATATTGGCCCACTCGGCGACCGCGAGGCCATCGGCGAGACGGAGCGCCTGTTCCATGGAGTCGGCCAGGCGCTGTTCCATGCCGGGCTTGGTGACGATGCGGTCCACGACCACGTCGATGTGGTGCTTGAACTTCTTGTCGAGAACCGGCGCGTCCTCGATCGGGTAATATTCGCCGTCGATCTTCAGCCGCTGGAAGCCAGCCTTTTGCCACTCGGCGATCTCCTTCTTGTACTCGCCCTTGCGGTCGCGAACGACGGGGGCGAGCAGATAGAGCCGCGTGCCCTCGGGCAGGGCGGTGATCTTGTCGACCATCTGGCTGATGGTCTGGCTCTCGATCGGCAGGCCGGTCGCCGGCGAATAGGGTACGCCGACCCGCGCCCACAGCAGGCGCATGTAGTCGTGGATCTCGGTGACGGTGCCCACCGTCGAGCGCGGGTTGCGCGAGGTGGTCTTCTGCTCGATCGAGATGGCCGGCGACAGGCCCTCGATCAGGTCGACATCCGGCTTGCTCATCAATTCCAGGAACTGGCGGGCATAGGCCGACAGGCTCTCGACATAGCGCCGCTGGCCCTCGGCGTAGATGGTGTCGAACGCCAGCGAGCTCTTGCCCGAGCCTGACAGGCCGGTCAGCACCACGAGCTCGCCTCGCGGGATATCGACGCTGACGTTCTTGAGATTGTGCTCGCGCGCGCCGCGCACGCGGATGAAGTTCAGTTGTTCAGCCATGTTTTCCGGAACGCGTGAGGCGAGGTTTGGGGTCGCGGGGAGGACGCGACGCGACGGCTATATGTAGGGGCTACGCTCGCAATTAACACAAGAACAGGATGCGAACAAAGATTGTGCGGGGGCGAGCTGCTGACAGGAGATGTCAGCAGCACTTTGGGGCTAACTCACCACTGGCAGTTTCCCAACCTGACAGCGACGACAATGCGACGCGCGTAACCGGTCGCCGGGGAAGGTGACACCCTTCACCCTCACTTAACCGCCTTTGGAAGCGCGACCTTCAGCACCTGCGGTGTCTAACGGCGGTAGATCGCGCGTCGGGCACGGACTTAGAGGGCGACCAGCTTGGCCAAGGCGGCGGCGAAAACGGCGGTGGCCAAGGCTCCGGGGCCCGCGACCGCCAAGGGCAAGAGCGGCAAAGGCGGCAAGTCGGCCAAGGCCGCCAAGCCGCGCACGGCCATGGCCGATGTCTGGACGCTGCTGATCTGCATCGCCGTCACCGTCTGGGCCTTCAAGACCATCGTCGCCCTGAGCGCCCAGAGCTTCTAGTCTTTAGAGGCGTCTAGAGCATTTTTCGAGCGAAGTGGTTCCGGTTCGCGTGGAGAAGAATGCTTCAAAACAAAAGATTAGAGCTCACGGCCTGACGCAGTCAGGTCGGGAAATGCTCTAGGCCGTAGTGACGATTTAGGATTCCCATCGAGAGGCGGTTCTGATTCAACGCTGCTTTTTGGAGGCGGTGTTGGAAGGCGAAGTTCTTCGGGACGATCAGTGGGCTCGGATCG
>NZ_JAFCTW010000006.1:0-275544 GCF_049896225.1 Caulobacter sp. DWR3-1-2 | reverse complement strand
GCTCGATCCGAGCCCACTGATCGTCCCGAAGAACTTCGCCTTCCAACACCGCCTCCAAAAAGCAGCGTTGAATCAGAACCGCCTCTCGATGGGAATCCTAAATCGTCACTACGGCCTAGAGCGGTTCGGCCGGCCCTGCCGGACATCGAGGCGGCTTAGGCGCGGGGACATGCCCTTGGTCATGTCCCCGATCGACGTAGGTCCCGGAAGCGCGACGAGCGCCATCTGGCCCACAGGCCGTCCGATCCGGAGCCCGCCTGATGTTTCCCCGCACCCTCCTGGCCGTTTCCGCCCTGGCGCTGCTGTCGGCCTGCACGGTCGGCCCGGCCTATCAAACGCCGGGCCTGGCCACCGCCACGCCTCTGCCCGGGGGTTTCAAGGCGCTGGATGGCTGGAAGGTCGCCACGCCGGGCGACCTGGCCGATCGCGGCGACTGGTGGACCCTGCTGGGCGATCCGCAACTCGGCATGCTGATCGCCCGGGTCAATGTCTCGAACCAGACGGTCGCCGCCGCCGAGCCCAGCTACCGCCAGGCCCGCGCCATCGTCCGCGAGCAGCGCGCCAGCCTGTTCCCGACCATCGACCTGTCGGGCGGAGCGGCGGGGGCGGCTTGGGCTCGGCGACGAATGGTTCGTCCAGCGGTACGCGCTACCAAGTCGGCCTCGGCGCGGGCTGGGAGCCCGACCTCTGGGGTCGCATCCGCAACGGCGTCACCGGCGCCCGTGCCAGCGAGCAGGCCAGCGCCGCCGACCTGGCCGGCGCGCGGCTGTCGATGCAGGGCGAGCTGGCGGTGAACTATCTGGGCCTGCGCCAGGCCGACGCCGAGATCGCCTTGGTGCATCGCACGGTCGAGGGCTCCCAGCGCGGCCTGACCATCACCCAGAACCGCTACGCCGCCGGCATCGCGCCCAAGTCCGACGTGCTACAGGCCCAGACCCAGCTGGCCAACGCCCAGGCTGATCTGGAAAGCCTGACTCAGAACCGCGCCACCGACGAAAACGCCATCGCCACCCTGGTCGGCAAACCGGCCAGCGCCTTCAAGCTGGCCGCCGATCCGGCCTGGACCACGCATCTGACCGACGTCCCGACCGGCGTGCCCTCCGAGCTACTGGAACGTCGCCCCGACATCGCCGGCGCCGAGCGCAGGGTGGCCGCCGCCAACGCAGACATCGGCGTGGCCCGCGCCGCCTTCTTCCCAACCCTGAACCTTTCGGGCTCGGGCAATTCCAGCAGTTCAAGCCTGGGGAACCTGTTCAGCGCCTCGGCCAACACCTAGTCGCTGGGCCTCTCCGCCGCCCAGACCCTGTTCGACGCCGGGGCCCGCAAGGCTCGGGTTGAGCAGGCTCGCGTCGCTTACGACGCCTCGGTCGCCGACTATCGCCAGACCGTGCTGACCGCCTTCGAGGATGTCGAGAACCAGCTCACCGCCACCCGCGTACTCGCGCGCCGCTACGCTCTGCTGCAGACCAGCTCCAGCGCCGCCGACCAGACCGAGCAGATGATCCTCAACCAGTACAAGGCTGGCCAGGTCGCTTATACCGACGTCGTCCAGGCCCAGGCCTCGGCCCTCTCGGCCCGCCGCGCGCTGCTGACCGCGGCCGTCCAGCGCCAGACCACGGCGGTGACCCTGATCCAGGCCTTGGGCGGAGGGTGGAAGGCGGCGACTTAAGGGCGAGGCGGGACCCAGCCGCTCTCCACTGCACGCCCTGAGGTTGAACCTTGCTGAACGGCTGCGAGCTTGTCGAGCTTGTCGAGCTTGTCGAGCTTGTCGAGCTTGTCGAGCTTGTCGAGCTTGTCGAGCTTGTCGAGCTTGAACCTTCGCCTCACCCGGTGACAACCCCGCGCGCGCGGTGGGTTTTGCCCGATGGCCCGTCCACACCTCGCGCCTAGGCTGGCCCGCCATGCCCGCCTCGCTCCCCCTGCAAGACGCCTGGACCCTGCGTCCCGTCGCCGCCCTTTACGCCGATTCATGCCGATCGCCGGCCTCAAGTCGCTGAGCGAACTGCCCGCCAACTTGTTTCACCATCCGCCGGCCAGGCGTGACGGGTAGGTCAGGGCAGCTGGGATTGATCCTTGCTTAGGGTCGAGGTCATATTCTTTCCTTGGCTCTCGCTGACACCCCCTGCGGGCGACGACGGGAACAGGGACTACATCGGCAGGTCCGGCCTGGGTTTGTCCGAGCCAAAATAGCTGGGCTTCTTCTTGGGCGGCGGAGGCGGCGGAGGTTCGGCCGGCTTGGCGGGTTCGGCGGCGGACTCCGACAGGCCTTCGAGTGACTTGTTGATCTTGGCCACCTCTTCGGCGGTCGGCACGCGGCGACCGCCGCGCATGGCCATGGCCGGATCGCCCGCCAGGGGCGCGAGGGTTTCGACCACGCCATCATGACCAACGATCGTGGCCGGGTCGCCGGACGGCATTGGCGCGGCGCCGGAGGCCTGGGCGGCGGCGAACGTCGCCGCCCGGGTTTCGGCCTGTTCCTGCGCCAGAATCTCAGGCGGCGCGGCCTCCAGGGTGCGCGGATCGGCGCCCATCATGATCTCGGCCGAAACGTCCTCATGAGCCGAATACTTGCTGCGGAACGCCGTCACCTGGCCCGACGGTCCGGTCCAGCGGTAGAAGATATGAGCGCCCACGGTGCGCAGCTTGACCAGGGTCGGCGCCCAATACGGATAGACGTAGTTGGCGTGGTAGTGGGTGGCGGTGCCGACGCCCTTCATCACGAAGCCCGCCAGGGCCCGCTTGGCGATGATCTGGGCGTTGTCCCACACGGTCGGGCTGATCGCCCGCTCCAGCGAGCCGTCGCAGGTGAAGCTGAACTGGCAGCCCGTGCCCCGCGCCGCGCCCTCGTAGACCACGCCGCAGACCGACTTGGGATAGCCCGGATGGCGCATCCGGTTGAGCACGGTCTGGGCCACGGCCTGCTGACCGTCCACCGGCTCGAACCCGGCCTCGAAATAGACCGCCTGGGTCAGGCAACGCAGGGCCTTGTCCCGCTCCAGCGGCGGCCCGCTGATCTTGAAGGGCCTGGCCGCCTCCATCGTCAGGGGCGACGCCTGCTTGAAGCTGTTGATCAGCCGGGCTTCCTCGAAATCCGCATCGCGGTCGCCCAGGCGGGGGATCAGGTGGATATCCAGCTTCTCCCAGCCCGCGACGCGGCCCCAATAGTTCTTGTGCGGCTGCGGGTCGTGCCGCCGGGCCAAGGCCAGCATCGCCAGATCCATATTGGCGGTGTAGCGGGCCAGGCCGGCGTCGGACAGAGAGCCGGCGATGGTGACGATGGCCTTGGGCCGGCCGGATCCGGCCGGGAGATAATAGGTTGTCGCGCACGCGGAAAGGCCGCCGGAGGCGACGAGCGCCGCGGCGGCCTTGACGGCATGGGTTTGACTAGAGCTTGGCAGACTATTTCCCGCCCAGCGTGGAGCGGATCATCCAGGCATGCTTTTCGTGGGCGGCCAGGCGCTGGGTATAGAGATCGGCGGTGGCCTCGTCGCCAGCTTCCTCGGCCGCTCCGAAAGCGTCGCGCAGGGTGGCGATCACGGTCTCGTTGTCGGCCTGGAGTTCCTTGAACATGCCTTCCCACTCCTTCTCGGCGTCGCCATCCTTGATGCTCGAGAGGTTTCCGAACGCGCCGTAGCCCATGGGGGCCAGTTCGCCCAGCGCGCGAATGCGCTCGGCGATCGCGTCAAGCGCCGTCCATTCCTCGGTGTATTGGCCTTCGAGCAGCACGTGCAGCGCCTGGAAATTGGGGCCGCGCACGTTCCAGTGATAGCCGTGGGTCTTGAGATACAAAGCATAGCTGTCAGCCAGGACCTTGTTCAGGCCGGCGACAATGTCGCTGCGTTGTTTCGTCGTGAAGCCGGTGTTCAGGTTCGCAGCCATCGTCATCTCCCGTGTTGCGTGTTGCGTGTCTTAGGTAAGCGTGTCCATGCTCTTGGCAAGACGTACGTGCGCCAGGGCCCCATGAAGTCACAAGAACCACTCGCAACGCAGCAAGGGCGCTTTTCGCCTGATGTGCTGAGCGCGTGGTTGGTGCCCAAGGCGCCGCCGCCCCTTTGGCGGGCGACCCTGGCCACGGTGGCCGCCATCGCCGTCGCGATGGGGCTGCGCATCGCCTTGCTGGGCCTGAGCGGCAGTATCGGCGTCACCCAGGCCTTTTTCCCGGCGATGATTCTGGTCACGCTCTATACCGGCTGGCGTTGGGGCGTCGCGCCACTGGTCGCCGGGGCGGTTTTTGCCTGGTGGCTGTGGGGCGGAGGGCAAGGCGAGGGCCTTGACGAGAGCGAGATCGCCACCCTGATGCTGTTCGTGGTTTCGGGGGCGATCACCATCGTCGTGGCCGAGGGGCTGCGCATCGCCCTCGTCAGCCTCGCCCTGGCCCGCCGCCTCCAGATCAAGGCCGAGCTTCGCCTAGAGATGACACAGACCGCAGCCGGCGTCGGTCCCTGGGAATGGGACTTGCTGAACAACGAGCTGCAGCTGTCGCCCGCCGCGCGCAAGAACCTGGGCGTCACCACGGCGAGTCCGCTCGACCTGGCCGGCCTGCTGGATTTGGTCCATCCCGACGATCGCGTCATGATGGCGGCCCGTATCCGCGAAGCCGTGAAGACCGGGCCGCTCTATGAGGTCGAATATCGGCTGATCGGCGCGCCCGGCGGCGAGCGCTGGATCCACGGACGCGGCGAGGTGTATCGCGACGCGGAAGGCCGCGCCACTAAGGTTCTCGGCGTCAATTTCGACGTCACCACGCGCCGCCAGGCCGAGGAGAGCCTGCGCGAGAGCGAAGCGCGTTTCCGCTCCCTGGCCGACAGCGCCCCGGCCTTGATGTGGATCAGCGGCGAGGATGGCGTGCGGATCTTTGTCAACGCCGCCTATGTGGACTTCGCCGGAGTGACCTTTGAAGACGCCTTGATCCTGGACTGGCGCTCGCGGCTGCACGCCGACGACCTGCAGGTCATTCTCAAGGCCCAGATTTCCGGCGAGGCGTCGCGCAAGCCCTTCAGCCTGGAGGGTCGCTACCGGCGGTTCGACGGCGAGATGCGCTGGCTGAAATCGTTCTCCCAGCCGCGCCACGGGCCAGGCCAGGTGTTCAACGGCTTCATCGGCATCGCCTTCGACTTCACGGACACCAAGGAGGCCGAGGCCAAGCTGACCAACCTCAATGAGCTGCTGGCCGACCGCGTGCAGGAAGCCCTGTCCGAGCGCGATGTCGCCCAGGCCGCCCTGACCCAATCCCAGAAGCTGGAGGCCATCGGCCAGCTGACCGGCGGGGTGGCTCATGACTTCAACAACCTGCTGACGGTGATCATCGGCGCGCTGGACGTGCTGCAGCGCAATCCGCAAGATGAAACGCGGCGTGAGCGGATGGTGAGCGCCGCCCAGGCCGCAGCGCGGCGCGGCGAAAAGCTGACCCAGCATCTGCTCGCCTTCGCTCGCCGCCAGCCGTTACATCCCGAAATCTGCCGCATCGACGCGATGATCGTCGATAGCGAGAGCCTGCTGCGCCGCGCCATCGGCGAGGGCCTGACGCTCAGCCTCGACCTTCAGGCGGGCGAGCGCACGACCCTGACCGATTCCGGCCAGTTCGAGGCCGCCCTGCTGAACATGGTGGTCAACGCCCGCGACGCGACGCCGCCTGGCGGCGCCATCGCCATCCTTTCCGCAGCGGTGGACCTGGCCGAGCCCCGGGGTGAGCTGCCGGCCGGCCGCTATCTGCGCGTCGCCGTGCGCGACACCGGAGCCGGCATGGACGCCAAAACCATGGAGCGGGCCTTCGAGCCGTTCTACACTACCAAGCCGGTCGGCAAGGGCACGGGGCTGGGCCTGTCACAGGTCTATGGCTTCGCCCGGCAGAGCGGTGGCGAGGTGACGATCGACTCCACTGTCGGCGAAGGTACGACCGTGGCCATGACGCTGCCGGTGCGCGAGGCCTTCTCGAGCGTTGAGGTCCTGAGCGTGGCGCCGCCGGCCACCCGCGCCACCGCCCATGTGCTGCTGGTCGAGGACGACGTCGAGGTCGGCGACCTGATCGAGGCCATGCTCGACGAGCTGGGCCACATGGTCAGCCGGGCGGCCAGCGCCGATCAGGCCCTGGCCATCACGCGCGCCGATCCCACCCTGGCCCTGGTGATCACCGACGTGATGATGCCTGGGGGCAAGAGCGGGGTCGATCTGGCCATCACCCTGTCGCACGAGCGTCCGGATCTGCCGATCCTGCTCAGTTCGGGCTATGCCGGCCAGGAATTGGTCCGCGCCCACGAGACTTCCTGCCCCCTGCTACGCAAGCCCTATGCCCTCGACGCCCTCGCCAGGGCCATGGCCGACGCCTGGGACAGGCGCCCACCGAACCAGGCGGTGGGGTGAGGGTCAGCCCAGGTCAGCCGTTCGCCGGCTTACCCGGCGCGCGTCAGGCGCCGGTGGCGTCCACGACGATAGCCACCGTCTTGCCTCGAGAAAGCGGGTCCCACCCCGCCTCGATGGCGGATGCGATGGCCTTCGCAACGAGCTCCGGAGCGATTTGCGAGGCCTTGAGAACGGGCGCCCCGTACCGAGGCTCAGGGCTTGGCGGAAACTCCATCACGGCTTCGCGCTGCCCTTCCTTGTGACGCGCGGCGATCGCCATGCCATGCCGTGACGCGGTGTCGCTGGACCATCCGGGCAGGCGGTGAAGTCGCCAGACAAAAGGCTGTCCGCCAACTTCGATCTCAAGGTCAGGGCTTTGCTTGGTTCGTGCCATGTACGGGTGTTATCCTGGCCAGCCCGTCCAGGCCACCCCGTCGCGGGCCTTGGGGGTTCGAAAGGGCGGTCGAGCGCCCGCGATGCCCTCGACACGGCTCCAACGGGTTCGCCGCAGCTCTGCGCTGGCGTCGGCCACCGCCGCGCGCCGCGCCCACCCGTGAACCGCCCATAGGGCCGCTGTAGACGCCGCCCTAGGATCCTCGGCCGAACGACTGCCGCCTGGTGTTGCTCGGCTCGAAACCGCCTGAAAGTCAGAGACGGTCACAACGCATCACCGGCAGGGCTGTCGGGCGAATCTTACAGGACGATTTGCAATCGGCGACGGAAGGTCTATATCTGATCCGTGGGTTTTGCTCAATTTCAGCAAAAGCCGTGACGCCGATGGGCTCTCCGTCCTCCGGCGTTTTTTGAGACCCTGGAAATGCTCAGTTTGAGCATAAGAGAGGATCAGATGGCCGACGGTTTTGCGCCCCTCGCTTTCAATGCCGATGTCGAAGCGGAAACCGCCGCCGCATGGAACAAGGTCAAGCACCATGTCACGCCGCTGGAATGGCAGATTCACGCGCCCTTGATCAGCGAGATCAACCGGTTGAAGCGCGAGAAAAACGCCGTCATCCTGGCCCACAACTACATGACGCCGGAGATCTTCCACGGCGTGGGCGACTTCGTCGGCGACAGCCTGGCCCTGGCCCGCGAGGCCGCCCAGTGCGACGCGGCCGTCATCGTCCAGGCCGGCGTCCACTTCATGGCCGAGACCAGCAAGGTGCTGGCGCCCGACAAGCGCGTGCTGATCCCCGACCTGCGGGCCGGCTGCTCTTTGGCCTCCTCGATCACGGGCGCCGATGTTCGGCTGATCAAGGCGCGTCATCCGGGCGTCCCAGTCGTCACCTATGTCAACACCACCGCCGACGTGAAGGCCGAGACCGACATCTGCTGCACCAGCGCCAACGCCGTGCAGGTGGTGGAGTGGGCGGCCCGCGAATGGGGCGTCGACAAGGTGATCCTGATCCCCGACGAGTTCCTGGCCCGCAACGTGGCGCGCCAGACCTCGGTGAAGATCATCGCCTGGGCCGGCCGCTGCGAGGTGCACGAGCGCTTCAACGCCCAGGACATCGCCGACATGCGCGCAGCCTATCCCGGGGCCGAGATCCTGGCTCACCCCGAATGCCCGACCGAGATCCTGGAAGCCGTCGATTTCGCCGGCTCGACGGCGGCGATGAACGACTATGTCGCTGTGCGCAAGCCCAGGCAGGTGGTGCTGATCACCGAGTGCTCGATGGCCTCCAACGTCCAGGCGGAGTCGCCCGGCACCCAGTTCATCGGCCCCTGCAACCTGTGTCCGCACATGAAGCGGATTAGCCTCCAGAACATCCACGACGCGCTGGTCCACGACCGCTACGAAGTGACCGTCGATCCGGCCATCGCCGTCCGCGCCCGCCTGGCCGTGCAGCGGATGATCGACCTGCCGCCGCCGCTGGTTCCGGCGCGGTATGACCTGGTGAAGGCCAAGCATCATGTGGATGTGGAGATGATCTAGAAAACCCTTCCCTTCGCCCCTTGCGGGGGAAGGTGGCCGCGAAGCGGTCGGATGGGGGGTGTCGGCGCAGACGTCCAAATCAGCGCCGACACCCCCACCCCAATCCCTCCCCGCAAAGGGGGAGGGGCTTCGGAGTGAGCTTGAGATGATTGAGCACCGCATTACCTTCGATGGCCCCGTGATCCTCGGGGCGGGCCTGGCGGGTCTCACAGCCGCCCTTGCGGCCGCGCCGCGCCGGGCGCTCGTGCTGTCGCCGACGCCGCTGGCGACCGGCTGCTCCAGCGCCTGGGCGCAGGGCGGCATGGCTGCGGCCCTGTCGAACGAGGACGCTCCCGCCCTGCATGCCGCAGACACCATGGCGGCCGGCGCGGGTCTATGCGATCCGGCGGCCGTCGCGCTATTGACCACCGAAGGCCCGGACGCGGTTCGCGCCCTCGCCGCCCTCGGAGCCCCGTTCGACCGGCAAGCCAATGGCGACTTCGTGCTCAGCCTGGAAGCCGCTCACGCCAAGGCCCGGGTTGCCCGGGTCGGCGGCGACGGGGCCGGCGCGGCGATCATGGCGGCCGTCATCGCCGCTGTCCGCGCCGCGCCCTCCATCGAGGTCCGTGAGAACGCTCGCGCCCGCCGGTTGCTCCAGGACGCGACCGGTCGCGTGGTCGGCGTGTTGGCCGAAGTCGGCGGCGAGCTTGTCGAGATCCACGCCGCCAGCGTCATCCTGGCGACCGGCGGGGTCGGCGGCCTCTACGCGGTCACAACCACCCCGGCCGAAGTGCGCGGCGAGGGCCTGGGTCTGGCCGCCCTGGCCGGGGCAGAAATCGCCGATCCGGAGTTCGTGCAGTTCCATCCCACGGCCATCGACATCGGCCGCGACCCCGCGCCCCTGGCCACCGAGGCCCTGCGCGGCGAAGGGGCCATCCTGCGCAATACGGATGGCCGCGCCTTCATGGCCGACTATCACACGGCTCGCGAGCTGGCGCCGCGCGACGTGGTGGCCCGCGCCATCCACGCCGAGCGCTCGGCCGGACGCGGCGCGTTCCTTGACGCCACCACGGCGGTCGGCGCCCACTTCCCGCAGGAGTTCCCGGCCGTGTTCGCCGCCTGCATGAGCGCGGGGATCGACCCGCGCATCCAGCCGATCCCGGTGACCCCGGCGGTGCACTATCACATGGGCGGCGTGGCGACGGACCTCGACGGCCGCGCCAGCCTGCCGGGCCTGCTGGCGGCCGGCGAGTGCGCCAGCACGGGCGTGCACGGCGCCAACCGCCTGGCCTCAAACAGCCTGCTGGAGGCGGCCGTGTTCGGCGCCCGGGCCGGGCGCGTGGCGCGCGACCTGGCGATGGGCGGCGAACCTCTGCCGGCCGAGCCCACGCCCGACCTGCCCGACGCCGCTCTCCAGATCCTGCGCCGGGCGATGAGCCGCGACGCCGGCGTGATCCGCGACGCCGAGGGCCTTTCCCGCCTCGTGACCGTGATCGACGCCTTGCAAACGGCGCACGGCCTGGCCCCAACCCTGGTCGCCGCCGGCCTGATCGCTCGCGCCGCCCTGGCCCGCGAGGAAAGCCGAGGCGGCCATTTCCGCCGCGATTTCCCCGCCGCAACCTTGGCCGAGCGCACTTTCATCACCCTGGACAGCGCCGCCGCCGGCTTGCGATACGCGGCGGAATAGGAGTACGTTTCAGGAACGGAGGCTCTGCCATGACGGCGACGGATGCGGGTTTCGAAGAGCGCGGCGACAGCGAGTTCCTGTTCGACTTCGATCAGTTTGAACTGATGGACCAGGCGGGCGTGTTCTCCGGCGTCCAGGGGCGCGTCGAACTGATCGAAGGGAAGATCATCCAGATGGCGCCCGCTTCGACCGATCATGGCGGCGCCAACGCCGACGTCGTATTCGCGATCGAAAGCGCCTTGCGCGCGCTCTCGCCCCGACCAGCCTTGAAGGTCATCGTCAACGCGACCTTGCAGATTGGCCAACGCAGCGCACCGCTGCCAGACGTCTTTGTCATGCGAAGGGCCGAGGGCGAAAAATACGCCCAGGCCGAGCAAGCCGTCTTAGTGGTGGAGATTTCGATCTCGACACGCGGCAACGACCTGACGGTCAAGAGCCGCCTCTACGCGCGGGCCGGCGTGCCGGAATACTGGGTGGTCGAGCCCAACGCTCGCAAGGTCAGCGTCTGCCGCGAACCGCAAGCCGACGGGACCTGGGCTTCGACTGCCGTTTTTGAAGGCAACGCCGCAACCGTCTCGCCCCTGTTCGCCCCGCAGATCAGCATCGCGCTGTCGGAGTTGTTTTGAGCGTTCCGTCCCCCCTCCCCGACCTGCTGATCCGCCCCATCATCGACCTGGCCCTTGCCGAGGACCTTGGCCGGGCCGGCGACATCACCGCCCAGGCCTGTATCGACGCCGACGCTCGGCTGTCGGTGGTGTGGGCCGCGCGGCAGGAGGGCCGGATCGCCGGCCTGTCCTGCGCCCGCCTCGCCTTGTCCGCCCTGGATCCGACCGCGTCGTTCGAGGTCTTGACGCAGGACGGCGCCGACGCCGCGCCCGGCGCGATCCTGGCCCGGGCCGAGGGTAACGCCCGCGCCGTGCTGGCCGCCGAGCGCACAGGGCTAAACCTGCTGGGCAAGCTGTCGGGCATCGCCACCCTGACGCGGGCCTATGTGCGCCTGGTCGAGGGCACGGGCGCCGTCATCGTCGACACCCGCAAGACCACGCCCGGCCTGCGGGCGCTGGAGAAATACGCCGTGCGCTGCGGCGGCGGCGTCAACCACCGCTTCGGCCTGGATGACGCGATCCTGATCAAGGACAACCACGTCGCGGCCTGCGGCGGCGTGGGCGAGGCCGTCCGCCGGGCCCGCGCCTTCGCCGGCCACCTGGTCAAGGTCGAGGTCGAGGTGGATGGACTTGACCAGTTGGAAGACGCGCTGAAGCACCGCCCTGACGTGGTCATGCTCGACAATTTCAGCCCCGAAGACCTGAAGACCGCCGTCGCCCTGGCCAAGGGCCGTGCAGTGCTGGAAGCCTCCGGCGGCGTCAACCTGACCACCGTCCGGGCCATCGCCGAGGCCGGCGTGGACGTGATCAGCGTCGGCGCCCTGACCCACTCGGCCCTGGTGATGGATATTGGCCTGGACGCCGTGTGAGACCCACTCCTCTATCCGCTCATCCCGGCGAATGCCTGGAGGAGCGGAACGAGGGCATGGCGAGCCTGGTGAAGCTGCTCCGCGACAATCCGCCCCATCCGCGTGGCGACAGCGGTTTCTTAACCGTATGGGCGCATTGAGTAACGGTCCCAGCAGTTAGTCGGGATGACCGGGGCGCTCTGGGTTGCAACCAAGTCAGCACATCAATCTGGACAAGGCTCGGGCGCTGATTGTTGATGACAATCCGCAGTCGCTCGACATCCTGGTCGGGGTGCTGATGAGCTTTGGCCTGCGCAATGTCGTGCGCAAAACCACCGCCCAGGAAGCCCAGAACGAGCTGAAATATCATCAGGTCGATCTGATCCTGACCAACGCCCTGCTGCCGGAGATGGACGGCTACGACCTGATCCGCTGGCTGCGCCGCGAGTCCGACGAAGCCAACCGCATGACCCCCGCCATCATCGTCACCGCCCACACCCGTCGCGCCCACGTCGAGAAGGCCCGCGACTGCGGCGCCAACTTCATCGTCACCAAGCCGATTTCACCGACCGTGATGCTGGAGCGAATCCTCTGGGTCGCCAAAGGCGATCGCATGTTCATAGAGTGCGACACCTACATCGGCCCCGACCGCCGCTGGCGCAACGCTGGCCCGCCGGTCGAATTCCCCGACGGCCGGCGCCGCGACGATCAGTCCACTGAATTGAGCGACGGCTCAGGCCAGAACATGAGCCAGGACGAGTTGGACCTGCTCATCAAACCACAAAGATCCTTGGCATGAGCGAAGTCAAAAAGAGCCGCATGCGGCCGCGTCTCGGCCAGCTGATGGCGCAAAAGGGCGGCATATACGTTGGCGAAGCGCTGAAACGCGCCGACGGGCCCGCGCGGATCGAGGGGCTCTATGCCCGCGCCGCCGACATCGTCAGCTTGTGCGGAGCTGAGCGCAACGAGGCTGTCGAGATCGCCGCCCGCTCGCTGTGCGACCTGCTGGACGAGGCCGGCGCGCTGACGCCCACGGTGCAGGCCGGCGTCAAGGTGCACGTCGCCTCGATCAAGCTGCTGCACCGCGCCGACGCCAATTCCGCCATGCAAGACATCATCCTGCAGGGCCTGGCCAGCGTGCTGGAAAAGCAGCGCGGCGAAACCGCCGAGAAGAACTCCGCGGCTTAAGGGGGCTTACCGCCGCCCCCGTAGCCATGGCGCCATGCGATCTTGCAGCGGCTGATCGAGATAGGTGTGGAACAGGAAGGCCGCGCCAAGGGCGATCGGGAACGAGGCCAGCCACATCAGCCACTGCCAGGCGATGCCGATCGGCACGGTCTCAATCAACTCGTGCACCGCGCTCCAATAGATCACCCCCACGAGAATGTGGGTGATGAACAGGGCGAAGGACAGCTTGGCGCCTTCCTCAATCCAGGCCTTGGGATGGCGCACCGGCAGGCGACCCGCCCCCAGCACGATCGCGGCGATGGCGATCAGGCAGGGGATGTCGAAAATCAGCTCGTCGGGGAGGGCGTAGCGGTCCAGCGGCTGCATCGCCGCCAGCAGCCCGCAACCGCCGACCAGCAGGGCCTTGGCGGCCTTTTCCGACGGCCAGTCCATCTCGACCGCCCGCGCCAGGCAGACGCCCAGGATGAACAACGGCAAGGCCCGTAGTACGCCATAGCGGAACTGCAGGTCCGACAGGGCGTGGTGAAAGGCCTGACGGGCGACGACCTCGCACAGCGCGAAGGCCAGGGCCCCGGCCAAAGGCAGCAGCCACGGATGGCGCACCTTGTCGGCGGCCCGCCACAGCCAGGGAAACACCGCATAGCAGACCACCAGCGCCGACAGCGACCAACTGGGCAGGTTCCAGCCGTCGCTGTTGAACCCCCAGGCATGGACCAGCAGGGCCTGGACCGGCAGTTGGTCCCAGGCAAAGCGCGAGGGCTTGTGGGCGTCGGTGCCCAGGCTGTTGAGCACCAGCACCAAGACCGCCATCGTCGCCAGCACGATCAGGTGCCCCGGCCAGACCCGGCCCACCCGGCGCACCCAGAACCGGCCATGGCTGATGCGCCCCGTCAGGGTCGAGGCCCCATAGGCCCGGCCCAGAACATAGCCCGACAGCATCAGGAAGAAATCGGTGGCCAGGAAGCCGCGCGAGAACATTTGGGAGAAGCGCTCGATGCGCATCGGCCCCTCGGCCCCGTAGTGATAGAGCACGATCAGCAACGAGGCCACGAGCCGCAGCAGGTCCAGCGCGCCGCCCCGGGTTGAGGCCCGCAGTGGGCGCGCGGCGACCGGGGTGGCCGGCGGGTCCGAAGGCGGCGTCGCATCGCCGGAAGCCGTGGGGGGAAGGACGGGTACGTTCACAACGCCTCCGCCTTAACAAAGCCGGGCGCGCCGGGAAAGCACGCGTCGCAAAAGCGGCCCCGCGACGGCCACGATGTGGCCAAATGGTCGCCCTCGCGCCTTCCCGGGTGCGTATTGAAAGACGCCGGCGGCGACCTATCTGTAACTAATCGAGTAGCTGATCGGACCTCGCGCCCATGACCGCCCGCCTGCCCGTCCTGTTCCTCGGCCACGGCTCGCCGATGAACGCGATCGCCGACAACGCCTGGAGCCAGACCTGGGCCGCCCTGGGCGCCGCCCTGCCCCGCCCCAAGGCGGTGCTGATGATCAGCGCGCACTGGGAGACGATGGGGGCCAGCGCGGTCGGTGCGTCCGAGCGCCCCGAGACCATCCACGACTTTGGCGGCTTCCCCCAGGCGCTGTTCGACGTGCGCTACGACGCGCCGGGCGATCCGGCCCTGGCGTCGCGGGTAGCGGAGCTACTTTCGCCCTATCCCGTCGTGCAGCACCCGACCCGAGGCCTGGACCACGGCGTCTGGGGCGTGCTGCGTCCGATGTATCCGCACGCCGATGTGCCGGTGGTGCAGCTGAGCCTGGATCGCGGCCGCTCCGACCGCTGGCACTATGAGGCCGGCCGACGCTTGGCCGCCCTGCGCGACGAGGGTGTGCTGATCATCGGCAGCGGCGACATCGTCCACAACCTGCGCGCCGTGAACTTTCGCACCGGCGAGATCCCCGACTGGGCGCCGCGCTTCAACGACACCGCCAAGGCGTTGATCGCGGCCGGCGATCACGACCCGCTGATCGACTGGCGCGCCCTGGGCCCCGACGCCGAGGCCTCGATCAACAGCGCCGAGCACTACCTGCCCCTGCTTTATGTGCTGGGCGCCCAGCAGGCCGGGGATGAGGTGTCGTTCTTCACCGATGACCTGTTCGCGGCGATCTCGATGACGAGTGTTCGTGTGGGGTGAAGGCGCCGACCGCCCCCTCCGTCGGCTTCGCCGTCTCCTCTTCACCCGCGAAGCGCGGGAGGAGGCGCGATGCGAATACGCATCGTGACGGCGGGGGCGTCGGCCACCGTCAAAACCCATACTCCCGCTTGCCATGGCCGCCCGACACCGTCGAAGGTCCGCCCGTGCAACGCAGGGGATTGTCCATGAAGCGCCGCAGCGCCGTCCTCGCCATCCTGGTCGCCCTCACCGGCGCGGCCGCCAACGCCCAGGCCGTTGACCCGACCCAGGGCGTCTGGCGTTCGCGCGGCTATGGCTACATCGTGCGGATCGACGCCAGCGAGACCAAGCTGTTCCACGCCGTCGGCGCGGCCTGCTACGCCGATCCGCGCCCTGAGGCCGATCCCGATGGTGTGCTGGCGGTGCGCCACCTGGCCGGCCCAAACGTCCTGGCGACGTCATCCGGCCCTGCCGACACCAGCTATCTGTTCGACCGCTTGCCGGCCCTGCCCGCGGCCTGCCTGGCCAAGACAGCCTGGACGCCGCGCAAGATCACCGCCCTGGCGGCCGACACCTTCGCGGCCTTCTATCCCTCGACCAGCCAGCGCCATGTCGATTGGACCGCGAGGGCCCGCATCGCCGACAAGGCCGCCGCCAAGGCCACCAATGGCGCTGCGCTATTCGACGCGCTGAACGGCTTGATGGTCGGTCTTGACGATCCGCATGTCGGCTTGCAGGCCACCCTGGGCGACGAGGCCCGCGACTTCGAGAGCGGCGAGGCCGCCACCCTGATCCGCGTGCGCTCGAACTCCCGGCAGGCCGATCCCGCCGCCTCCGAGAAGGCTTGGCTCCAGACCTACAAGCGCGGCGTCCTGGACGACGTTCTGAAAGGGCGTGGCCACCAGGCCGCCAATAACCGGGTGATCTGGGGCCGGGTTGGCGAGGTCGGCTATCTCAACATCGTCACCATGGGCGGCTTCGACAAGGAGGCCGCGCCGGGCGACCCCGCCGCGCTCGACGCCGCGCTGGACGACGCGCTGCAAGCCTTTGACGGCGCCAAGGCGGTGATCGTCGATGTCAGCAACAATCGCGGCGGCTATGACGCCATCGGCCTGCGGATCGCCGGACGCTTCGCCGACCACTCGCGCCTGGCCTGGAGCAAGTTTGCCGTCGGCGCGCGCGATGTGACGCCCCAGGCTTTTCACGTCCAGCCGTCGCGGGCGCGTCGCTATCTGGGGCCGGTCTATCTGGTGACCAGCGATGTCACGGTCAGCGCCGGCGAAACCTTCACCCTGGCCATGCGCGCCCTGGCCAACGTGGTCCAAGTGGGCGAGCGCACCCGTGGCGGCCTGTCGGACCAGCTCAACAAGCCCCTGCCGAACGGCTGGATGCTGACCCTGCCAGCCGAAATCTACCGCGACCCGCAAGGCGCGCGGTATGAGGCCGTGGGCATCTCGCCGGACGCCCCCCGCGCGGTGTTCGCCGACGACCTGGCCGAGGGCCACGCCCGAATGATCCGTGCCCTGATGCAGGAGATCGAGCGGGGCGATGCGCCGCAGCCGGTGGCTCGGAGCTAGGGCAGGCCAACGCCGCCTAACCTCCGCCGCCTCTTGCCGCCCTAAGCCATCCGCGCCAGCTTCGCGCCCGCCAGCCGCGCCGCCGCCCACCGCTCGTCCATGCCCTTGCCGTAGACCGCCTGGATGCGCTCCAGAACCGCCGGAGGGGCGGTCTCGGGGCGGCCGGCGTTGAACGGTGGGGCGGGGGCGTATTCGACGGCCAGCTGGATCGCCTGAGCCACGTCGTCGCCGGCGATCTCGGCGGCGATAGTCAGGGCGAAGTCGATGCCGGCCGTCACCCCGCCGCCGGTGAACACATTGCCGTCGCGCACCACCCGAGCCGGGTCGGGGATCGCGCCGAACAGGGTCAGCTGGTCGCGCCAGGCCCAGTGGCAGGCCGCGCGCCTGCCCACTAGAAGACCAGCCGCGCCCAGCAACAGCGACCCGGTGCAGACCGAGGTCACGTAGCGCGCCCCGGCCGCCAGCCGGCGCAGCTGGGTCAGGAAAGCCTCGTCGGCCATGGCCTGGGTCGTGCCGAACCCGCCGGGCACGCAAAGCAGGTCGCAGTGCTCGATGTCGGCCAGCCTGGCCACGCGGGCGAACACCAGACCCTCCGCCTCGACGTCGCCGCCCGCCTCGCTGGCGATCACGACCTGTGCGCCGGGCAGGCGGCTGAGGATCTGGTGCGGCCCGGTGAAGTCCAGGTGGGTGACGGCCGGAAACAGGGCGAATACGATGTGAAACGGCGCGGGCTTCTTTGGCGCGTTCTGGGGCATGGGTGAGACCTCCGATTGACGCCGCAACATCGCAGGCCTAGCGTCTGGCTTAAATGACATAATTCCCTCGGAAACAGCCATGCTCCGCACGATTGGCTTCCTGATCTTCAAAGACTTCCAACTGCTGGACGCTGCTGGGCCGATCGCGGCGTTCGAGATCGCCGGACGTCTCGCGCCGGGCGCCTACCGTCTGGCGCTGTTGGCCCGAGACGCTGGCCCGGTGGCCAGCTCTTCGGGGTTGGCGATGACCGCATCCGCCTTCGCGGACGCGCCCGCCCTGGACACCCTGATCGTCTCCGGCGGTGAGGGCACGCGCACGTCGGCCATCTGCGAGACCACCCTGGCCTTCGTGCGCGACGTGGCCGCCAAGGCCCGCCGCACCGCCAGCGTCTGCTCGGGAACCTACGTCCTGGCCGCCGCCGGCCTGCTGGACGGTCGACGCGCCACCACCCACTGGCAAAGATCGCAGGACTTCCAGCGCCGCTATCCCGCCGTGCGGTTGGAGCCGGACCGGATCTTCGTCCAGGACGGTTCGCTGTGGAGCTCGGCCGGCATCACCGCCGGCATCGACATGGCCCTGGCGATGATCGGCGCCGATCTCGGCGAGGACATCGCGCGAAAGACCGCCCAGCAGTTGGTGGTCTATCACCGGCGCCCCGGCGGCCAGTCGCAGTTCTCGGCCCTGCTGGAGATGCAGGGCGGCCGGTTCGACGGCTTGTTGGCCTGGGCCAGCGAGAACCTGGCCCAGCCGCTTACCGTCGATCAGCTGGCCGCCCAAGCCTCCATGAGCCCCCGCAACTTCGCGCGGCTGTTCACCAGCGAGACCGGCGCCACACCTGCCAAGGCGGTCGAACGCCTGCGCGTCGAGGCCGCCCGCGCCCTGCTCGACAGCCAGCCGCTACAGATCGAGGACGTGGCCCTCGAAACCGGCTTTGGCGACTCCGAACGCATGCGCCGAGCTTTCGTCAGGGCGTTCGGCCACCCGCCTCAGGCGATGAGGCGGCTGACGCGCGCGACGCAACCGAATGTTGCATCGACGCCATAGTTCGCAACAAAAGGTCAAGCTTGAGCAACCGAAGATTTACTCGCTTGCCGCGACCGCCTACCGGACGTCCCGTCCGCTATCGGACGCGTCAATATCGGGGGATAATTTTTTCCATGCGTTTGTTCATCACCACCACCGTCGCTGCCCTGGCGATCGCCGGCGCAGCCTCGGCGCAGGACGCCAAGCCCGCCAAGGCTTCGGCCGCGAAGGGTCAGTACATCTCGGTGGCCGGCGGCTTTGTCGGCAAGAGCGACTACGACTACACCCTGCTGCCGGGCTACAAGCTCAAGGCCGATGCCGACACTGCCGCCCAGGGCGTCTTGGCCTGGGGAACCCAGCTTGAGGGCAACTGGCGCGTTGAATTGGCGCTCGGCTATCACAGCCAGGACGTCGAGGCCGTGGTCGTGCCGAACATCAACGTGAAATCGACCGGCTCGGTCAAGACCGTGACCCTAGACATGAACGCCTATTACGACTTGCCGGTCAAAGGTCCGGTGAAGCCCTATGTGGGCGTCGGGTTCGGCGCGGCGTCGGTCAAGTTCGACGACGGCCTGCTGGATGACAGGGGCTCCGGCCTGGCCCTGCGCGCCATGGCCGGCGCCAGCGTCGCGATCACGCCGGCCATGTCGCTGTTCGCCGAAGGCCGTTACGAACGCGTCGGCTCGATGAAGGTCGAGGTCACCGCCGGCGCGACCAAGACCAAGTCGTCGATCGACATGTCGGGTCCCAGCGCCCTGGTCGGCGTCCGCTTCGGCTTCTAGGGCGGGAAGGCGCGCCTTCGTGCGCGCCTTCCGCCAGCCGCCTCAGGCGTTGCGGCGGACGGCGAAGAGCGCCTGATGAAGGTGGGGACATGCACATGTGCATGTCCCCAATCCGATCAGCCACGGTCTTCCGTCATCTTGGCCACCTGGGCCTTTAGGATATCCAGCGCCTCGGTGTTGCCGCGCAGGATCTCGACCATCTCCTGTTCGCGCAGGGCGTCCAGCTTGCCGTGCAGACGCATGATCTCCAGCTCGGCGCGCAGATTGACCACATAGTCGTGCTCGGCGTTCAGCCTGTCCTTCGTGGCCTGGCGGTTCTGGCTCATCATGATCACCGGCGCCTGGATCGCCGCCACGGTCGACAGGATCAGGTTGAGGAAGATGAAGGGATAGGGGTCGAATGACAGGTGGAAGGGCCTCAGCCCCACGTTCAGCCCGATCCACAGCAGCAAGGCGGCGCAGAAGCCGCCGATGAAGGCCCAGGAGCCGCCGATCGCCGCGACCTTGTCGGCCAGACGGTCCCAGAAGCTGCGGTCGTCGGCCAGCAAGGCCTGGTTCAGCCCCGTCGGCGCCTCAGCCGCGATCAGGTCGATAACGCTTTTCTGGACGTCCTTCAGATCGACATAGGGCGTGGCCAGCAGGTCGCGGGACAGCTGGTCGAGGCGGTCGTTGGGGGTCATGGGCGCTCGCGGGGTGAGGATTTGTAAAAGTTGCGCCTCGCGCCGCCGGACGCAAGCGCCGGAGATTGACGCCTCTCGCCACCAAGGCGAGGTTGCCGCGTCGGTTCATCGACAAGGCACGGTACCAGTGGAGCGCCCCCCATGGCTTACAAGTTCGTGATCAAGAAGGACAAGAAGGACGAGTTCCGCGTGAATTTCGTCGCTTCCAACGGCGAGACGATGTTCTCGACCGAGGGCTACGCCTCTAAGGCCTCGGCCAAGAACGCGATCGAGTCCATTCTCAAGAACGGCCCTACAGCCGAGGTGGTGGACGAGACCTTGGCGGGCTGACGTTTGGGGACACGCACAAGTGCATGTCCCCACTGCCATCCCCGACTTGACCAAACTGCCCTCCCGGGCGTCTGATCAGTGATAACAAAGAAAAGGGAGGGGAACACGTGAGCGCCATAGCGGAAGGCCGCAAGGCCGTCTTTATCACCGGCGCCGCCAGCGGCATCGGCCTGGCCTGCGCCAAGCGCTTCGTCGCCGAGGGCTGGTTCGTCGGGCTGTCGGATATCGACGCGGTCGGGTTGAAAGCCGCCCTGGTCGCAATCGGCCCGGCCCATGGCGCGATTTTCAAGCTGGACGTCCGCGACCGCGCCGCCTGGACCACCGCCCTCACGAACTTCGCCGCCCTGACCGAAAACCGGGTAGATGTTCTGCTCAACAATGCCGGCGTCGCGCGCTTTGGCCCATTCGAGAGTCACGACGACGCCGATATCGACCTGCAGTTGGACATCAACATCAAGGGCGTGGTCAACGGCGCCCGCGCCGCCCTGCCGTTCCTGAAAGCCACGCCGGGCTCGCGTCTGATCAACATCTCGTCCTGCGCGGGCCTGTACGGCTCGCCCAGCCTGGCGGTCTATTCGGCCACCAAGTTCGCGGTTCGAGGCCTGTCGGAGGCGTTGGACATCGAATGGAAGGCCCACGGCGTTGGCGTGGCCTGCGTCATGCCGTGGTTCGTCGAGACACCGATCCTCAACGCCAGCCAGCCTGGCAGCAACGCCAACATGTCGGACGTGCTGAAGGCCGGCGGCCTGCCGGTCTATCCCGTGGAGGACGCCGCCGAGGTGATCTGGCGCGCCGTTCACGGCAGGGACCTGCATTATTTCGTCGGCAAGCGGGCCAAGCAGATGCGCTTCGCCAGCAGCCACATGCCCGGCGCGCTTAGGAAGCAGCTCCGGTCGCGGCCGCCGATGACACCTTGACTGCGTCGCCCGCCGTCGCCGACGAGGTCTTGGTCGGGTGCATGGCGGGGGCCGAGGCGGGCTCGGACACCGGACCCAGGGGTCCGCCCATGCCGCCCGGCGCGGTGGCCGGAGCTTGGACGGAGGGCAGCACGAGGGCGCTGGCCATCTGGATGGCCGGCGCCGACGACTTGCCGTCAGCGGTCGTGGTGGTGGCCAGACTGGCCAGGGTGACGCTCGGCAGATCGTCGGCCGTCGACGGACGCGGCGTGCGGCTGAAGGCGTCCGGCGCGCCGGCCCGACCGCCGAAGCGGTAGAACACGTGCATGCCCACCTGGGCGACGCGCAGCAGGCGCGGACCCCAGCCCGGCGCGACGCCGGTGGTGTGGAAGTGGGTGGCCGCGCCGACTTCGCTCATCACGGCGCCCGACAAGGCCCGCGCGGCGATCTTCTGGGCGCGGTTCCAGGCGCCGACTTCGCGGCCCCGGCGCATCGAGCCGTCGCAGGCGAAGCTGAACTGGCAGCCGGTGTGGGTGTAGGCGCCCTGGAACACCACGCCGCAGATCGACTTGGGGAACGAGGGGTGGCGCACGCGGTTGAGCACCACCTGGGCCACGGCCGCCTGGCCGCTGGGAGTCTCGCCGCGGGCCTCGTAATAGACCGCCTCGGAAAGGCACTCGAGTTCACGCGAGCTTTCCAAGGCGTTGGTCAGGCGAAACGGCGTGACGGCCGGGTTGAACGGGCCGCCGAAGCTGGCGCGCAGCAACAGGGGCTGACGATCGTCGTCACTGGCTCGGCGCTGCTCCAGGCGCTCGACCAGCAGGGCCGACTGGCGGTCGCGCTGGGCGCCGCCGGAAACGGTGTAGGGATCGTGACGGCGGGCGATGGCGAGCGCGCCGGCATCCATCCGAGACGCAGCCTGGTACAGCGCCGCGTCGGAGAAATTCCCCTCGGCGCCGTCGGCCAGGCGAGAGACTTGAGCGTGCTGGCTCGCGGCTTGGGCCATGCCCCCCGCGAGGTAAACGCCGCCGAGCGCCAGACCCGTGGCGGATCCGACCAATACGGCGCCGACCAGCGCGCGCGTATCCGCGCACGTCTGCGACTTGGTAAACAAAACTCGTGTCCTGCGCGGCGAGGGCGAACCGCCCCCCGACAAAAACGCCCCTAGAAACCCGGAAAATTACTGTCGGGCGGCTCTAAAAGCGGAGGCTCGGCCGGTTCACGATGGTGGCCGAAATCCTACTTGTGAGCCGCCTTATGACGCATCTGTCACGGAGTCGCAAGCGCGGCCGGCGCCGCACCCTGAATTCAGGGACCCTATGCGACAGATGGAGTGGTTAATTCTTTGATTCTAACGAAAAAACGCGACAGTCCCGAGCTTCCGCAAATGGACGAATATTCACCGCCCGAGATAGACTTCCGTTGCGTCGCTCTCGATGCGACCCGAGCCGTACACCGTCGTTACTCTAGCGCGAGGCTGAAAATGTCCCGGAGGACATGAGGTCTGCTCATTGGCCGTTTTCTGTCGCTCTGGCGGCCGCTTTTTTTCTGGCGGTTTTCGGACCTGGGTGGACGGGTCGGCGGGGCGTTCGGCGGCGAAAAGGAGACCGGCGGCGACCGCGAGGCTGGCTCCGACAGTTGGAAGGCCTACATGCGCCGCGCCACCAACACCGTGAGCTATGGGACCACCCTGCCACTGGCGCAGGGCGTCACCTTCGAAGTCTAGGGCGGGTTCGGGGCGCGCCTCAGGCGCGGCGGTAGCGGCGGGCCAGCAGACGAACGGTGAACAGCAATATCGCCAGCTTCCAGAGGTTTTCCAGCAGGCTGTCTTGGCGACGACGCATGGGCCTACTCCTTTGGGTTGAGGGATGGAGATGGGCGGTGAAGGAAAAACCGGCTGGCTCCTGGGGGAGAGCCAGCCGGCCTTGGCGATCGGTTGCGGGGGAGGGCTAGAGCATTTCCCGACCTGACTGCGCCAGGCCGTGAGCTCTAATCTTCTGTTTTAACGCATTTTTCTTCACGCGAACCGCAACCACTTCGCTCGAAAAATGCTCCAGACCCTGGCGCGGATCGCCTTTCTTGAACGATCCGCGCTTGGCTTGGCTTAGCCGAACAGTTTCGCTGCGGTCTTGGCGACCAGCTCGCCCTGGTGGCGGGCGCCGTCCAGCTCGATCTGGCTGGGCTGACGCGAGCCGTCGGCGCCGGCGATGGTGGTGGCGCCGTAGGGCGCGCCGCCGGCGATTTCCTCCAGGGTCATCTGGCCTTGGTGGCTATAGGGCAAGCCGACGATGGTCATCCCGAAGTGCAGCAGGTTGGTGATGATCGAGAACAGCGTAGTCTCGTTACCGCCGTGCTGGGTGGCCGACGAGGTGAAGGCCGCGCCGACCTTGCCGTTCAGCGCGCCGCGCGCCCAGAGGCCGCCGGCCTGATCGAGGAAGCTGGCCATCTGCGAGGCCATGCGGCCAAAGCGGGTGCCCGTGCCGACGATGATCGCGTCGTAGTTTTCCAGGTCGGCGATCGTGGCGATCGGGGCGGCCTGATCCATCTTGTAATGGGACTTGATCGCGACCTCTTCGGGCACCAGTTCCGGCACGCGCTTGATGTCGACGGTGGCGCCGGCGGCGCGGGCGCCCTCGGCGACGGCGTTGGCCATGGTCTCGATGTGGCCGTAGGCGGAATAGTAGAGAACGAGAACCTTGGGCATGAAAGCCTCCTTGGAAACGTCGGGTTGGCGTTTGGATTTCGGTTAGAAGAAGCGGCCGGACATCTAGGCGGCGTCGACGAGCACGAGTTCAGCGTCCTCGACAGCCTTGATGATCAGAACCGCCACGTCTTGGATGGCCGCGCCGTCGCGGGTGTTGAGGGTTACGCCATTGACCTCGACCTTGCCGGTCGAAGGCACCAGATACCCCTTGCGGTCCGCGCCGAGCGCGTACTCGGTGGTCTCGCCGGCCTTCAGCGTCGCGCCGAGCACCCGGGCGTCGGCCCGGATCGGCAGCGCGTCATTATCGGCTTCGAACCCGCTGGCCAGGGCCACGAACTTGCCGGAGCGGTCGCCCTTGGGGAAAGGCTTGGCGCCCCAGGCGGGACCTTCGCCGCGCTTGTTCGGGATGATCCAGATCTGGAAGATCTTGGTCGTGTCGCCTTCCAGATTATATTCCGAGTGCCGGATACCGGTGCCGGCGCTCATCACCTGAACGTCGCCGGCCTCGGTGCGGCCCGAATTGCCCATGTTGTCCTGGTGGGTGATCGCGCCCTCCCGAACATAGGTGATGATTTCCATGTCGGCGTGCGGATGGGGCGGGAACCCCGTGCCCGCAGCGATGGTGTCGTCGTTCCAAACCCGCAGGGCGCCATGATGGGCGCGCGAGGGGTCGTGATAGTCGGCGAACGAGAAGTGATGCTTGGCGTCGAGCCAGCCGTGGTTGGCGCCGCCGAGGCTATCGAATGTTCTGACATCGATCATTTCGAAATCTCCTCAGAAGGTTGTTGGGGAAAAGACCGTGTGGCCCTCTCCGGTGCGGAGAAGATGATCTCTTGCACCGCGATCCGAAATGGAAATGATCGAAACAAACCGTTTCTATTTTTGCTTCCATGCAGCTTCTCGGCGAAGGCCGGGACCCCGATCCAAGCGGTGGGGATGATTGGAAAAACTCTGAGTCTGCTGGAGCCCATCTTAGCCTTGCCATCTGGGTCCCGGCCTCGCCGGGAAAACGGAGATCGAGATGAAACTTCCTGACTTCGAGGCCTGGGCCGTGTTCGCCAAGGTGGCCGAGACCGGCTCCTTCGTCGGCGCTTCCGAGCAATTGAACCTGTCGAAGGCCACGGTCTCAAAGGCCGTCGGCCGGCTGGAGCAGCGGCTGGGCGCCACCCTGTTTCACCGCACTTCGCGCCGGCTGTCGCTGACCGAGGCCGGGCGGGCTTCGCTGCATCGGGCGACCCACATGCTGCATGAGGGCGAGGCGCTGGAGGCCGAGGCCTCGGCCCAGTCGGCCACGCCACGCGGCCTGGTACGGGTGGCCGCGCCGATGTCGTTCGGCATCGCCCATCTGGGACCGGCCTTGCCGGCGTTCTTCGCCCTGTATCCCGAGGTGTCGATCGAACTGTCCCTATCGGACCAACTGGTCGACATCGTCGAGGACGGCTTTGATCTGGCGCTGCGCATCTCGGCCCTGGAGGATTCCAGCCTGCTGGCGCGTCGTCTGTGCCCGGTTCGGGTGATGCTGGTCGGCGCGCCGGCCTATTTCAACCAGCACGGCCGGCCCGGCCATCCCAAGGACCTGAGCGCGATGAGCGGCATGTTCTACACCAACAGCAAGTCCAAGGACGTCTGGCGGTTCGAGCATGCGGAACACGGACAATATGCCGTCAGCCTGCACAGCCCCTTGCGGGTCAACAACGCCGATATCCTGCGGCCGTCGCTGTTGGCGGGCCTGGGCCTGGCCATGCAGCCGGACTTCCTGGTGTGGCGCGATGTGCGGGACGGCTTGCTGGAAGAAGTCCTGGCCGACTGGGCGCCGCCGCCCATCGCCCTGCACCTGGTCACCCCGCCCAGCACGATCCGCCCGGCGCGGGTGGAGGTGCTGATCGCGTTCCTGGCCAAGGCCATGGGATCGGCGCCGTGGTTGGGGTGATTGGAATTCCTTCTGCCCTTGCGGGAGAAGGTGGCCTGCGAAGCCGGTCGGATGAGGGGTCGATGGCGAGATCAACCGCGAACGGCGATGGGCCAGCTAGACCGCTCAGCCGTCGGCCTTCGGCCGCCATCTTCTCCCGCAAGGGGAGCAGGAAGGCTGCTAAGCCAGCTTGTGCTTGTCTTGCAGACACTCGCCGATGGCGCGGGCGCAGCCGGGAAGGCCCAGGGCGCCGATGAACGACATGGCCACCGCGCAGACCAGCATTACGGGTTGGAAGAAACGCATGCGAAATTCTCCACCAGCCAATCACCCGCCGGGCGTGCTCCAGTCAGTGTAAGGCTGAAGCTTGACGTTTGTTCCCGCCTTATGCCGGAAAAGTCAGCATGCGGCAGATTTGTCTCACCCGTATGTCAGTCTCCTAACGCGTAGGCGACACGGCTCTCCTCCAGCCTGGCCAGCTTGGCGTACAGAGGCGACCAGTCGTCGGCCTCGGCGATCGGCGCCCAGAGGGCCTCGACCTCGTCGATCAGCATTTCCTCCGGCTCGGCGCGCGCGAAGACGGGGCTGTCCAGCCGCTCGGGGCGGTCGGCCTCGAAGCTCGACAGCCGGCGACGCAAATCCACGAACGCCTCCTGGCCGTAGAGGTCGCCGCGCGGCCCGGCCAAGGCGCGGGCTTGCGACGCCTCTCCCCCGAACCAGTCGAAGAAGAACGGCTCCCAGCGCAGCGCGTCGCCGCCTGCGGCCAAGGCTCCAAACGCCGCCTGCACCAGATCGATATCGTCCTGGGTCGAGCGGCTCTTTACGCCCATGCGGTCGAGCATCGCCGCGCGGAGCGCGTCGCGATAGAGATCGGAAAACCTGTTGAGCGCGGCGACGAGCCCCGCCTGGTCGGTGACCTGGGCCAGGCAGCCGGCCAGCTGTTGCAGGTTCCAGAACACCGCCTCGGGCTGGCGGCCGAAACTGTACAGGCCCTGATGGTCGAAATAGGCCGCCGTAAAATTCGGATCGTTCTTCGGCAGGAACCGCCAGGGGCCGTAGTCGAAGCTTTCGCCCGTGACCACCATGTTATCGGTGTTGAGCACCCCGTGCACAAAACCGGCCGCCATCCACCGGGCCAGCAGTTTGGCGCTGGCCACGACCACCTGTTCCAGCAACACCTTGGGCCGGTCGGGCTGGTCGGCGACCTGCGGGTAGTAGGTCTCGACCGCGTGATCGACCAGCACGGTGACCAGGTCCGGCCGCTCGGCGAAGGCGTGGCGCTGAAAGCTGCCGAACCGGACATGGCTGTGCGACAGCCGCGTCAGCACCGCCGAGCGGGTCGGGCTGGGCTCGTCGCCGCGCACCAGGTCCTCGCCGGTCTCGACCAGTGAGAAGGCCCGCGAGGTCGGCGCGCCCAAGGCCTCCAGCATCGTCGCGGCCAAGATCTCGCGCAGCCCGCCCTTCAGGGTCAGCCGCCCATCGCCCGAACGCGACCACGGCGTCTGGCCCGAGCCCTTGGTGGCCAGGTCGAGCAACCGGTCGCCGCCGATCTCGCGCTGTTGGGCGAACAGGAAGCCGCGCCCGTCGCCCAGGTCGGGGTTGTAACTGCGAAATTGGTGGCCGTGATAGCGCATGGCCAGCGGCCCCGGCTGGTTGTCAGGCAAGGGACTGAACCGCGCGAAATGGTCCAGCCACTCGGAATCGGTCAGGACGTCGAGGCCCACGCTCGCAGCCGCGCGGTCGTTGCGGAAGCGTAGCATGGTTTGGGGGAAGTCGGCGGGTCCGACTGGATCGGCGAAGTCTGGTCCCAAACGCATGAACACTGGATCAGGGCGATAGGCGGGGGAGATCGGCATGCCCAGGAGATGAGCCGCCCCGCCCGCCGACGCAAGCTGGCAAGCCGCCGTTTCCGGCCAACGGAAAGTCTAGGATGGTCGCCATGCGCTGTCGCATCCGCGCAACAGCGGGCCGGAAACCTTTAATCCACAGGGTTTCTCCTTGCCCGGCGTCCAGCGCGGCCGTAACCGTTTCGTGTCAATTCGAACAATCGTTCGGGCTGGACCAAATCAAAAGGCGGGGGCGATGCAAGCGCTCACGTCATAAAACAAAACCGAGGTAGGAAATGCGCTTTACGAAGGTGCTTTGCGGCACGGCGTCAGCCGTCGTGCTCGCCGGTCTGACCCCGCTGGCGGCTCAGGCCCAGTCCACGACAGACACTCCCACCGTCGACAGCATTGTCGTCACCGCCCAGAAGCGTGAACAGAACCTGCAGGACGTGCCGGTCGTGGTCACCGCCATTGGCGCCAAGCTTCTGCAAGACACCGGCATCAAGGACATCAAGGATCTGACGATCCTGACCCCCGGCCTGACCGTCACCTCGACCACCTCGGAAGCCTCGACCACCGCCCGCATCCGCGGCGTCGGCACCGTCGGCGACAATCCCGGCCTGGAAAGCTCGGTCGGCGTCGTGATCGACGGCGTCTATCGCCCGCGTAACGGCGTGTCGTTCGGCGACCTGGGCGAGATGGAACGCATCGAGGTCCTGAAGGGCCCGCAAGGCACGCTGTTTGGCAAGAGCACCTCGGCCGGCGTCATCAACATCATCACCAAGGAGCCCGAGTTCGGCTTTGGCGCCAGCGCCGAACTGACCGCCGGCAATTATAACGCCCATGGCGTCTCGGCCTCGGTCACCGGTCCGCTGTTTGGCACAGAGACCCTGGCCGGCCGGCTCTATGTCGCGGCCCGCGAGCGCAATGGCTACAACGAAGTCGTCAACGGCAAGGGCCCGAGCGACCGCAAGCAGGACGGCGACCAAGGCTTCTACACCGTCCGCGGCCAACTGCTGTTCGTGCCGGACGACAACGCCACCTTCAAGCTGATCGGTGACTATACCAAGCGCGACGAGAACTGCTGCGGCGCCGTGCAGATCCGCACCGGCCCGACCGCGGGCGTCCTGGCTATCGTCAACGGCGGGCCAGCCTTGGCCAACCCAGCCGACCCCTATGCCCGCGTCGAATACCAGAACCGCGGCGCGCCCTCGTCGGTCGAAGACAAGGGCGTCTCGCTGGAAGGCAATATCGAGACCCCGTTCGGCGATCTGACCTCGATCTCGGCGATCCGCAACTGGCGCACCGACAACGGTCAGGATTCCGACTTCACCGACGCCGACCTGGCCTATCGCAACAAGGACGGCACCAACTACGCCGAGTTCACGACCTACACCCAGGAACTGCGACTGGCCGGCAAGACCGCCAAGTTCGACTGGCTGGTTGGCGCATTCCTGGCCGACGAGCGGTTGGAAAACAAGGCCAACTTCCTCTACGGCCGCAACTACGAACAGTATCTGGGTCGCCTGCTGTCGGCGGCCGTGACGCCGGGCGGCGTGCCCAACTTCGTGGCGCTGCTGACGGGACGAGCGCCCAATACCAGCTTCACGCCGGGCCAAGGCCTCTATGACAGCTACAAGCAACGCGCCACGACCATCGCGCTGTTCACCAACGACACCTGGCATGTCACCGACGCCTTCGAACTCACGGCCGGCCTGCGCTACAGCATCGACGAAAAGACCGTCGACACCTACCAGACCTTGAGTGACGGCGGTGTGGGTTGCGGAACGGCCCTCAGCCGCGCCGGAGCCATCGCCGGGATCGTCGGCGCGGCCAATGTCGGCCCCGTGCTGGCCAATCTCTGCCTGCCTTGGGCCAACCCCGCGTTCAACAACCGCGGCTATACCCAGAAGCGTTCGGACAAGGAGTGGAGCGGCACGCTGAAGGCCGCGTACCGCATCTCGCCGGAAGTGTTCACCTATGCCTCGTACGCCCGCGGCTACAAGGGTGGCGGCTTCAATCTCGACCGCTCGCAGTCGAGCGACGGCACCGTCGCTGGCCTGACGCCCGGCCTGCCGATCAAGCCGATCAGCAACACCTCGTTCCCGGCCGAATTCGTCGATAGCTACGAAATCGGCATGAAGAACACCCTCTTCAACCGTACGGTCTTGCTGAACGTCACCGGCTTCTATCAAAAGTTCAGCGACTTCCAGCTGAACACCTTCCTGGGCACCTCGTTCGTGGTGCGGCCGGTTCCCGAAGTGACTTCAAGGGGCGTCGACGCCGACTTCCTGTGGTTCACACCGGTGCGCGGCCTCTCTGTTCAGAGCGGCTTCACCTACGCCAAGACCGAATATGGCGACCAGAAGGTCCCCAACGATCCGGGCGGCGCGCTGTCCCTACTGCCGGGCAGCCGGCTGTCGCTGGCCCCCAAATATTCGCTGTCGGGCTCGCTCAGCTATGAGCATCCGGTCGGCGACAACATGAAGGCCCGCTTCAACGTCGGCGCCAAGTACTCGTCAGACTACAACACCGGCTCCGACCTGTTCCCACCGAAGATGCAGGAGGCCTACACCCTGGTGAACGCTCGCGTCGCCCTAGGCGCAGCTGACGATCATTGGACCGTCGAGCTGTGGGGTCAGAATCTGTTCGACGAAGAGTACAAGCAAGTGGCCTTCAACGGCTTCCTGCAAGGCTCGTCGGGCGTCAACGCGGCCAATCCCACCTACCGTCCGGCCGTTGACACCATCACCTATGACGCCTTCCTCGGCGCGCCCCGCACCTACGGCGTGACTCTGCGGTCGAAGTTCTAGGACGACCCGGAAAAGGGTCGACGGCTCACCGTCGTCCGCTTCCAGCATGACAAACGAAGGGCGATCCGGGAAACCGGGTCGCCCTTTTCGTTGCGCGCGGCTTTTATCGAATCCCGAACAGTCCCACCTTGCCCCTGGGGTATTCGCTGCGGAGGCGCTCGCATGAAGACCATCAGGCTGCTTGGCGTCTGGATCTGCCTGCTGCTGGGCCTGGCGATCGCCAACCTGGCGCTGCGCACGCCCGCTCCCCTCCCCGCCAACGCCCCCGCCAACCAGTTCTCGGCCGGCCGCGCCATGGTCGATGTCCGCGCCATTGGCGCCAAACCTCACCCCATCGGCTCGGCCGAGATCGTCCGGGTGCGCGACCACCTGATGGGCCGAGCCAGCGGCCTCGGGCTGGACGTTTTCGTGCGGGCCGGCGAAGGCGTGCGCGACGCCGCCAAGTGGTCGCCCCGCGCCACCGCCGTCGGCGCGGTGCAGAACATCGTCGCCACCCTGGCCGGAACAGACCCGCAAGCGCCCGCCGTGCTGGTGATGAGCCACTATGACACCGTCCATAACTCGCCCGGCGCGGCCGACGACTCGGCCGGGGTCGCCGCCGCCCTGGAGATCGCTCGCGCCCTGAAGGCCGGCCCGCCGCCGGCCCGCGACGTGATCTTCCTGTTCACCGACGGCGAGGAGCCCGGCCTGCTGGGCGCCGAGGCCTTCTTCGCCCGCGATCCGCTGCGCGAGCATGTGGGCGTGGTGATCAATATGGAGGCCCGGGGCGACGCCGGCCGCGCGGCCATGTTCCAGACCGGAACCGACAGCGGCGACCTGCTGCGTCTCTATGCCGGGACCGCACACCAGCCGACCGCCAACTCCCTGGCCGCCGCCGTCTATCAGCGCATGCCCAACGACACCGACTTCACCCACGCCCTTCGCGCCGGTCTGCCGGGCCTGAACTTCGCCTTCATCGACGACCAGCTGGCCTATCACACGCCGCTGGCCACCCCCGACCACCTCAACCAGGGCAGCCTGCAGAACCTGGGCGACCAGGCCCTGCCGGTGGTCCGCGCCCTAGCCAATGGCGCCGCCTTGCCGGCCAAGGCGCCGGACCTGATCTATTCCGACGTCCTGGCCCTGGGGCTCGTGGCCTATCCCGTCTGGGGCGGCTGGGTGATCCTGGGCCTGGCGGGGGCGCTGATCGTCTTCACCGGCTTTCGCGCCCTGACCACCTTCGGGGTCAAGCCGCTGGAGATCCTGCGCGGCATCGCCGGCTTTCTACTGCTGGCCACCAGCGCCGTCCTGGCCCTCCACCTGGCTGGACGCCTGATCGGCATCGCCGACCAGCAGCGCTATTACGCCGTGCTCGGCCAGTTCAACGTCCTGCTCCCTGGAGCGGGGATCCTGCTGATCGGGGTGTGCCTGAGCGTGCTGATCCTGCAGGCGCGCGGCACGGGCCGGATGTGGATCACCGTCATCGCCGCCCTTCTCGGCGGGGCCTGCAGCCTGGTCGGCGGGTTCGATCCCGTCGGCCTGGGCATGGCCGGCGCGGTGATCGTCCTGGCATGGCTGAGCCTGGGCCGGGCGGTCGGGGTCTGGGGCGCCTGGCTGGGCGCGCTGCTGGTGCTGTTGGCCCTGACGATCACGACCCAGGCCCTGCTGCCCGGTGGCTCGGTGATGCTGGCCTGGCCGTTGCTGGCCGCCAGCCTGGTGGCGGCCTTGGTCACCGCCGTCGGCGGCACGCGCGATCGACGGGTGGCCTGGCTGATGACCCTGGTCGTCTGCCTGGTGGCCACCGCTGTCGTGGCCCAGCTGGGCTCGTGGGGGGCTTGGACCTTCGCCGGTGTGGGCCTGATGGAGCCCGCTGTGCTGGCGGTATTCGCGATCCTGGCCGCCCCAGCCCTGATCCCGCTGGCCTTCGATTTCGCCGCCTATCGCTGGTCGCCGATCTTCGCCGGCGTCGCGGCCGTGGCGGGCGCCGGCTTGCTGATCCATGCCGGAATCGGCGACAGCGGACCCACCCGCCCGCGCCTGGCCGAGGCCAGCCACCTGGCCGACCTGTCGATGGGCACGGCCTGGCGCGTCTCGCCTCAGCCGCGCCTGGACCCGTGGTCGAAAGTGGTGCTGTCCGACGGCGGCGCGGCGGCGGCGCTCAAGGCCTATCCGCCGCTCTATCGCGAGCCGGTGTGGATGGCGCCGACCGCCGTGCTCTCGGTCGAGCGACCGGTGTTGACCATCAACCGCTCCGGCGACCGGTTGCTGATCCGCGCGTTGCCCAGCCCGGGCGCCGAGGTGCTGACCCTGCGTCTGCGCCCCAGCCTGGCCTTGAGCGAGCCGCGCCTGAACGGCCGCCCCTTGATCCTGCCCACCACGGCGGGTGAATGGAGCAGCCTGTCCTACCACGCTCCTGACCCCAACGGCGTCACCCTCAGCTTCACCGCCAAGGCTGCCGGCAAGGTCGAGGTGGCGGTCGTCGAGATCCACGACGGCTGGCCGCGTGGCGCCTCGGCCATCCCCGCCAAGCCGGCGGGTCTGATGGCGACGGGCTATTCCGACAAGACGATCGTGCTGGATCGCGGGGCGCTGAGTTGGGAGGCGTCCGTGGAGGGAGATGGCGAACGATAGAGGCTGTGAACGGGCTGGGGACATTCACAAGTGCGTGCCCCCAGCACGTCCCTGAACCTCAGACGACGATCACCCCTTCCACCGGCGCGCTCGCATACAACGCGGCCGCCAGCCCCGCCCTGCGCTCCAGGGTCGCGCGCTGGTTCACATAGCCCTTGTCGGTGATCTCACCGGCGTCGATGGACGGCGGTTCGGTGAGGATCACCACCCGGCTCACCCGCCGCGACGAGCCGCCGGCCGCCGCGTTGAACGCCCCGATCCGCGCGCGCAGGATCACCGTCAGCTTGTCCAGTGGCGTGCCCGGCCCCGGATCGGCGACCAGCGCCGCCAGGCCGGCGGGTGACGGCCAGACCATGGCCCCGACGAACGGCCTGTCCTGGCCGACGATCACCGCGTCATGAACATAGGGGCTGCAGGCGGCCACCAGGTCGGGGCGCAGCACGCCGACGCTGACCCAGGTGCCGCTGTCGAGCTTGAAGTCCTCGGTCACTCGGCCGTCAAACACCAGGCCCTTGGACGGGTCGTCCGGATCGACGAACCGCGCCGCATCCCCAAGTTTGTAGAAGCCTTCCTCGTCGAAGGCCGCCGCCGTCTTCTCCGGGTCCTTGTGATAGCCGCTGGCCACCGTCGGCCCCTTGACCCGCACCTCGTATTTCGAACCCGATGGCGCTAGCTTCAGGGCTATGCCCGGCAGCGGCAGGCCGACCAGCCCGACCCGCTCGGTGATCCAGTGGGTCAGGGTGATGCCTTGCGTCTCCGTCGCCCCATACATCGTGGCCAGCGGCACGCGATGACCGGTCTCGGCCACGGCCAGGGCCTGCATCCGCGTGTAGACGTCGTCCGACAGCGTCGCCCCGCCATAGGCCATGTAGCGCAGGTTCTTGAAGAACGCGGCGCGTAGCACCGGATCGGCTTCCATGGCCCCGGCCAGCATCGAGAAGGCGATCGGGGCCGAGCCGAAGACGATGGGCGAGACCTCGTAGAGGTTCTTGATCGTGGTCTCGAACATCCCCGGCAGCGGCTTGCCCTCGTCGATCCACAAGGTGCCGCCGTTCCAGATCACGGCGTTGAAGCCGATATTGCCGGCCGAGATATGGCTCCAGGGCATCCATTCCAGGCTGTCAGCGAGCTCGTCGGTGCGCTCGTCGGTGCGCAGGCCTTCCTGGCCGGCGATGACGCCCGCCATCATGGCGTGGGTCTGGGGCACGCCCTTGGGCATGCCGGTCGAGCCAGAGGTGAACAGGTACTTGGCGACGGTGGCGGGGGTGAGCGTCTCGCGTTGGGCGGCCACATCCCGGGGCTGCGTGGCGGCGACCGTGTCGAAGGCGACGGCGCCTTCTCCGGTCCCGTCGGCGGTGACCAGCAGCAGGTCGGGATTGATCGCTCGCAAGGCGGCGATGGCCTTGTCGAACATCGTGCCGGACTGGGCGAAGACCACGCGCGGGGCGACCTTGTCGAAGCAGTGCTTGAGCTTGCCGTGGTCGGCCGACATCAGGCTGTAGGCCGGGCTGATCGGGGCGGCAGGGACCCCGGCCCCATAGGCCCCGAGCGTCATCAGGGCATGCTCGATGGAATTGCCCGACAGGATCATCACGCTGTCGTCGGCGGTGACGCCCTGGTCCAGCAGCCACTGGGCGACCCCCTCCGCCGCCCGCTGGGCCTGGCCGTAGGTCATTTGCCGCCACGGGCCGTGGCCAGGCTCGCGCTGTCTCAGATAGGGCCGGTCGGGATGCAGCGCGGCCTTTTCAGCCAGCAGGTGGCTGATGGTGCGTGGGCTGTCGCCGGGCGGATGGTTGGAGGTGATGACGATGCTGCCGTCAGCCCGCCGATCGACAGTGATCTCCGGGCCCTTCATCGCCAGCGGCTTGAACGGCGCGGTGCTGGGGTCGCGCGCGCTCGCGAGGCTATCGCCGCCGTCCATCGTTTCTCTCCCGGTCGATTATCGTTGTTGGGCGGGAGGTAACGCCGCCTGACGTGAGGGTAAAGGCTGCCCAAGCGTCAACAAGACCTGCTGTATCAATCCGCTCATCCCGGCGAAGGCCGGGATGAGCGGAGTTTGAAAGGGGACAGGCGCATGCGCCTGTCCCCAATCTCGTTACTCTGCCGCCACGTTCGGCGAGTAACCCAGCACGGCCTTGGTTTCGAGGAACTCGCCGAAGGCGTGGTCACCCCATTCGCGGCCGTTGCCGCTCATCTTGTAGCCGCCGAACGGGGCCATCAGGTCGGTCCCCGCGCCGTTGAGGATCACCTGGCCGGCCCGCAGCTTGGAGGCCACGGCCCGCACCTCGGCCGGGTCGTTGCCGGAGATGTAGGCGGCCAGGCCGTATTCGGTGTCGTTGCCGATCGCCACGGCCTGGTCGACCCCATCATAGCCGAGGATGGCCAGCACCGGGCCGAAGATCTCTTCCTTGGCGATGGTCATGTCGGGGGTGACATTGGCGAAGACGGTTGGCTTGACATAGTAGCCGACCTCCAGCCCTTCCGGCTTGCCAGGGCCGCCCGAGACCAGGGTGGCGCCCTCGTCGACGCCCTTCTGGATCAGGCCCTGGATCTTGTTCCACTGCACCTCAGAGACCACCGGGCCCAGCTTGGAATTGCCGTTCGGGTCACCCACCGTGTGAGCGTCGGCGGCGGCCTTGGCGATGGCGATCACCTCGTCCATACGCTTTTGCGGGACCAGCATCCGGGTCGGCGCGTTGCACGACTGGCCCGAGTTCATCATCACCGAGGCCACGCCGCCGCCGACCGCGCGCTCATAGTCGGCGTTGTCGAGGATGATGTTGGGGCTTTTGCCGCCCAGCTCCTGGTGCACGCGCTTGACGGTCGGGGCGGCGTTCTTGGCCACCTCGATGCCCGCGCGGGTCGAGCCGGTGAACGACACCATGTCGACTTCCGGGTGCGAGCTGAGCGCCGCGCCGACCACCGGGCCGTCGCCATTGACCAGGTTGAACACCCCGGCCGGCACGCCGGCGGCGGCCAGGATCTCGGTCCAGATCTGGGCCGAGAACGGCGCCACTTCCGAGGGCTTGAGCACCATGGTGCAGCCGACGGCCAGGGCGGGCGCCACCTTGCAGGCGATCTGGTTGACCGGCCAATTCCACGGGGTGATGAAGGCGCAGACGCCGATCGGCTCCTTGACCAGATGGGTCGTGCCGCGGTCTTCCTCGAACTTGTAGTCCTTCAGCACCTGCAGCGCCGTCTGGACGTGGGCGATGCCCATGGCGGCCTGGGCGCGCTGGGCCAACCACGACGGGGCGCCCATCTCCTCGGTGATGGCTTTCGCCATGTCCTCGAAGCGCTTCTGGTATTCGGCGATGATCCGCTCAAGCAGGTCGACGCGCTCTTCGCGGCTAGTGACCGAGAAGGTGGCGAAGGCCTTGCGGGCGGCGCGGACCGCCAAGTCGACGTCCTCGGCCGTGCCCAGGGTCACCCGGCCAGCGACGGCCTCGGTGGCGGGATTGATCACGTCCACCGTCTGGGAGCCCTTGGGCTGCACCCACTGGCCATCGATATAGAACTTCAGATAGTCGCGCATGCTGTGCTCCTCCGGGCTGGGGCCGCTCTCATCTGGGGAGACGGCGGACCTCGTTCAAACACTCATTTTAATGATCGTTGATCACTGGGGAAGGGCTGATCTTTCGATCTCACCACATTGGGTCGGGTTCCGCCCCGTGGAAGCCCTCGGCGATGCGCTTGCGATTGCCCGGCGTGACGTCGCCTGGCAGGGCGTCGGGCGCGAACCAGCCGACCTCGCTGATCTCGCCCTGGGCGCTGGAAGGGCAGGGCTCCCAGGCCTGGACGCGATAGACCAGCACGTGGTCGCCGGGATGGTGGCGCTCATTGCTATGCACCGAGACCAGGGTCACCGGCCCGATCACCCGGACGCCGGCCTCCTCCTGCAGTTCCCGGATCACCGCCGTCTCGGCCGTCTCGCCGCGCTCCACCCCGCCGCCGGGCAGGTGCCAGCCATGGACATAGGTGTGCTGCACCATCAGCACCCGGCCCTCGTCATCGGTGACCACCCCGCGCACGCCGAGCGTCAGGCCGCGCCTGAGGCGAAACCACGCGAAGACCATTGGGCGGGTGAAGGGTTCGACGTGGCGGCGCCAGAGCATGGGGGGCAGCTTAGCCTTTCTTCTCGCACAGGTCAGTCCACACCGATCTCCTCCCACCTCCGGCTTCCCGGCGAAGGCCGGGACCCAGATTCATCCCGGGCCGCTCGTGGGTTTCACCTGGGCCCCGGCCTTCGCCGGGTAGACGGAGATTTGGAGCTCCGAAGGGAAACATCGACTTGAAGCCCGCCCCATGCTTGCGGCCGGCCACGCGCACCGCTAAAGCCGCATCATCTTCAGTCTGAACAACGGACCCGCACCATGCTCGCCATCGGCGTCATCGTCATCTTCCTGGCCGTCCTCCTCGGCCTCAACATGTATGAATTCGGTCGTTTCGACTAAACCGATGACCTCGCGCGGCGCGGCCCTGGTCACCGGCGCCGGCCGCCGGATCGGTCGCGCCCTGGCCCTGGAGGCCGCGCGGGCCGGCTTCGACGTCGCCGTCCACTACCGCACGGCCCGCGACGAAGCCCAGGCCGTCGCCGACGAGATCGCGGCCCTGGGCCAGCGCGCCGTCATTCTCGACGCCGAACTGGCCGACGAGGACCAGACCGCCGGCCTGATCGCCCGCGCCCAGGCCGCGCTCGGCCCCGTCACCCTGCTGATCAACAGCGCCTCGACCTTTGAGGACGACCGCCTGGTCAGCGCCACCCGCGCCAGCTGGGACGCCCATCTGGACGCCAACCTGCGCGCCCCCGTCGTGCTGGCCCAGGCCTTCGCGGCCGCCTTGCCCGCCGACGCCGCCAATGGGTTGGAGGGCCAGATCGTCAACATCGTCGATCAACGCGTGCTGCGTCCCAATCCGCAGTTTTTCAGCTATTCCCTCTCGAAGGCCGGACTGTGGTGGGTGACCCAGACCCTGGCCCAGGACCTGGCGCCGCGCATCCGGGTCAACGCCATAGGCCCCGGTCCCGTGCTGCGGTCGGTGCATCAGGCCCCCGGCGAGTTCGAGGCCGAGGCGGCCGGAACCCTGTTGCAACGCCACGCCAACCCAGGCGAGATCGCCGCCGCCCTGCGCTACCTCATTGACGCAAGGGCGGTCACGGGCCAGATGATCGCGGTCGACGCGGGTCAGCATCTGGGCTGGCGCACGCCGGACATCATCGGTTCCTGAGAGTCTCGCCGTGGCCGCCCAACCCCTGCCCACCGCCCCGAACGACGCGACCCAGCCCAGCCCGGCGCGGATCATCGTCACCAAGGTGTTCGTGCGCGGGCTGAAGGTCGAGGCCTGGATCGGCGTCTATGACCATGAGCACGACCGCCAACAGCCCCTGGTCATCGATGTCGAGCTCGACGTCGCCGCCAGCCACTGCGAGCAGCTGGGCGACACCGTCAATTACGAGACCATCCTGCAGGCCGCCCTGTCCATCGCCGCCGAGGGCCATATCGATCTGGTCGAGACCTTCGCCGAGCGCCTGGCCCAGGCCTGTTTCGCCGACAGCCGCGTGACCCGCGCCCGCGTGCGGGTCGAAAAGCCCCTGGCCCTGGCCCCCCACGCCGCCGCGGCCGGGGTGGAAATCACCGCCGTCCGGGGGTGAGCCCGCTTTCGCACAGCGTCCGCCTCGCCCCCTTCCAGCCGGAAACGGTCTGGACACTGGAAGGCGCGGAGCTGGTCGAGCGTCGCGGCCCGCGCGAGCAGCGCTTTCCCCTATCGACCCTGACCATCTTTCGCCTGGCCCGGCCGCGCGAGGGCGGCCGCCGGCGGGTGCTGACCTTGGTGTTTGGCCGTCGCAAGACTGTGCTGGCGGCTCACAGCTATGTCGGCCCCGGCCGGTTCGAGGATCGGTTGGCCAGCTTCGCGCTGCTGGTCCGCGCCGTCGCCGGGGTGGCCGCCGATCTGGCGCCGCGCGCCCGCTTTGAAATGGCCAGCGTGCTGGCCCCGCGCGAGGGGCTGACCTGGGTGATGGGCCTGCTGGCGGTCGGCACGGTCGCCATGCTGCTGATGGCCTTCAGCCCCGGCATGACCGGCCTGGCGCTGGAGATCGCCGCCCGCATGGCCTTCGTGCTGATCCTGTTGGCGGCGGCGCTACCCTGGCTGGGCCGCGGCGAGGGGCTCGATCCGCAGGCGCTGCCGGAAGACCTGCTGCCGAGCGTCTGACGGAATCCCTCTCCACTTGCGGGAGAAGGAAGCTAGACGCCGCCTTACACGACCTTCATTTGCCTTCCGCCGCGTCTTCGACGAGCATCGTCCCATGAGCCCGATCAAAGACCCCGCCGTGCCGCCCGCCCTGCAGGACGACAAGACCTTGCCGGTGATCATCTATATTCTGCTGGCGCTGGGACCGTTCAACGGCTTCACGGCGGTGATTGGCGCGATCCTGGCCTATGTCAGCAAGGCCGCCGCGCCCGAATGGATGCAGAGCCATTACGTCTTCCAGATCCGCACCTTTTGGCTGTGGCTGCTGTTCTCGTGCATCGGCGGCGTGCTGGTGATCGCCGGGATCGGCCTGGTCATCCTGGCGGCCGTCGGCATCTGGGCCGCCGTGCGGTGCATCCTTGGTCTGTCCTGGCTGTTGAAGGGCCAGGCCTATCCCACGCCTCGCAACTGGATGATCTGACCATGACCGACATCGCCCCCGCTCCCGACCGCGTCGAGGAGGACAAGGTCCTGCCGATCGTCGTCTACGCCTTGTATCTGCTGGGTTTCACCAACGGCCTGACCTTCCTGGTCGGGCTGATCGTCGCCTATCTCAATCGCGACACAGCCGGGCCGATCAACGCCAGCCACTACATCTTCGCCATCCGCACCTTCTGGCTGTCGATCTGGTGGTTCCTGATCGGCCTGGCCTTGATCTTCGTGGGGTTGGCGCTGCTGGTGCTGCTGATCGGCATCCCGATCATGATCGTCGGCGGCACGATCATGGGGGCCATCAGCGTCTGGTTCGTGGTCAGGACCATCATGGGCCTGGTCTATCTCCTGAAGGGCGAAGCCTATCCCCGCCCCCGCACCTGGCTGATTTGAAGGCGCCTCGCCCGCATGGCGCCCGATAAGGCAGCGCTTGCGCCGGGGGCTTCCCCTGGCGGTTGTGACCGCTCGACGGCGCCCCTCGGCTGCTGTGACGTGCCGCTCCTTACGAACGCGGTCATTGAGGGGGCGACATGATGGCTCGGCTCGTAGGGATCATCCTCGGGGTGATCCTGGCGACATCGGGGTATGTTATCGGCGGTTGGGGCGTCCTGGGGGACTGGGCGCAACACCTCGATCTCGGGCCGTTCGAGCCACACCGGCCGTTCGTGGGCTGGGCGGCGGCGATCACGGGGGCTTTGCTGCTCGTCGCCGCCCTGACCCCGCGACCGAAACCGAAATCGCGGCCCAGGGTCGCGCCGGTCGATCTGGGCGGCCGAGAGCCTGTTCTCGCGCCGATCTTGGCCGTCGAGCCGATTGCCGCCGTCGATGCCCCGGCCGAGGTCACCCCGGAGCCGGTTGAACGGGTCGAACCGCCGTCCATCATCGCGATCGATCCGCCCGGCCAGCCCAAGCTGACCCTGTCAAAATCCGAGACTGCCCCCGCGCCCACGGTCACGGCCGTGGTCATGACGGCCGCCGACGCACCGACCAAGGTCGCCCCCGTCGAGACCTTCGCCGAACTGCGCGCCAAGCTGATCGCCCTGAGCCGCACCGAGACCTGGCCGGAGGCGGCAAGGGTGCTCAGCCGCATGCTCCGGGTGGCGAGCAACGACCGTGAAAAGGCCCAGGCCAACTGCGATCTCGGCGACTTCGCTCGCGGTCAGGGCCGCCTGGACGAGGCCGCCGAGGCCTATGAGGAAGCCGTCAGCTTCGCCCGCTCAGCCCGCGCCGCTCGGCCAGACGACTTCACCGCCGACGACCTGCTGGCCGGCGCCCTGTCGGGGGTCGGCGACGTGGCCGAGATGGAAGGCCGCCTCAACGAGGCCCTGTCGGCCTTCGAGGAAGCCCTGGCCCTGCGCCGCTCGCACGGCGGCCGCGAGGCGGCCGATCCGGGCGCGCGGCGGGCCTTGTCGGTGTCGCTGGAACGCCTGGCCGACCTGCGCGAGGACCGCGGTCACCGGATGCGGGCCTTGGATCTCTACCGCGAAAGCTACGATGTCGCCGCGCGGCTGGCGGCGGCCGATCCGGCGCGGTTTGGGGCTGACCTGGCGTCGACGCGGGCGCGGTTGGCGGAGCTGGAAGCGAAGGTGGCGGGTTAAGATAGTCCTCCCACTGTGGTGGAGGAATTACAGGCCTAGGCGTCCACCAGCTCGCGCCGCACCAGCCGGGCGTACTCGTCCATCAGCGACAGCGAGATCGCGGCCGGCTTGAAAGTGAACTCGCCGATCTGCGACACGGGCGTCACCTCAGCGGCGGTGCCGACGATGAAGCACTCGGTGAAGCTGGCCAGTTCCTGCTTCTCGATATGGCGCTCGACCACCTCAATCCCGCGCTGCTTGGCGATGTCGATCACCGTGCGGCGGGTGATGCCGTCGAGGAAACAGTCGGGCGTGGGGGTGTGGATCACGCCATCCTTGATGAAGAACACGTTGGCGCCCGTCGCTTCGGCCACATAGCCGCGGTAGTCGAGCATCATCGCGTCGGCATAGCCTTCCTTCTCGGCGGCGTGCTTGGAGACGGTGCAGATCATGTAGAGGCCGGCGGCCTTGGCGGCGGTCGGCGCGGTGTTGGGCGCGGGACGGTCGTACTTGGCCCAGGTCAGGCGGATGCCCTTGGCCTTGGTCGCCGGGTCGAAATAGCTGGGCCATTCCCAAACGGCGATGGCCACGTGGATCTTGGTCTGCTGGGCCGAAACACCGATCATCTCGCTGCCGCGCCAGGCGATCGGGCGGACATAGCAGTCGGTCAGGCCGTTCTTGGCGGCGGTCGCCTTGCACGCTTCATCGATCTGCTCCACCGTGTAGGGGATCTTGAAATCGAGGATTTCGGCCGATTTGAACAGGCGCTCGGTATGCTCGGTCAGCTTGAAGATCTCGCCGCCATACATCCGCTCGCCCTCGAACACCGAGGAGGCGTAGTGGAGGCCATGGGTCAATACGTGCACCTTCGCCTCGCGCCAGGCAACGAACTGGCCATCCAGCCAGATCCAACCATCGCGATCGTCGAAGGGAACGAGAGACATCGGTCCAAGACCTCCTTATTTGGAATCCGGTTCTTAGACGCCCCGGGGGGCGGCAGGTCAAATAAAATGGACGCAAGCTAGTGGTCACGCCCCTCTCCTCGGGCCTCTCCTCGGGCCTCTCGGCGGGGTCCACCGACCCGCGCCTGATCCTGGGCGAAGAGCAGCTGGACAGCGGGCTGGAACTGCTGCTGCTGGCCGAGGCGGCCCTGTGGGCGGCAGTCGACGCGGCGTTGGAAGCCGAGGGTCCCGGCCTGGGCCGTTCGCACTGGCGCGCCGCCTTCCTGCTGCGCCGGCGGCCTGGCATCGGGGTACAGGACCTGTCGAAACTGACCAGCCTGTCCAAGCAGGCGGCCAGCAAGACCCTGACCGACCTGCAGCGCCTGGGCCTGGTCCAGAAGGCGGCCGGGGACCTGGACGCCCGGCGCAGGCCTACCCTGCTGACCCCCGAGGGCGCGGCCTTCGAAACACGGGTGTCGGAGCGGTTACGCGGCTTGCTGGGGCGGGCCTACCGCACCGGCGGCCTGGACGGGGTGGCCGGAACCCGCCGCATCCTGGCGGCCTTGGCTGGTCCGCGCCAAGGTGTCGGGTTGAACCGGAGGGACGTCCTTTGAGCCCCGAAGAGCGCGCCGAGCGCCACCTGCTGGTGGTCGATGACGACGACCGCATCCGCGTCCTGCTGAAGGAATTCCTGACCCGCGCCGGCTTCCGGGTCAGCGCCGCCGCCGACGCCGCCCATGCCGACCGGCTGACCGGATCGATGGACTTCGACCTGCTGGTGCTGGACGTGATGATGCCCGGCGAGGACGGCTTTTCCTTCACCAAGCGCCTGCGGGCCAAGGGCGGTGAGGTCGGCAAGACGCCGATCCTGATGCTGACCGCCCGCGACCAGACCGGCGACCGCATCGAGGGCCTTACCCACGGCGCCGACGACTACCTGGCCAAGCCCTTCGAGCCGCGTGAGCTGCTGCTGCGCATCGAGGCCATACTGCGCCGCTCCACCCCCAAGCCGTCGGGCCCGCGCGAGCTTTCCCTGGGCCGCTGCGCCTTCGAGCCCGAGCGCGGCGAGCTGACGCGCGACGGCGAGCCGATCCGCCTGACCGAGGCCGAGGTCACCCTGCTGCGCCGCCTGGCCCGGGTGGCGCACGAGCCCGTCGATCGCCTAGAACTGGCCGCCGACACCGTCGACGCCACCGGCCGCGCGGTGGACGTCCAGGTCACCCGCCTGCGCCGCAAGATCGAACCGGATCCAAAGAACCCGCGGTACCTGCAGACGGTGCGGGGCATTGGGTATCGGTTGACGCCGGATTGATGATGGCGACCGCAATTCAGAAATCCTACCCCTGTGGGGGAGGTGTCGCCGAAGGCGACGGAGGGGGGAGTGATCGGAGGATCACCTCATCCAGGATCGACGACCCCAACCCTCCCCCCACCGGCGCTTCGCGCCACCTCCCCCACAGGGGGAGGATTTAATGACCCGTCTGCGCACCAAGCTCTTCATCCCGCGCCAGATCAAACGCTGGCTGCCGACCTCGCTGTTCGGGCGGTCGTTGCTGATCATCGTTCTGCCCGTGGCGGTGATGCAGATCGCCGTCACCTGGGCGTTCTTCGACGCTCACTGGGAGACCGTGACCAGCCGCCTGTCCGAGGGCCTGGCCGGCGACGTAGCGTGGGCGGTGGAGACCTACAAGGACGACCCCTCGCCCGCCGCCCTCGACAGGATGGCCGCGCGGGCCGAGGACTCGATGTCGCTGTCGATCGCCCTGCAAAAGGGCCGCAAGCTGCCGACCAGCCAGCGCCCGTCGATCTTCGCCTCGCTGGACCGCTCGCTGCGCACCGCCCTCGACGACCGGCTGGACGACCCGTTCTGGTTCGACACCACGCGCTATCCTGGCCATGTCGACATCCGGGTGCAGGTGCATGAGGGGGTGCTGCGGATCATCGCTCCGCGCGATCGCGCCTTCGCCACCCAGGGCCATATCTTCATCCTGTGGATGGTGGTGGCGACCCTGTTGCTGACTGCGGTGGCGATCCTGTTCATCCGCAACCAGGTGCGCGCCATCGAGCGCCTGGCCCACGCCGCCGACGCCTTCGGGCGCGGCATCGACCAGGAGGCCTTCAAGCCGCATGGGGCGCGCGAGGTGAGGATGGCGGCCCAGGCCTTCCTGGCCATGAAGGCCCGCATCCAACGCCATATCGAGCAGCGCACGGCCCTGCTGGCCTCGGTCAGCCACGACCTGCGCACGCCCCTGACCCGGCTGAAGCTGGAACTGGCCTTGGCCGAGCCCAGCGGCCAGATCCAGGCCATGCAGGGCGATCTGTCCGAGATGGAGCACATGATCGACGAGTACCTGTCGTTCGCCCGCGGCGAGGGCGGCGAGGCGACGCGGGAGGTGCTGCTCAAGCCGCTGATCGAGGGCGTCTGCGACGGCGCGGCCCGGGCCGGAACCCGTATCGAGACCCAGATGGGCGACGACCTGTCGGCCATCCTTCGGCCCAACGCCTTCAAGCGCGCCCTGGCCAACCTGATCGACAACGCCGCCGCCCATGGCGACACCGTGCGGGTGTCATCCACCGCCCGGCCCAGCGGCGGAGTGTGGGTCTTCGTCGATGACGACGGCCCTGGTATTCCCGACGATCTGCACGAGGAGGCTTTCCGACCGTTCAACCGCCTCGACGAGTCGCGCAACCAGAACGAAAAGGGCGTCGGCCTGGGCCTGGCCATCGCCCGCGACATGGCGCGGGGACTGGGCGGGGATCTGACGCTCGAGCGCTCCCCGATGGGGGGACTGCGGGCGGTGTTGCGGTTGCCTTAGGGCGGCGCCAAGACGCCCCCTCCGTCGCGATGCGGGTGAGGAGGAGGCGGGTTCTTTCTCCTCACCCGTGAAACGGGCGAGGTGGCGGCGAAGCCGACGGAGGGGGCGTCCTGCGGCGCTTGCCTACCGCATCGCCGCCTCGATGAATCGCGGCCCCGGCTCGCGCATGGCCCTGGCCATGGCCTCGTCAAAAGCCTCGGCCGTCTCCACCCGCTCAGCCGGCAGGCCCAGACCGCTGGCCAAGGCCACCCAGTCGATGCGCGGGTCGGAAAGGTCCAACAATCGTGACGCGGCCGGACCAGGCTCCCCGCCGCCCGTGCGGCCCATCTCGATGCCGAGGATGCGATAGGCGTGATTGGCGAACACCACCACGGTCACATCCAGCTTCTCGCGGGCGATCGTCCACAAGCCCTGCACCGTGTACATCCCCGCCCCGTCGCCGCTCAACGCCAGGACCTTGCGGTCGGGACAGGCCACGGCCGCGCCGATCGCCAGCGGAACGCCCTGGCCGATCGCGCCGCCGGTCAGGGACAGCCAGTCGTGAGCGCGCGCGTTCCGGGTCTGGGTGAAGATCGGCAGGCCAGCGGTCACCGCGTCGTCGGAGATGATCGCGCCGGTCGGCATGTGGCGGGCGATCGAGGCGCCCATGGCCCAGGCGTCGAACTTTCCGGCCGTTGGGGTCGGCGGCGCGTAGGGCTCGACCGCCCCCCTGGCCGGGGCGTTCAAGGCGTCGGCCAGGGCCTCGAGCGCGGCCGCCGCGTCGGTTCCCCGGTCGCTTAGGGTCAGGGTGGCGCAGCCCTGCGGAACCAGCACGCTGGGCCGGTCGGGATAGGCGAAAAAGGCTACCGGCTCGAGGGTCCCGACCAGGATCATCAGATCGACGCCGTCGAGGTCCTTCAGCGCCGCCTCGCCGAAATAGGGCAGCTTGTCGGGGCGGAAGCGTCCTTCGCCGCGCGCCTGGCGGGCGGTGAAGGTGTCGGTCAGCACGCGCACGCCGGTGGCGGCGATCCGTCCGGCGGCGGCCACGCCCCCCTCGCCGCAGGCCACGCTCCCCAGTAGCAGCACGGGCTTGGCGGCGGCCTTCAGCGCCTCGGCGACCCGTTCTACCTGCGCCAGGTCTGGCGTCTTGGGCCTCGGATGTTTCGTCACCGGGCCGGCCACCTTGGTCTCGTTCCAGGCGCTGTCGGCGGGCAGGATCAGGCAGGCGTTCCCGCCTGGGGCGCCGAAGCTGGCGGCCACCGCCTCGGCGGCCAGCGGCCCCACGGCGTCGGCGCTGTCGGCCGACTTGACCCACAGCGAGTTGGGCGCGGCCAGGGCGGCGATGTCGGAATTGAGCGGCGCGTCGTACTGGCGATGGCCGGTCGCGTGGTCGCCGATGATATTGACGATTGGGGTGAACGCCCGTCGCGCATTATGCAGATTGGCCGCGCCATTGGCATAGCCCGGTCCCAGGTGCAGCAGGGTGCAGGCCGGCGTCCCGGTCATCCGCCCATAGCCGTCGGCCGCCCCGGTCGCCACCCCCTCGAACAGGCACAGGATAGAGCGCATGCGGGGCTCGCGGTCCAGGGCCGCGACGAACTGCATCTCGCTGGTGCCGGGATTGGCGAAACAGGCGGTGACGCCGTTGTCGGCCAGGGTGGTGATCAGGGCGTCCGCGCCGTTCATGCCTTGGTTCTCACTTCATGAGTTCTGTGATCCCGGACAAGCGCCCAGCGCGCAGCTCCGAGACCGACGCGTGAGCGCCGCGCTTCCGGCGGTCCGGATCGGCGGCCCTTTCGGGCCTTGTCCGGGATGACAATTCAAGAGAATACGAAAACCCCGTCGTCCGGTTCGCTCGCGAACAGCCGGGCCAGCTCCGCCGGCCGTCGGTCGCGCGCCAGGGCCTGGTTGATATAGCCCTTGTCGGTCAGCTCTCCCGAGCCCGCGTCCGGCCCGCCGTCGAGGATCAGGGCGCGGGCGACCCTGCCGCCGCCCTTGGCCGTGGCGTTGAGGCCCTCCAGGCCGATGCGGACCGCGTCGCGCATCGCCGCCGCATCGCCCAGCCGCTCGCAGGCCCTGGGATCCAGGAACAGCATCAGTCCGACGCCGTCCTGTCCCTCGCCGCAGACCACCGCGTCAGAGACCACCCCGCCGATCGCTGACACCGCCGCCACTCGCAGCGCTCCGGCCGCCACGAAGGTCCCACTAGCCAGCTTGAAGTTCTCGACCAGCCGGCCATCGAACACCAGGCCGGCCGAAGGGTCATAGGGATCAGCCAGCCGCGCGGCGTCACCCAGCCGGTAGAAGCCCTCTTCGTCAAAGGCGTCGCGCGAGGCCTCCGGCTGGTCCAGATAGCCGGGCGAGACCTGCGGGCCCTTGACCCGGATCTCGAACTTGTCGGCCGGCCCGCCGGGAGCTGGGACCAGCTTCACCGCCGTGCCCGGCGTGGGCAGGCCGACCATGCCGGAGCGGGCGTTGAGCCAATGGATGTTGCAGGCCGTCGGGCCCGTCTCGGTGGCGCCATAGCCGGCCGCGAAGGTCACCCGCTCGCCGATGGTGCGCACCGCCACGGCCTGGACGCGGTCCAGAATGCTCTGGGCCATCGACGCGCCGCCATATTGCAGCACCCGGACCTTCTCGAAGAACCTGGCCGCCAAGGCCGCATCGCGCTCCAGTTCGCCGACCAGCAGGCCCCAGCCGGCCGGCACCATGTTGTGATAGGTGGTGGCGACCTCGCGCAGGTTGCGGACGGTCTCGTCGAACCTGCCCGCCACCGGCTGGCCCGCGTCGATATAGAGAGTCCCACCCCGGTGCAGCACCATGTGCAGGATGGCGTTGGCGCCCAGGCTGTGGCTCCAGGGCGCGGAATTGACCAGCACCGGCGGCTCGGGATCGTCGTAGCAGGCGGCGATCTGGGCGGCGTTCAGGGCGATGTTGGCGTGGGTGCAGATCACCGCCTTGGGCTGGCCGGTCGAGCCGGAGGTCAGCAGTAGCTTGGCGGCGCCGTCGGGGCGGCAAGCCGGCGCGGCGGGTTGGGCGTTCAAGAGGCTCTCGAACCCGACATCGCCAGGCCGGGCGTTGCGGCTGGCGATCACCGGCAGGTCCGCCAGGAACGGCGCCGCCAGGGCGTTGGAGAAGGCCTCGGCGTCGTCGGCATAGACCATGGCCGGCCTCAGGCGTTCAACGGCGAAGGCCAGACGGGTCAGGTCCGCGCCCTTCAGGCCGTATTGCGGAGAGACCGGCGCGATCGCCGCGCCCAGGCTCATGGCTGCGTAGCCGATCAGGGCGTGGTCGACGCCATTACGGGCCAGGATCAGCAGGCAGTCGCCGCGCTTAAGGCCCAGGGTCGAAAGTCCGCCGGCCAGGGCGGCGACTTGCCGCGCCGCCTCGCCATAGGTCACGGTCCGCCAGCCTTCGCCGTCTCGCTCGGCCAGCCAGACGCGATGCGGCGCCTGCCCCGCCCAGCGGGCGAGCGGCGCGATCACGGTCTGGATTGTCGAGGAATAGGGCGTCGGATTGCGCAGGATCAGCACGTCGCCGCGCTGCTCCACCTCCAGCGCCCGAGGCGCATAGCGGGCGTCGCGGAACCGCGCCTGGGTTTCTGATGTCCCATCCATGGAGGGAGGTTAGCGCAAGTCTAGGCCGGCGCAACCGTTCCTCCGCCACAGGGGGCCCACAGGGGGAGGACCTTTACCCCGCCAGGGTCTCCAGGAACCGAACCGGCGCCCCAGTCCCCTCGGCGACGATCTCGTCGTCCCGCATCACTACCGTGCCGCGCGCGATGGTCGCCACCGGCCAGGCCTTGGCTTCGAAACCGTCGAACGGCGTCCAGCCCGAGCGGGTGGCCATCCAGTCGTAGGTGATCGTGCGCCGGGCCTTCATGTCGACGATGGTGAAGTCAGCATCGAAGCCCTCGGCGATGCGGCCCTTGTCGGCCAGGCCGAAGATGCGGTTGACGCCATGGCTGGTCAGATCGACGAAGCGCTCCAGGCTCAACCGGCCATTGACAACATGGGTCAGCACGATGGGAACGAGCGTCTGCACGCCCGGCATGCCGGAGGGCGAGGCCGGATAGGGCCGGGCCTTCTCCTCGCGGGTGTGGAGCGCGTGGTCGCTGCCCAGGACGTCGGCCATACCGGTCTCGATGCCGCGCCAAACGCCGGCCACGTGCTCGGCCGAGCGGATCGGCGGGTTCATCTGGGCGAAACCCTTCAGCCACCCATAGGCCTCGGGGGCGACCAGGGTCAGGTGCTGGGGCGTGACCGCGACGTTCTCGACGCCCTCGTCGTCCTGGACCAGCAGCGAGCCGGTCGAGGCGCCCATAAATACCTTGATCCCGCAGCAGCCGGGCAGGCGCTCCAACTCGCCTAGGAAGGTCGCGTTCTCGTGGTCGCCCCCACATAGAAGGCGTGATCGGTTTGCATGCGGCCCTTGGCGCGGGCCAGCTTGTCGGCCAGGGCGTCGTGGTCGGTGGTGGTCGGCTCGGTGTTGGGCATTTCGAACACCGCGACCACGCCGCCTAGGGCCGCGCCGCGCGAACCGCTCTCGAGGTCTTCCTTCCACTCCAGGTCCGGTTCGCGGAAGTCGACCTGGCTGTCGATGACGCCCGGCAGCAGCGTCAGGCCGGTCGCGTCGAAGATCTCTCCCGCCGAGGCCTGGCGATCAGGTCGAAGGTCTGGGTCATGGCGCGCGCTACTGCGGGGGTTTGGGGCGGTCTAGGTCCGGGGGCCCAGGCTCGCAAGACCAATATTCATTCCGCTGATTCCGACGAAAGCCGGGACCCAAGCGGCGTCGGCGGTTGCGGGCGCGGTGCCCACCGTGAAACTCAGCTTGGGTCCCGACTTTCGTCGGAATGAGCGGAGAGAGCGGAAGCCTCGTCGAGAACCGTGTCGAGTTCCGGCGCGACATCCTCGACCACCGGGTAAAGCTCTGGCGTCACCGCCGCGTCCTCTACGGCCAACTCCTCGGCGTCGCCTTCAACGCTCAAAGCCGCCTGGGCCTCGGCCAGCGCCCCGGCCTTCACCTGGGCCATCAGCGCCTTGGCGGCCCGCACCACCGTGGCCACCGGCAGGTCGCTCATGTGGCGGATGGCTTGGGACAGGTCTGGGTCGACCGCCAGGAACTGGTCCAGCGAGCGCGGTCCGCGCACCGCCCGGGTGTTGACGCCCCAGGGGGCGTAGCGGCGCTCGTCGGAGGGGCCGAACAGGCCGATGGTGGGGATGCCGGCGGCGGCGGCGATGTGCATCAGGCCGCTGTCATTGCCGATGAACAGGTCGGCGCGCTTGAGGGCGGCATAGGCGGTCAGCAAATCAACCTTGCCCGTCAGGTCCACATAGCGACCGCGCGCCGAGGCCATGCGCAGTTCCTCGACCATGCGGCTGTCGCCGGGGCCGCCCATGATCAGCAGCCGGCCGCCGGCCAGCGGCCCCTGCGGACCCAGAAGTTGCTGGGCGGTCTGGGCGAAGCGTTCGATCGGCCAGATCTTGCCCACCCAATTGGCGGCCGGGCCGACCGCCAGGAGCGGGCCCGTCGGGTCGCCGGCGCGCGGGCTGAGCATCTGATCGGCCAGGGCCTGGACCTCGGGGGTGATGTAGAGGTGCGGCGGCGGCGGATCGCCTTCCAGCTTCAGCACCCGGGCGGCGTCGATCACCTTGTGCACCGGCTCGCCGGGCGACTTCTTCCAGATCGCCCGCTTGTCGCGGCGCAGGAAGAGCGCCGTGCCGGACCCGCGCAGGTCGACGATCAGGCCCCACTTCTTGTGGCGCACCTGGTTCCACAGCTTGAACCAGTGGCCCTTGCCCTTGCTCTTTTCCATGACGATCACCCGGTCCAGACCGGGAACATGGGCGAACAGGGGGGCGGCGAGCGGTCCGGCGACGATAGTGAAGCGGGCGTTGGGAACCTGGTCGGCCAGCATCCGGATCAGGCCAGACGAAAGCACGGCGTCGCCGATCCGCGTGGCGGTGATGAAGAGAATCGGGAAGGCCCGCTGTGTCATCGGTGCATGTATAGGGCCACAGGCGAGTCGGCGCATCCCTCGATAACGGCTCAGCTTTCCGCGCCGACAGGGACTGGCGCGACCGCGTCCGGCGGGCCACATGTGGGCCATGAGCCAGACCGTCATCGCCCCCCTCCCCAGCCGCGCCGTGATCGCCGTTTCGGGCATCGACGCCAAAAGCTTCCTGAACGGCCTGCTGAGCCAGGAGATCGAGACCCTGGGCGTGGGCGAACTGCGCTTCACTGGCCTGCTGACGCCGCAGGGCCGCCTGCTGTACGACCTGTTCGTGGCCGGGACGGCGGACGGGGTGCTGCTGGACGTCGCCGCCGAGCATCGCGACGCCATCTTGACGCGGCTGACGATGTACAGGCTGCGGGCCAAGGTGGATCTGGCGGCGAGCGAGCTTTCGGTCTTTGCACAGTTCTCCGCTCAGCCCGGTGAACGCCGGGGTCCAGATCATGAGGTGCAAGAGACCCAGGATGAATCTGGGTCCCGGCATTCGCCGGGAGGAGCGGCAGGGGGCTGGTTCCAGGACCCGCGCCTGCCGTCGCTTGGCGCCAGGTCTTATGCGAACAACCTTCCACACACCGCCGCCGAGGACGATTACGACGCCCACCGCCTGGCCCTCGGCGTCCCTGGCCCGGCCGACTGGGCGACCGACAAGACCTACCCGATCGAGGCCGATTTCGACCTGCTGAACGGCATCGACTTCAAGAAGGGCTGTTTCGTCGGCCAGGAGACGACCAGCCGCATGAAGCGGCGGGGGGTGATCAAGACCCGGATGCTGCCGATAACCTTCGACGGCCCGCCGCCCGCCTTCGGGACTGAGGTTCTGTCCGGGACCCTGCGGGCCGGCGAGGTGCTGTCGGGCCGCGACGGCCGCGCCATGGCCCTGCTGCGCCTGGACCGCATCGAGGGCGCCGCGCTGACGGTTGAGGGACGAGCGGTGGCGGTGGATCGGCCAGATTGGGTTCCGGGATCGACGCCGGCCCTCTAAAAGACTTCAGCACGGAACGCGAAGCCCCGTTCTTCAACAGGTTCAGGATGAGGTCCAGTTTGGATCGCGCGGCTCGCGGGGCTGTTCCTGAAAAGTTCTGGAAATCGCCTGTGAGTTCGGCCAAGCTACGGCCCATGAGCGAGATCCAACGCTGCACTTGGCGCGGCATGAACGGCGACCCGTTCTACGAGGCCTATCACGACGAGGAATGGGGCGTGCCGGAGTACGATTCCCGCGCCCTGTGGGAGAAGCTGGTGCTGGACGGCTTCCAGGCTGGGCTGTCGTGGATCACCATCCTGCGCAAGCGCGAGGCCTTCCGCGCCGCCTTCGCCAACTTCGACCCCGATACGGTGGCCCGGTTCGGCGACTCCGACCGCGCTCGGCTGATGAGCGACGCCGGCATCATCCGCTCGAACGGCAAGATCGACGCGGCGATCTCCGGCGCCAAGATCTATTGCGACATGCGCGATCGCGGCGAGGACCTGGGGACCCTGCTCTGGGACATGGTCGGCGGCGCCCCGATCCAAGGCCAGTGGACCGCCGCCACCGGCCTTCCCACACAGACGCCCCTGGCGGTCGACATGGCCAAGATGCTCAAAGCCAAGGGCTACAAATATTGCGGCCCGGTGATCGTCTACGCCTTCCTGCAGGCCACGGGGCTGGTCAACGACCACTTCACGACCTGCTTTCGGCATGAGGCATGTCGCAAGCTGGCGCGTTAGCCATGGCGCGACCTTCCATGCGGTGGAGACTCCCTTGAGCGACTCAAAGACCCCAGCGGACCGCGCGCCCGCGCGCCCTTGGCCCACGCCCCGGACCCTGCGCGACCTGCACCTCTATCTGGCGGTGTTCTTCGCGCCGTCGATCCTGTTCTTCGCCCTGACCGGCGCGCTGCAGCTGTTTGGCCTGCACGAGGCGCACGGCGCCGACTACCGGCCGCCGTCGGTGATCGCGAAACTCTCCGAGGTCCACATCCATCAGCACTACGCGCTCAAGCCGGGCCGTCCCAACGCGGAGCCGGCGGCCAAGCCGCCCGAGGGGGCGGGCCCGGCGGCGGCGGCCAGCAGCGCCGCCCCGAAGGCGGAGGCGAAAGAGCCCTCGACCCTGGCCGTCCAGATCTTCTTCCTGGGCACGGCGCTGGGGCTGACGCTCGCGGCGCTGCTGGGACTGTGGATCGGCCTGACCCAGGGCCGACTGCGCAAGGTTTCTGCGGTGCTCGCGGTGCTGGGCACGGTCTTGCCAATCTTGCTGCTGGCCGTTCAATAGGGCTCAGACTCGTCGCTCCGGGATTCCCTCGCGCGGCGAAACCCCCTAAGACCGCCGTCGTGATCAAGCCGCCCAAGTCCGCCGCCAAGGCCCTGACAGGCCCCGACATGATGCTGGAGGCCGCCTGCGGCCCCGGCCTGGTGTGCGGTGTGGACGAGGCCGGGCGTGGTCCGTGGGCCGGTCCGGTCAGCGCGGCGGCGGTGATCCTCGATCCCAAGCGGGTGCCCAAGGGCCTCAACGATTCCAAGAAGCTGAGCGCCAAGCAACGCGCCACGCTGGAGATCGAGATCAAGCAGGTCGCCATCGCCTGGTGCGTGGGCCTGGCCAGCATCGAGGAGATCGCCGAGCTCAACATCCTGCACGCCGCCGGCCTGGCCATGTGCCGGGCCATCGAGGGCATGGCGGTCAAGCCCGACATCGCCCTGGTCGACGGCAATTACCGTTTCAAGCTGCCCTGCCCGATCAAGACCGTGGTCAAGGGCGACAGCCTGTCCTGCTCGATCGCCGCCGCCTCGATCCTGGCCAAACAAGCTCGAGACAAGATCATGATCGAGATGGACGCCTTGCACCCCGGCTACGGCTTCGCCGGCCACAAGGGCTATCACGCCGCCTGCCATGTCGAGGGCCTGCGCAGGCTGGGCCCCTCGCCGATCCACCGCATGGCCTGGGCGCCGGTCAAGTTGGCCCTGGCGCGAGAACTGGATTTCGGCGGTGTCCCGTTCAACGAGGCTTTCGACGACGGGCTGGAAACTTAGCCCAGAACTCCGCTGCTCTCCGCGAAAGCCGGGATGGGCGGACGTTGGGGTCGGGCGAAGGGCTTCCGGACCGGCTTGTAGTTCAACCCATAGTCCAGTCGCACCATGCCGCGGCCCAAGGCCTCGACGCGGTTCAGTGTCATGTTCTTCAGCCCAGGCGCCTTCGCCGGAAACAGCCGCAGACCCTCACCCAGCAACAGCGGCGCGACCAGCAGTTCCAACCGGTCCAAAGCCCGCGCCTCGATCATCGCCGCCAACAGCGTGGCGCCGCCCACCACCCAGGCGTCGCCGTCGTCGAGGACCCGTAGATAGGCGATCAAGGCTGGCAGCCCTGCGGTCCAGAACCGCACGCCATGATGGACGCTGGCCCCGCGCCCGGACGTCACCACAAGACCGCGCTTGTCGGGATAGGGCCAGCCGACGCCGAGGCTCGAAAGCTGGTCATGGGTGCGCCGACCCATCACCACCGTGCCGACCTGTCCCAGGAAATCACGATGACCGCCGTCCGCCGCCGCGTAGGGCGCCAGCCAGTCGACATCGCCCGCCGCGTCCGCCACGAAGCCGTCCAGGCTGGCGGCGACATATCCTCGAATGAGCGCCATCGCATCCTCGCTGTGCCCCGAAATCATTTCAGAACAATACAAGAACATCAAGCGCTCGCCCGTCGAACCGATGGATTTTGAGTCTAATTGGACTCGTTCACAGGTTTCGGTCGGGGTTAACAGGCGGGTAACCATGCCCGTTCACCGACGCGTAACCATCAAGACTCATGATTCCGCTCAGTGTTTTTGACGGAAAGCGGCCATGTCCTTCGGACCCGAAACCATCATCCAAGGCGACTGCATCGAGGCGATGAACGCCCTGCCCGAGAAGTCCGTGGACCTGATCTTCGCCGATCCACCCTATAATCTGCAGCTGGGAGGCGACCTGCTGCGGCCCGACAATTCCAAGGTCGACGCGGTCGACGACCACTGGGACCAGTTCGAAAGCTTCGCCGCCTATGACAAGTTCACCCGCGACTGGCTGACGGCCGCCCGCCGGGTGCTGAAGGACGACGGCGCGATCTGGGTGATCGGCAGTTATCACAACATCTTCCGGGTCGGCGTGGCCGTGCAGGACCTGGGCTTCTGGATTCTCAACGACGTGATCTGGCGCAAGTCCAACCCGATGCCCAACTTCAAGGGCACCCGCTTCGCCAACGCCCACGAGACCCTGATCTGGGCCTCCAAGAGCCAGGGCGCCAAGCGCTACACCTTCAATTACGACGCCCTGAAGATGGCCAATGACGAGGTGCAGATGCGCTCGGACTGGACCCTTCCGCTGTGCACCGGCGAGGAGCGGATCAAGGGGGCTGATGGTCATAAAGCGCATCCGACCCAGAAGCCCGAGGCCCTGCTCTACCGGGTGATCCTGTCGACCACCAAGCCGGGCGACGTGATCCTGGATCCGTTCTTCGGCATGGGGACCACCGGCGCGGCCGCCAAGCGCCTGGGTCGTCGCTTCATCGGCATCGAGCGCGAGACCGACTATATCGAACACGCCAGGACCCGCATCGCCAAGGTCGTGCCGATCGCCCCCGGCGACCTGGACGTCATGGGCAGCAAGCGCTCCGAGCCCCGCGTGCCGTTCGGCAATATCGTCGAGGCTGGCCTGCTCAATCCGGGCGACACCCTCTACTGCGCCAAGGGCTCGCACGCCGCCAAGGTCCGCGCCGACGGCTCGATCACCGTGGGCGACCTGTCGGGCTCGATCCACAAGGTCGGCGCCCTGGTGCAATCGGCCCCGGCCTGCAACGGCTGGACCTACTGGCACTTCAAGACCGACGCGGGCCTGGCGCCGATCGACGTGCTGCGCTCGCAGGTGCGGGCGGGCATGAACTGAGCTTTTCCTTCTCCCCCTGCGGGAGAAGGAAATCAGACCAGCCGCTCGCGCCCCGCTTTCACCGCTTTGAGGAACACGCTCGGCAAGCCGCTCAGCCCCGCCGGCTCGGTCCAGACGAAATCACCGTCGGCGTTGGTCTCGGCGCGCAGCACCCGCAGGGTCAGGGAGAAGTGGGTGAAGACGTGTTCCACCGTGCCGAACTCGCGCCAGGCGCCGGCGGCCGGTGCGGCGGCGGCGGCTTCTTCGTCCCGCCAGGGCTCCGAGCGCCAGTCGCTGGTCGGCAGGCCGAGCATACCGCCGAGCAGGCCGTTGGGCGGCCGGCGGACCAAGGCCGTCTGGTCGCCGCGCGTCAGCACATAGGCCACGCCGTGCCGATGCGGCCGCGCGGGCTTTTTCAGCTTGCGGGGGAAGGTCTCCGGCAAGCCGGTCTTCAAGCCCTCGCACCAAGCCGATACCGGGCAAAGCGCGCAGAGCGGGCTCTTGGGCCGGCAGACCGTCGCGCCCAGGTCCATCAGGGCCTGGGCCCAGTCGCCGGGGCGCTCGCCCGTGACCAGATCGCCGGCCAGGCGCTTGAGTTCGGGCTTGGCGTCGGGCACGGGCGTCTCGACCGCCAACAGCCGCGCCATCACCCGCTCGACATTGCCGTCGACCACATTGGCCTCGCGATCGAAGGCGATCGCCGCCACCGCTGCGGCGGTATAGGCGCCGACGCCTGGCAGGGCCCGCAGGGCCTCCTCGGTATCAGGAAACACCCCGCCGTGGTCGTTGGCGACCGCGCGGGCGCAAGCCAGCAGGTTGCGGGCCCGGGCGTAGTAACCCAGCCCGGCCCAGGCGGCCATCAGGTCGCCGTCATCCACCGCCGCCAAGTCCGACACGGTGGGCCAACGCTGGATGAAGCCGAGGAAATAGGGCGTGGCGTGCGGCACGGTGGTCTGCTGCAGCATCACCTCCGACAGCCAGACGCGATAGGGGTCGGACCGCTGTCCAGCCTTGCCGGCGGCCGGCCCGGTGCGCCAAGGCAGGTCCCGCGCCTGGGCGTCGTACCAGGCCAGCAGGGCGGCGCGGAGGGCGGGGATGTCGAGCATGGTTTCCTATGGCAAATCCTTGGGTGGAATGGGAGGGCCTGCTATCTTCCCCCATGCGCCGTCCCCTGCCCACTGCGGAAGAAGCCCTGGCGATCCTCAAGCGCCGCCGCACGCGGCCGCAGTTTCGCAGCCCCCCGCCGGCCGGCAAGTCGCTGGCCCCACTGATCAAGGAACTCGACGCCAAGTTCGGCCAGGGGCCGGCCCTGCTGCAAACCCGCTGGCGCGAGATCGTCGGCGAGACCCTGGCCCGGCGCACCGAGCCCGTGCGGGTGATCAAGAGCCGCACGCCGGGAGAAGGCGGCACGCTGGAGTTGCGGGTCGACGGCCCCGTGGCCTCGTTGATCCAGCACCAGGCCCCGCAGATCACCCAGAGGCTGGACCTGCTGCTGGGCAAGGGCGCGGTGACCAGGCTGCGCATCGTCCAGGGGCCGGTGAAGGTCCAGGCCAGCGCCGCCCCGCAACGTCCGCGCCGCAAGCCGCCGCTCGACGCCGCCCAGGAGCGCGACCTGGCCGACAGCCTGGCCGGCCAGCCCGAAGGCGGGCTGAAGGACGCCCTGCTGAAGCTGGGGCGTGGCGTGCTGCGCGATCCGCGCTAAAGCCTCGCGCTGGATTGACAACGGGGCGTCCGATAGGCTCATCCCAACGCCTTATCCGCGCCCTTTTCACGCGCCTAAAGAATCGCGCTTAACTCTGCTGTTGCAGCCTGTTCAAGGAAGATCGACCATGCGTCCGCTGACCCGCCGGCTCCTGACCGTCGTCGCCCTCTCCGCCTCCGTGGCCGTCGCGCTTTCGGGCTGTGGCAACAAGGCCGAGACGAGCAACGCCGACGACATGACCCTGGGCAATCCGAAGGCCAAGGTGACGGTCGTGGAATATGCCTCGGCCTCGTGCATCCACTGCGGTCGCTGGAACAACGAGGTGTTCCCGGCCTTCAAGTCGAAATATATCGACACCGGCAAGATCAACTATGTCTATCGCGAGTTCCTGACCAACCCGCCGCAACTGGCCGCCGCCGGCTTCCTGCTGGCCCGCTGCGCCGGCAAGGACAAGTATTTCCAGGTGCTGGACTCGATCTACCGCTCGCAGGAAGAGATGTTCACCACGGGCGACTATCGCGGCAGCCTGCTGCGCATCGCCCAGTCGTCGGGCATGAACGAGGCGCAGTTCAACGCCTGCGTCAACGACGAGAAGGCGCTGAAGGCCCTGAACGCCCGCGTCGAGAAATACGGCAAGGACGCCAACATCACCGGCACCCCGACCTTCGTGGTCAATGGCAAGAAGATCCATGGCGACGACGGCGGCGAGGCTTCGCTGGTCGAACTGGACGCGGCCATCGCCGAGGCCGCCGCGAAATGATCCTCGACCGGCGCGCGCTGATCGGTACGGGCCTGCCTGCCTTGGGCTGGTCGGCCTCGGGCGTGGCGGTGATCGCCATCCCGACGATCGCGCGCGCCGCGCCCTTGCCGCCGGCCGACGGCGACATGGCCCTCGGGGACGCCAAGGCCAAGGTGCAGGTGGTGGAATATGCCTCGCTGTCCTGCACCCACTGCGCCCATTGGAACAACGAAGTGTTCCCGGTCCTCAAGGCGCGGTTCATCGACACGGGCAAGGTGCGCTATGTGTTCCGCGAGTTCTTGACCGAGCCCTTCCAGTTCGCCGCCGCCGGCTATCTGCTGGCCCGGCGCGTGGGTCCGGCCCGGTATTTCCAGGTTCTCGACGCGGTGTTCCACCAGCAGGACGCGATCTACAAGAGCGAAGACCTGTGGGGCGGACTGCTGAAGATCGGCAAGAGCTTTGGCCTCACCGAGGCCCAGTTCACCGCCGCCTTGCAAGACAAGGCCGCGCTGGCCGCCATCAATGGTCGGGTCGAGAAAGCCGCCGAGCGCGACCAGGTGCAGGTAACCCCGACCTTCTTCGTCAATGGACAGCGCTTCGAAGGCGGCCAATCGATCGAGGACCTGGCGACCGCCATCGACAAGGCGGCCGGCAAGACAGCCAAGGCCTGAGGGGAGGGCGCGGGCCGTGCAGTTCCAGCGCCTGCGCCTTTCGGGATTCAAGTCCTTCGTCGAACCGACCGAATTCCGGATCGAACCGGGTCTGACGGGCGTTGTCGGACCCAATGGCTGCGGCAAGTCCAACCTGTTGGAAGCCCTGCGCTGGGTGATGGGGGCCAATTCGGCCAAGGCCATGCGCGCGGGCGGCATGGACGACGTGATTTTCGCCGGCAGCGGCGGTCGCCCGGCCCGCAGCCACGCCGACGTCACCCTGACCATCGACAACAGCGACCGCACCGCGCCGGCCCAGTTCGATGATGATCCGACCCTGGAAGTGGTGCGCCGCATCGACCGCGGCGAGGGCTCGACCTACCGCATCAATGGCCGCGAGGTGCGGGCGCGGGACGTCCAGCTGCTGTTCGCCGACGCCTCGACCGGGGCCAATTCGCCGGCCTTGGTCCGCCAGGGCCAGATCAGCGAACTGATCGGCGCCAAGCCGCAGAACCGTCGCCGCATTCTGGAAGAGGCGGCCGGGGTTTCGGGCCTGCACACCCGCCGGCATGAGGCGGAGTTGCGGCTGCGCGCCGCCGAGACCAATCTGACGCGCCTTGATGACGTGGCGCGAGAGTTGGAGGTCGCCCTGAACCGGCTTCGTCGGGAAACGAGGCAGGCCGAGAAGTACAAGCGCCTGTCGTCAGAGATTCGCGCCGTGCAGGGCGCCGTGCTCTATGCCCGCTGGACCGAGGCGCGCGACAACCTCAACCGCACCCAGAGCGACGCCACCGACGCCGCGCGCAGCGTCGAAGACACCGCCCGCGCGGCCGCCACGGCCCAGACCGCGATCCTGCACGCCGAGAAGGCCATGCCGCCGCTGCGCGAGGAAGCCTCGATCGCCCAGGCGATCCTCGGCCAATTGGCGATCCAGAAGGACCGGGCCGAGCGCGAGGCGCAAGCCGCCGCCGCCGAATTCGAGCGGTTGTCGGCCGACCTGGCGCGCATCGACGACGACCGGACCCGTGAGGCGCAGGGCCTGCAGGACGCCGTCCAGGCGTTGGCGCGCCTCGACGCTGACCTGACCCAACTACGGGAGGAGATCGCCGCCGCGCCCGCCCGAGGCCCCGAACTGGCCGCCGCCGCCCAGGCCGCCGAAGAGGCTCGCGCCAAGGCTGACGCCGAGGTCGAGCAGCTAGCGGCCCGCGCCGCCGCCGAAGACGCCCGCGCGCGCGCCGCCGCCCAGCGCCTGGCCGAGGCCGAGAGCCGGCTGGCCCGCACGGTTCGCGCCCTCGACCAGGCCAAGGCCGAGCGCGCCGATATCGGTCCCGAGGTCGATCCCGCCGCCGCCGAGGCCCGTCAGCGCTTCGCCAACGCAGAGGCGGGTCTCGCCGCCGCCCGCGCTGCGCTGGAGGAGGCAGAGACTGCCCGCGAAAAGACCGCCGCCGCCGAGGCCCAGGCCCGCGATCTGGCGCGCAAGGTCGAGGACCAACTGGGCCGCTTGCGCACCGAGGCCCGAGGCCTGGCCCAACTGACCGCGCCCCGCGCCAAGAGCGGCTTCTCGCCAGCCTTGGACGCCGTGACGCCCGACAAGGGCTATGGCGCCGCCCTAGCGGCCGCGCTTGGCGACGATCTGGAAGCCGCCCTCGACTCCCGCGCGCCGTCATTCTGGGCTGGCGGCGAAGCTTCCGCCGTCGCCTGGCCCGAAGGCGCCACGCCCCTGGCCCCACTGATCAAGGCCCCGCCCGAACTGGCCGCCCGTCTGTCATATGTGGCGGTGGTGGCGCGGACCGATGGCGACCGCTTGGCCAAGGGCCTGCCGGTCGGGGCGCGGCTGGTGTCCAAGGACGGCGACCTGTGGCGCTGGGACGGTTTCGTGGCCCGCGCCAACGCGCCCAAGCCCGCCGCCGTCCGCCTGGAGCAGCGCACCCGCCTGGCCGAGGTCGAGGCCGAGATCGACCAGGTCGCCCCGCGCGCCGAGGCCACGACCGCTGTCTTGAAGACCGCAGCCGACGCCCTGCGCACGGTGGAAAAGGCTTTACGCGATAAACGCCGCGGTCCGCCCGACGCCGAGCGCCTGTTGACGGGCGCTCGCGAGATCGTGACCCGATACGAACGCGAGGCCGCCCAGCGCGAAGCCCGGGCCCAGTCGCTGGACGACACCATCGTCCGCTTCGAGGCCGAGCGCGTCGAGGCCGACACGGCGCTGGCCGCCGTCCGCGCCGAGAGCGCCGCCGCCGAGGCCGTCGCCGACCTGGCCCCGCAGTTGGCCGCCGCCCGCCACGCCGCGAGCGCCGCCCGCGAGGCCGCCGCCGCCGCTCGCTCGGCCCGCGACCAGGAGACCCGCGAGACCGCCGGCCGCCAGCGCCGCCTGGAGACCCTGGAACGCGACCACGGCGACTGGACCAAGCGCCGCGAGGCCTCGAGCCGGCGCGAGCAAAGCCTGGACGCCGACCGCCTGAAGGCCGTCGTCGCGCTGGAGGCCGCCCGCGAGGCGCCGACCGTGCTGGCCGAGAAGCTGGTGGTGATCGTCGAGCAGTTCGCCGCCGCCGAGGATCGCCGGGCAAGGGCTTCCGACGCCTTGGAGACCGCCGAGACCGACCGACTGACCGCCGACCGCGCGGCCCGCGCCGCTGAGCAGGCCGCCAGCGACGCGCGCGAGAAGCGCGCCGCCCTGGTCGCCCGCCTGGACGGGGCCCGCGAGCGCTTCGCCGAGGTCGCTGGCCACATCCGCGACCAGGCCCGCATGGAGCCCGAGGAGCTAGGCCGTCAACTGTCGGGCGAGGCCATCGCGGTGCCCAAGGACGCCGCCGGGGTCGAGGCCCATCTCTTCGCCCTTGAACGCGAGCGCGACGCCATTGGGCCCGTCAATCTGCGGGCTGAGGAGGAAGCCAACGAATATGCCGCCCGCCTAGAGACCATGCGCACCGAGCGCGCCGACCTGTCAGGCGCGGTGAGCAAGCTGCGGGCCGGCATCGAAGAGCTGAACGCCGAGGGCCGCGAGCGGCTGCTGGCCGCCTTCGAGGTGATCAACGGCCACTTCCAGACCCTCTTCCAGGCCCTGTTCGGCGGTGGTCAGGCCGAGCTGCGGCTGGTCGAGAACGACGATCCGCTGGAGGCCGGCCTGGAAATCTTCGCCTGCCCGCCCGGCAAGCGCATGGCCAGCATGAGCCTGATGAGCGGCGGCGAGCAGGCCCTGACCGCCAGCGCCCTGATCTTCGGCGTCTTCCTGGCCAACCCGGCGCCGATCTGCGTGCTCGACGAGGTCGACGCGCCGCTGGATGACGCCAATGTCGACCGCTATTGCAACATGCTCGACGAGATGCGGCGGCGGACGAAGACCCGGTTCATCGCGATTACGCACAATCCGGTGACGATGAGCCGCATGGACCGGCTGTTCGGGGTGACCATGGCCGAGCGGGGGGTGAGTCAGCTGGTGAGCGTGGACTTGAGCACGGCCGAGCAGTTGGTGGCGGCGCAGTAGGGGCAATTCCTCCCCCTGTGGGGGAAGTGTCGGATCGATGGACCCTAAAACTCCCCCCACCGATCGCTACTTGATCTGCCTCCCCCACAAGGGGAGAACCTTTTATCAGTGAAGCAGCCCCAGCACCGCATGCCGCAACGGGTTCTGCGGATCGCTCAGCAGCTTCACCGCCATGGCGCACGACATCACCACCAGCAGCGGCCGGATAAGCTTGGCGCCGAACCGCATGGCGAGCCGCGAGCCGATCTGCGCCCCGATGAACGCCCCGACCGCCATGGTCAGGCCGATGGGCCACACCACCGCGCCCTTCCAGATGAACAGGCTCAGGCTGCCCAGGTTCGAGGCTGCATTGGCCAGCTTGGTGTGGGCCGTGGCCTTCAGCGCGCCGTAGCCCAGCAGGGTGACGATAGCCACCATGTAGAAGGCCCCCGCTCCAGGTCCGAAAATCCCGTCATAGAAGCCGATCAGCGGCGCCACGCAGAAGGCGAAGACCGGCACGGTGAGGCGCGGATGGGCGTCCTCGCCCTTCAGGCCACGCGACAGGCCGAAATAGAGGGCGATAACGATCAGCAGGATCGGGACCAAAGCCGCCAACGCGCGCGGCGACAGCAGGCTGACGCACAGGGCCCCGGCCAGGCCGGCGACAGCGGCGCAGGCGGCGACCGGCAGGGCTGTCTTCCAGTCGATCAGGCCCCGCCGGGCGAAGGCGCTGGTCGAGGAAATGGCGCTGACGGCGCCCTGCAGCTTGTTGGTGCCCAGCGCCATGACTGGGCTCATGCCGGTCAGCAGCAAGGCCGGGACGGTCAGAAGGCCGCCGCCGCCGGCGATAGCGTCGAAAGCGCCGGCGATCGCCGCCACGGCGAACATCGTCGCCAGCAGACCCAGATCGACATGCATGGCTAAGGCCCTCGCGAGGTCCGCCCGCGACGGGGCCAGGACCACGCGACCAGGCCCGTTCAGTCAATTATTTCTGGCGTGCCTTGCGGGCGGCGTACTTGGCGTCGCGAGCGATCTTCTGCTCGGAGGCCGACAGCGCCTTGCGCTCCTTGCGGTCGGCGCGCTTCTCGGCCAAGGCGGCTTCCTCGCGCGCCAGAACGTCCTGGCGGGCGGCTTCCTTGACGGCGGCGCGGGCGGCGCGGACCGCTTCCAGCTCGGCTTCACGCTCGACGTGACGCTGCTCGAAGTTGGGGTCGGTGACGGTGGGCTTCGGCTTCATCTTAGCCAGCATCGCCTTCTTGGCGTCAGCGGCGGCGGTGATGCGATCGGCGAAGCCGGTGTTTTTCAGTTGCGACATGAATCTTCTGGTTGGTGGAAAGTGCGCTTCTAAGACCCCAAAACGCCGCGAAAAGCAATGACGATCCCGGCGCAAATGGACGCGCCGGGATCATTCGAAGCTCTACTTCTCGATTTTGTAGACCCTGTAGCTGTGCGGGGCCACGGCCGCAGCGAATTCGGTGCGAACCGGAACGCCCTGACGACGCCAAGCGTCGGCCCTGCCGTCAGCGGGCTTGGCCTCGATCAGCTTGCCGGTCGTCATGTCGCGCAGCTTTACGCCCTCGCCCAGCAGCGACAGGTTCACGGCCGTATCGTCGTCACGGAACGACTGCACCACGAAGGCCCCGTTGTCGTAGGCGAACAGGCTGACACGGTCGGCGGCGTCCAGCCGCACCGGGAAGTCACGCTGAAGGTAGCGCTTGATCTCGGTCGTCACCCCCTGGGGCAGGTTGTAGAAGTCGCCCGGGTTCTCCGGCATGGTCAGCACATAGAGCACCCCGCCGCCGTAGCGGTTCATCAGCAGGATCGGGAATCCCTTGGCGTTGGCGACCCCGCGAATGATCCCCCAGCTGTCATTGGTGTAGAAGGCCAGCTCTGGAAACAGCACCGGCGGCGTCTCGCGCTTGGGATCGTTCAGGCTCTCGCCATTGCCCGCGCCATAGCCGTTGAGGAAGTCGTGCAGGGCCACCTTCCGGCCGGTGTCGCGCACCTCGAGAATGTCCTCGATCCCCTTGCCCTGCAGGGCGCCCAGCAGGCCCGAGGTGATGAACACCGTCTTGCCGGCCAGCAGGTTACCCTTGATCTTGTCGACGATCTTCGGGTCCTTGGCCGCCGCCTGAGTCAGCAGGGCGACATCGGCATTGGTCGGGAAGTTGGGCGACAGCTCGATCGGGATGCCGACATTGCCCAGATAGTTGTGGAGGAAATCCTCGCCCGACGATTGGTAGGGCTTGTAGCTTGCTATGCCAATCGGCTTGCCCAGCAGGCCCAGGTCCTTGTCGATCTTCTCCAGCGAATAGCCGGCCGCGCGGCCCCAGCCAGGACCTGGATCATTGGCCTGGCCCGAGCTCTTGTAGCTGGCCGTCATGGCCTTCCAGTCGAAGCTGGTGGCCTTGTCCTTCCACGGACGCGCGCCGGGCGCGACGGCCTCGGCCTCGTTCATCGGCCGCCAGTTGAACAGGGTGATCTCAGGGGCCTTGGCCAGCAGGGTGTCCCACAGCTGCTCGGCGTAGCGGTCGACATAGAGGGTGGAGAACGTATCGACCCAGCCGCCGCCATTGCCCTTGCCACCGTTAGAGCCGGCGGGGCGGATGTTGTCGAAATAGCGGATGATCGAATAGCTCTCGTACTGTTGCAGCAACTGATCAGTGACCACCGGATCGCGGGTCTCGGTGCCGGTATAGATGCCGTCGAACATCTGCGACTGCTTTTCCAGGTCGTAGCCCGTGCCCTGGAAGTGTTCGTACCAGTTGGGGTATTTGATGATCATCCGCACCTTGGGATTGACCGCCTTGGCGGGGCCGAGCACCAGGTCCTGGCTGACCTTGCGCATGGTCTCCAGCCGGTACTGGGTCCAGGACCGGTCGCCCTTGGCGGCGATGTCGGCGGGGCTTTTCGAAGTGTAGAAGAAGAAGTCGTCGAGGATCACCTCGTCGAAATGCTTGGCCGCCAGGCGCACGGCCTTTTCGCACTCGGCGCGGTCGGCGGGCTTCTCGTAGTCGAAGGTGCCAAACTGGCCGCCCTCGCCGCCGGCCGCCAGGGTGATCCCGCCGGCGACCTTGATCCCACGTTCCTCGAACCAGCCCTTGACCCGCTCGATCTGTTCGTCTGTGGAGAAGTTGTTGCTGCGGTAGACCTCCAGATAGACCTTGTCGAAGTGCAACTGGCGACTGGCCCGCTCGAACTCGCGGTCGAAGGTTGCTCGGTCTGACAGCGACTTGGCGTCGTTGACGGCGATGTAGATCGCGGCGTGGAAGTTCTTGTAGGCGGGCAGCGGCTGCGGCTTGACCGTCTGGGCCTGGACGGGCGCGCCAAGCGCGCACAGCGCCACGGCGCCGAGCAGAGTGCGGGTAAGGCGGATCATGGCGTGTTCTTCCCTCGATGGACTCGCGCCGGCGCTTCGCATGCCGATCATGGTTGCGGTAACATTGGAATGGTATGACGAACGTTGCGAGCGAAACTTTCGAAGCGCCGTCATTTTCCGCCTTCCGGCCTCCCAAGTTTCGCGCCCTTAAGGGAAATGAATTCAAGCCCCAAAACACGCCCTAAGCCTTGCAATCGACCGCTCCGCCGCGCTAGGGCCGGGCCAATTCCAGCGCCAGCATTGAAATCCGGGGAAATCGCGGTTGACGTTGCGGCGCCGATCCGGACTTCGAGGACCGACTTGCCTCAGTCGGTGCGGATATCGCCAAAAGCCGTTATAAAACTGCCACTTGAAGGATATTCTCTCCAACTTGACGCACTGCGGTGCGATCTATAGGTTCCGCCGCGATCAAGCTGGGTCTGGGGGACGGCTCTCTCGGCCATCGCAGGACCCTACAACCCCAATGTCCAAGGTTGACGATCCGCGCGCAGAGGCGCTACGCCGCCTCGACGAGCGGGCAGAAGCGCTTAAGGCCAGCGCGGTCCGACCTGAATCGCACAGCGGCGAGATGGCCGCCTCGAGTCAGGCCTATAAGATCCTGGCTGAATTGCTGGGCGGTGTGCTCATCGGGCTGGCCCTGGGAGCGATCGTCGATCGGTTCGCCAAGACCGGACCCTGGGGTTTGATCGGCGGAGTCCTTCTGGGCTTTGCCTTGTCGTTGTTCATGGCGCGTCGCACGGCCAATCGGCTGATGGCGCTGGCTAGGGCGGAAGAGGCTGCGCGATCGCAAGCCTCCAAGCCCAGAGTAGACTAGGAGCGAAAGGCCCAATGGCCGATCCGTTGCATCAGTTCAAGATCGAGAAGATCGTCGATCTTCCGGACATCACCTTGCCGGTGGTGGGCCAGGTCGATCTCGCGATCACCAACTCGCACGTCGCCATGACCGTCGCCTTCGCGGCGATCGTCCTGTTCCTGACCGCCGTGACCTCCAACGCGCAAGTCGTGCCGGGCCGTCTTCAGACGGTCGGCGAGGGCGTGTTCGGCCTGATCGACAACCTGACGGACTCGATCATCGGCCACGAGGGCCGCAAGCTGTTCCCGTTCGTGTTCACGGTCTTCACACTGATCCTGGGCATGAACTTCCTGGGTCTGATGCTGGCCTTCACCGCCACCTCGCAGATCGCGGTCACCGCGACCTTTGGCGTGCTGACCATCGGCCTGGTGCTGATCATCGGTTTCGCCAAGCACGGCCTGGGCTTCTTTAAGCTGTTCGTGCCGTCGGGCGTGCCATGGTTGCTGCTGCCGGTGATCATCCCGATCGAGTTCGCCTCGTTCCTGCTGCGCCCCGTCACCCTCACCCTGCGTCTGTTCGGCAACATGATGGGCGGCCACGTGGCGCTCAAGGTGTTCGCCGGCTTCGTGGCGGCCGCCGCCGCCGGCCAGCTTGGCCTGCTGCTGGGCGCTCCGATCGGCATCGCGTCGATGGGCATGCTGACCGCTCTCACGGCCCTGGAATTCCTGGTCGCCTTCCTCCAGGCCTTCGTTTTCGCTGTTCTGACCTGCATCTATCTCAATGATGTGGTCAATCTGGGTCATGGCCATTAAGGCTCGGATCCAACCCGCCATCACCACTCAACCTCTTACCAACTAGGACTAGACCACTATGGACGCAGAAGCCGCTAAGCTCATCGGTGCCGGCCTCGCCACCCTCGGAATGATCGGCGCCGGCATCGGCGTGGGCACCATCTTCGGCAGCTTCCTGACGGGCGCCCTGCGCAATCCGTCGGCCGCCGCCAGCCAGATCGGCAACCTGTTCGTCGGTGCCGCCCTGGCCGAAGCTTTGGGCATCCTGTCCTTCGTTCTGGGCATCATCATCTTCTCGTACAAGGGCTAACGCCGGATACGATTGACGGCGGCGCTGCTACTGGCGCCGCCGCGACCCCTCTACCGGACGATTTAGGTAATGGCTGATCCCACACAGTCCGCTCCGGCGGTCTCGACCCACGGCGCCGGGGTCCACCCCGCGTCTGGCGCAACCCATGAAGCGACAGGCGCCGAGCACGACTCGGGCGGCCTGCCGCAATTCGAGTTCCAGCACTGGGGCGGGCAGATCGCCTACCTGCTGGTGCTGTTCGCCATTCTCTATGTGCTGATCGCCCGCGTCTTCACGCCCCGCATGCGGCGCGTGATCGACGAGCGGGCCAGCACGATCGCCGGAGCGCTCGAGGCCGCGCGTCAGGTTCAGGCCGAGGCCCTGGAGCAATCCAGAGCCACAGCCGCCGATCTGGCCGAAGCTCGCGCCCGCTCGCAAGCCCTGGCCTTCGACGCCCGGGCCAAGGCTGCCGCCGAGGCCGCCGAACGCTCCGCTATCGAAGAAGCCAAGCTGGCCGCGCAACTGGCTGAAGCCGAAACCCGGATCGCCGGCATGCGCGACTCGGCCATGGCCCAGATCGGCGCCGTGGCCAACGACACGGCGATGGCCATCATCCAGAAGCTGACCGGCAAGTCCGCCTCGGCCGCCGACCTGAAGGCCGCCTCGGCCGTCCGCAGAGGAGCCGCCTGATGCCCGCGTTTTTCGAAGGCGAATTCTGGAATCTCGCCAACCCTGAGTTCTGGGTCGGCGTCGGCTTGGTCCTGTTCTTCGCGATCGTCATCTGGGCCAAGGCTCCGGCGCTGATCGCCGGCAAGCTGGACGAAACCGCCAACAAGATCCAATCCGACCTCGACGAGGCCGCTCGCATCCGCACCGAAGCCGAAGCGATGCTGGCGACCATCCGCGCCGAACGCGAAGAGTCCGAGCGCCAGGCCGTCGCCATGCTGGCGGCCGCCAAGGCCGACGTCGAGCAGATGGCGATCGAAGCCAAGGCCAAGCTCGAGGAACAGATAAAGCGCCGGGCCGAAATGGCCGAACGCAAGATCGCCCAGGCCGAGACCCAGGCCCAGTCCGAGGTCAAGGCCGCCGCCGTCGACCTCGCCGCCCAGATCGCCGAACAGGTCCTGGTCGCCCGCCTGGCGGCGGGAACCTCGGACAACCTGGTCGACGCGGCCATCGGCCAGATCGGCACGAAGCTGCAATAGCGGTTTCAGGTTCGCGAAATCATCGAGGGCGCGCTCCGCAAGGGGCGCGCCCTTTTTGTATTGCCCTCCCCCTATGGGGAGGCGATCGCGCAGCGATCGGTGGGGGGAGTTTTAGGGTCGTCGATCAGGGCTGTGATTGGCTGCCCGATCACTCCCCCCTCCGTCGGCGTCGCCGACACCTCCCCCACAGGGGGAGGAGTTCGGGTCCCGCCGCTAAGCCGGCTGCTTCTTCAGCCACCGCCGGCGCAAATACTTCCGCCCGCGCTTCAGCACCCGCCAGGACGCCTTGCGCAGGAACAGCTTCTCGGACCGCAACAATTGCTGCCAGGCGACCAGCATAATCTCCGGCTCGCGGCGCATTAGGCGGCGGATCGGGAAGATCAGCTTGGGGTGACGCCTCTGCCAACGCAGGAACCGGCGCTTGGCCTGGAACGAGTTACGCAGCACGATCATCAGGCCGACGACCAGCAGCGGCAGGCCCAGGTGGCCCGGTAGTGGCGTCAGGATCACCCCGGCCAACAGCACGAGCACGCCAAAGGCCAGCGCCGCCCAGCGGGCGACGCGCCCCGCGGTTTCACGCAGGACAAGGGCCAGACGGCGACGGCGGCGATAGAGCCTCGAAGGCAACCTGGCGAGCGTTTCGGCGGCGCCGCTCACGGCCGCCGCTTGTGCGCGAGGTGCGCGGAAGACCGGCGCTTGAGCGACCGGCGCCAGCGCTTGGCCACGCGCCAGCGATGCGGCACAATCAAACGCTCCATGCGCAGCACCTGCTGCCACGCCACCGGCAGCACCTCGGGCTCGCGGCGCAGCAGACGGCGCAGCGGGAACAGCAGCTTGGGATGGGCATGCTGGAAGCGCACGAACTGCTTGCGCGCCCGGAACGAGTTGCGCAGCACCAGCATCAGCCCGCCGACCGTCAACGGCACGCCCAGCGGACCGGGCAGAGGCGCGATCAGAAAGCCCGCCACCACCAGGATCAAGCCCAGCGTCACCAAGACCACGCGCGAAATCCGCCCGAGAAGCTCGCGGGCGAGTTCGTCGGCGGCGGAGAAACGCACGGAAGGCATGGCGAGGACGAGGTTCATGACGGGAAGAAACGGGTTCCGTGGTCCGCTTGATCCCGGCGACAGGCCGGCCTCTCGGCTCACATGACCCGATATGAGATTGGGGCGCCTCTCCGTAAAGGCGTCCCGTTGTCGCTTAACCCGACTGTGGCCTCTATTCCGCAGCCAGTGGCGCGGCGGCCACAGGTTTCCACCTCAAGCGTGGCTTTCGGGCCGCTAGAGTCTCGTCCAGGCGCTTGAGCGGCGCGTGATAGGGCGCGCCCTTGAAGCGCTCCACGTCGCCCCCCTTCGCAGCCCCCGCGAGCGCGCGGAGGGCGTAGATGAAGCGGTCGAGCTCCTGTTTGCTCTCGGTCTCGGTCGGCTCGATCAGCATGGCGCCGTGAACTACCAGCGGGAAGTACATGGTCATCGGGTGGAAGCCCTCGTCGATCATCGCCTTGGCGAAGTCGAGGGTGGTGACGCCGGTGCCGTCCAGCCAGGTGTCGTCGAACAGGGCCTCATGCATGCAGGGGCCATTCGGGAAGGCCGGGCTCATCAGGTCGCTGAGGCGGGCCTTGATGTAGTTGGCGTTCAGCACCGCGTCCTCGGCCACCTGCCGTAGGCCGTCGGCCCCGTGGCTGAGCATGTAGGCATAGGCCCGCACGAACATGCCCATCTGGCCATGGAAGGCGCTCATCCGCCCAAAGGCCTGGGCGGCGGGGCCCCTCGCCTCCTCGACAAGCGTGAAGCGGTGTTCGTGATTGACGATCCACGGGGTGGGGGCGAACGGCGCCAGGGCGGCGCTCAGCACCACCGGACCCGCGCCCGGACCGCCGCCACCGTGCGGAGTGGAGAAGGTCTTGTGCAGGTTGATGTGCATGGCGTCGACGCCCAGGTCGCCCGGGCGGACCCGGCCGACGATGGCGTTGAAATTGGCCCCGTCACAGTAGAAATAGGCCCCGGCCGCATGGGTCAGCCGAGCGATCTCGACCACGTCGCGCTCGAACAGGCCGCAGGTGTTGGGGTTGGTGACCATGATGGCGGCCACATGATCGCCTAGCTTGGACTCCAGGTCGGCCAAGTCGACTCTTCCGTCGTCGGTCTGGGCGATCTCGACCACGGTGTAGCCGACAAAGGCCGCCGTGGCCGGGTTGGTGCCGTGGGCGCTGGTCGGGGCTAGCACGGTCTTGCGGTGGCCCTGGCCATTGGCCTCGTGGGCCGCGCGGATGGCCAGCATGCCGCACATCTCGCCATGGGCGCCGGCCTTGGGGCTCAGCGCCACCGCCGGCATCCCCGTCAGCGTCTTCAGCCAGTGGGCCAGGCGGTCCATCAGTTCCAGCGCGCCCTGCACCGTCGACTGCGGCTGCAACGGATGGATGTCGGAGAAGCCCGGCAGGCGGGCCATCTTCTCGTTGAGGCGAGGATTGTGCTTCATCGTGCACGAGCCCAGCGGATACAGCGCCAGGTCGATGGCGTGGTTCTTCTGGCTCAGGCGCACATAGTGGCGGACGGCCTCGGGCTCGGACAGGCCCGGCAGGCCGATCGGCGCGGTGCGGAGCAGGTCGCCAAGGTCGTCGGCCGGGGGAGCATCCGGCAGATCGACGCCGGTCTTGTCCCAAGCGTTCAGTTCGAAGATCAGGGCCTCGTCCTGAAGGAGCCCGCGAGCGCCGGTCAGGGTGGGGTGAAGATAATCGTTCACGGCGTCAGGCGAGGCTTCGGGACGGGTCGGCCGTCCAACGTTGTTCATGCTCATTGGGCCAGCACCTTGGTCAGGGCCTTGGAGAAGAGAAGGATATCGCTATCGGGCGTTGTCTCGGTGATGGCGACCAGCAGGACGTCGTCGAGGCCGGCGGCCGGGTCGAGGCGCGAGAAGGGCACGCCGGCGATGACGCCGTTGGCGGCCAGGGTCTCGACCACTTCGGCGGCGTTGCGGGACAGCTTCACCGCGAACTCGTTGAAGAACCGGGGGGTCAGGATCTCGACGCCCGGCACGGCCGCCAGGGCGTCGCGCAGAGCCACGGCCTTCTGGTGGTTGATCAGGGCCAGCCGGCGCAGGCCCGTCTCGCCCAGCAAGCTCATATGGATGCTGAAGGCCAGGGCGCAGAGGCCGCTGTTGGTGCAGATGTTGGAGGTGGCCTTGTCGCGGCGGATGTGCTGCTCGCGGGTCGACAGGGTGAGGACGAAGCCGCGACGGCCGTCGGCGTCGACGGTCTCGCCGCACAGCCGGCCGGGGGCCTGGCGGACGTATTTTTCCTTGCAGGCGAACAGGCCGACATAGGGGCCGCCGAAGTTCAGGCCGTTGCCGATCGACTGGCCCTCGGCGACCACGATGTCGGCGCCCATCTCGCCGGGCGACTTCAGCAGGCCAAAGGACACGGCCTCCGTGGTCACCACGATCAGCAGGGCCCCGGCCGCCTGGGCGGCGGCGGCGATCTTGGTCACGTCGGTGGCGGTGCCGAACACATTGGGGGTCTGGACGACGACGCAGGCGGTGTCGGCGTCGATAGCCGCCACCACCGCGTCCTCGGCGTCGATCGCGGCGGCCAGGCGGTCGGTGGCGACGCCGGCGGCGTGGGCCAGGGTCTCGACCGTGCCGACATAGTGCGGGTGCAGGCCGCCCGACAGCACGGCCTTGCCCCGGCGGGTGACACGGGTGGCCATCATCACCGCCTCGGCGGCGGCGGTGGAGCCGTCATAGAGCGAGGCGTTGGCCACTTCCATGCCCGTCAGGGCGGCGACCTGGGTCTGGAACTCGAACAGCACCTGCAGCGTGCCCTGAGCGATCTCGGGCTGGTAGGGCGTGTAGCTGGTGAGGAACTCCGACCGTTGGATGATGTGGTCCACCGTGGCCGGCACATGGTGGCGATAAGCCCCCGCCCCCACGAAGAACGGCCCCTCGGAGGCCGAGCGATTGCGGCGCGACAGGGCCAGCATCTCGCGCTCGACCTCCAGCTCGCCGGCGTGGAATGGCAGGTCCACCGGCGTCTTGCGATAGGCGACGGCGGGCACATCGACGAACAGCTCGTCGATGGTCTCCGCGCCGATGACGCCGAGCATGTCGGCGCGATCTTGAGGGGTCAGGGGGAGGTAGCGCATTGAGAGTTCCTTCTCCCTTCCCCCTTGAAGGAGGAAGGGTCGGGGATGGGGGTGTTTGCGGCGGCGGGGTCACCCCCACCGATCTTAGAGGGTCGAGAGGAACGCTTCGTAGGCCACGCGGTCCATCAGGGCGTCGACCTCAGACGGATTGCTCAGCTTGATCTTGGCGAACCAGCCGCCGGCTTCGGGCACGGCGTTGACGGTCTCGGGGGCGTCCGACAGCTGGCCGTTGGCCTCGACCACCTCGCCCGACACCGGGGCGTAGACGTCGGAGGCGGCCTTGACGCTTTCGACCACCGCCAGGCCTTCGCCCTGTTTGACGACTTTGCCGACTTCGGGCGTCTCGACGAACACCACGTCGCCCAGTTGCTCAGCGGCGTAGCCGGAGATGCCGACGGTGGCGACGTCGCCCTCGACTTCAACCCACTCGTGATCCTTGGTGAACTTCATGGTCTGGGACCTTTTCTAAATCTTGCGCACGTAGCGGGTCGGGACGAACGGCGAGGCCACAACCTCGACCGCCTGCGGCTTGCCGCGAACGATGACTTTCAGCTTGGTCCCGATCGCTGACAGGGCGGGGGGCGCGAAGCCAATGGCGATGGCGCCGCCGTAGCTGGGACCAAAGCCGCCGCTGGTGACCACGCCGACCACGGCGCCGGTCTCGTCGGCGATCTGCGCGCCTTCACGGGCCGGCGCGCCTTCCAGCACTTTCAGATTGACCCGGACGCGCTTGAGGTCACCCGCCAGTTCCTTGGCGATGCGCTCTGCGCCCAGATAGTCGCCGGCCTCGCGGCGGCTCTTGCCCACGGCAAACGGCATGCCCGCCTCGATCGGCGAGATCGTCTCGTCCATGTCATGGCCATAGAGCGGCAAGCCGGCCTCCAGGCGCAGGCTGTCGCGGGCGCCCAGGCCGATGGCCTTGACGCGTTCGTCTTCCAACAGCGTGTTCCAGATGCGCGCGGCTTCGGTCGCGGGGACCGAGATTTCGTAGCCGTCTTCGCCGGTATAACCCGAGCGGGAGATGATCGCGTCGGTCCCGAAGGCGGTCAGGGCGGCGGTGTCCATGAACACCATGCCGGCGGCTTGCGGCACGTGGGCGGCCAGCACCGCGGCGGCCTTTGGGCCTTGCAAGGCCAACAGGGCGCGGTCTTCCAGGCGCTCGACGGTCGCCTCGCCTTCCAGCGCCTTGGCGATGATGGCGTAGTCATTGTCCTTGCAGGCGCCGTTGACGACGATGAACAGGCCGTCGTCGTCGGGCCGCGCCGTCATCAGATCGTCGATCACCCCGCCCTCGGCATTGAGCAGTACGGCATAGCGCTGCTTGCCGGGCTTGAGGCCCTGGTAGTCGGCCGAAACCAGCTTTTCGAAGCTCTTGGCCGGGTTGTCGCCGCGCAGCCGGGCCTGGCCCATGTGCGAGACGTCGAACAATCCTGCGTGCTCGCGGGTCCAAAGATGCTCCTTCAGCACCCCGTCCTTGTACTGCACAGGCATGTGGTAGCCGGCGAACGGAACCATGCGGGCGCCGGCAGCGACGTGCGCATCGTAGAGCGGGGTCTTCTTGAGATCTGGGTCGGACACGCGGGGGCTCCAAACGGGGACAGCGCTACAAGCCCGGCTTTCACCAGACGATAGCGCCCCCGCTGTCCCTTTGACCTGAGAGATTCCGGATCCAGCCCTCAAGTTGGGAAGGGGGACCCTTGCTCCTTCGGCGGGCAACGCTTTCGCGCCGCCTCTTTCCAGCGTTCCTAAACCCGCGCGGTCCGTTTGCCTGAGCGTTTCCGGGGCGGTTGCGCCTTCGGCCTCGGGACCAGAATCCCGACGTCTCCCGCGAGGGTCGCACCGTGTTTGAGCGAGGGGGCGAGCGGAGTCAACGGGCGAAGAAAAGAGCCGGCAAGAAAGCTCTCATAGATTGCATTTTTGCCATCTTGTCTTCAAACTTGGAGACCGCCCAGAAGCGCACCGAGAACCAGCATCGTCAGCTGGCCCTGCTGGCCAAGCAGCTTCGGTTGGTGCTGGTCGCCCAGCAATACCTAGAGACCGGCGGGGTAGAAGGCCTGCTGGCGACGCTCAAGGATCTTGAGCGTCCCTAGCGCCTACATCCGCTCCGGCGCTTCGATGCCCAGCAGGTCCAGCGCCAGCTCCAGTTGCTTCAGCGTGGTCTCGGCCAAGGCCAGGCGCGAGGCTCGGATCGCCGGCTCGTCGGCGCCGAGGATCGGGCAGGCGGCGTAGAACTTCGAGAAGGTCTGGGCCAGCTTGTAGGCGTGCTCGGCCACGAAGTTGGGAGCCTTCTTGTCGTAGGCTTCGCCCAGCGCGCCCTCGAAGCCGTCCAGCAGCAGGGTCAGGTCACGCTCGGCCGGCTCGGCCACGGTGATCGGACCAGACGCGACGTTCTGCTCGGCCGCCTTGCGCAAAATGCTCTTGATCCGCACCGACTGGTACAGCAGGTACGGCCCCGTCTTGCCCTCGAAGCTGGTGAAGCGGTCGAGGTCGAAGACGTAGGAGGTGCCGCGGAAGTTCTGCAGGTCGGCGAACTTCAGGGCCGCGATTCCCACCTTGTGGGCGGTTTCCTCGAAGGCCTCTTCCGACAGCTCGGCGCCGAGGCCGGCCTCCCGCAGGCGCTCGCGGGCCTTCTCGCGGGCCATCTCGATCAGGTCGTGCAGCTTCAAAACGCCACCTGCCCGGGTCTTGAACGGCTTGCCATCGGCCCCGTTCATAGTGCCAAAGCCGATGTGCTCCAGCCCGCCCGGCTCGGCGTAGCCGGCCAGGTACGAGGCGCGAAACACCTGCTCGAAGTGGTCGGCCTGGCGCTGGTCGACGCAGTAGAGGATCAGGTGTGGGTCGAACGATTTGCGGCGGTCCAGGATGGTGGCCAGGTCGGTCGTGCCGTACATGGCCGAGCCTTCGGACGACACCACCAGCAGCGGCGGCAGCTCGCGTTTGTCGCCCTCTTGGGCCACTCGGATGATGCGGGCGCCCTGGTCATCGACCAGCAGGCCCTTGGCCTCCAGCTGGCTGACCATCGGGGCGATCAGGTCCTGAACGTCGCTCTCGCCCTTCCAAAGGTCGAAGTCGACGCCCAGGGCATGGAACTCGCGCTCCAAGGCCACGCGGCTGACGCGGACGAAATGCTGCCACAGCAGACGATAGCCGAAACGGCCAACCTGCAGCTCGGCGGTGGCCTTGCGGGCCCGGGCGAGGAAGTCTGCGTCGAAGGCGGGATTTGGCTTGCCGTCCTTCTCGGCCTTGGCGCGGTTGGCGGCTACCGGATAAATTCGGTCCAGATCGGCCAGCGAAACGCGCGAGGCGAACTCGGCTATCAGCTTGGCTTCGTCGGCCGGCGAGAAGCCGCGCGGCGCCTCGACCAGACGTTCGAGCAGGGCGCCGATGAAGGCGTCCTCTTCCCTCAGGGCGCTGATCAGCAGGCCCATCTGGAAGCCCCAGTCGCCGAAGTGGGCGTCGCCCACCACGTCGTCGCCGCGGAAGCGGTACAGGCGCTTGACCGACTCGCCGATGATCGAGGCGCGCAGGTGGCCCACATGCATCGGCTTGGCGACATTGGGGCCGGCATAGTCGATCAGCACGCGGCGCGGGCTGGCCACGGGCTCGGCCCCGGCGCGCGGATCGGCGGCGATCTCGTTGGCGCGGGTCGCCAGGGCGGCGGCGCTGACCCGCATGTTGATGAAGCCGACGCCCGCGATCTCGACGGAGGCCAGCCGCGGGTCGGCCTTGAGGATATCGACCACCTGGACGGCGATCTCGCGGGGATTGCGCTTAGCGCTTTTCGCCGCCGCGAGAGCGCCATTGCACTGGAAATCGGCCAGGTCGGGGCGATCGGACGCGGTGACGCGACCGAAGTCGGGGGACAGTCCGGCGGCCTGGAAGGCGGCCGCGGCCGCCTCGCTCAGGGACCGCTTCAAATCACTCATGGCTTGGTGACGTTTCCGGGCTGGGTCAGGGCTTGCTGGGTCTGGCCGGCATTGACGCGGAAGCGCTTGCCGTCACGGTTGAAGGCGGCCATTTCGGGGGTCACGTCGAAGCCGATCAGCACTTCAAAATTGCCGCCGCTGACCTTTTCGTCGGCGCGCGGAATGGTGATGGTCTTCAGGGTCTCGCTGGCATAGACGCGATCCTGGCCCTGCGGGAAGGTCACCGGCAGGTCGAAATATTCCTTGGCCAGGACGTCCTTGTTGCGCTCGGTCACCGCCACCCAATAGCGATAGGTCTTGTGGGTGTCCGTCGCCTGCGGGCCGCGCCCCAGCTCGAACAGGATTTCGACCTGCATCTTGATGGGGTCATTGCTCTTGTAGGCGCAGCCCGAGGACAGGCCCTGGATCTCGCCCGTATAGGAGCTTTGGGCCGCCGATTCCTTGGCGTCCTTGAACTCGACATAGCGGCTGGCGTCGTACAGCACCTTCGCATAGGGGCACGGGCCGGCGTTACGCAGCTGGGCGAGCGGCGCCTTGGGCTGGTTCCACTCGTCGTCACGCTTCTTCTTCTTGCCGGCCTGTTCTTCGTCACCGGACCCGCCGTCGGCGTTGCGACCGCCGCCACGTTGCTGCGCGTGGACGCTCGTCGCGGTGGCGGCGATCGAGAGGGCCATCAAGGCGCTGAGGGCGACGGAGAGCGTGGGGCGCATGAAACGTCCGGTTCGAGATGAAGAGCCTGTTCGGGAATTCCCCGTCGGCGTCATGGAGCCTGATAAAGGCATATGCGTGACGTCGCAATGCGCCGGCGACGCTAGCGCGCGCGACGTGGAACCCTTAGGTTCGCGGCCATGAACGCCCATTCGCCCATTCCGCCCCTCGGCCGCCGCTCGCTCAGCGTTGTTCTGGCCAGTCCGCGCGGCTTCTGCGCGGGGGTTGATCGGGCGATCCAGATCGTCGAGCGGACGATCGAGAAGTTCGGCGCGCCGGTCTATGTGCGCCACGAGATCGTCCACAACCGTCACGTCGTCGACCGGCTGAAAGCCCTGGGCGCGGTGTTCGTCGAGGAGCTGGACGAGGTTCCCGAGGACCGCCCGGTGGTGTTCTCGGCCCACGGCGTGCCCAAGACCGTGCCGGCCGCGGCCAAGGCGCGCGAGATGGTCTATCTGGACGCCACCTGCCCGCTGGTCTCCAAGGTCCATGTCGAGGCCCAGAAGCATTTCGACGCTGGGCGCGAGATCGTGCTGATTGGCCACGCAGGTCACCCCGAGGTCGTTGGCACCATGGGCCAACTTCCGGAGGGTACGGTCACCCTGATCGAGGATATCGACGGCGCCCGCAGTTGGATCCCAAAGAACGCCGGCAACGTGGCCTTCCTGACCCAGACCACCCTGTCGGTCGATGACACCGCCGAGATGGTCAATCTGCTGAAAGAACGCTTCCCCGGCATCGCCGCGCCGCACAAGGAAGACATCTGCTACGCCACCACCAACCGCCAGGAGGCGGTGAAGATGCTGGCCGAGGTCTCCGAGCTGATCCTGGTCGTCGGCTCAAAGAACTCTTCCAACTCGGTGCGGCTGATGGAGGTCGGCAAGCGGGCCGGCGCCCGCGACGCCCGGCTGCTCGATGACGCGCGCGGCATCGACTGGAGCTGGTTCGAGGGCGTGGAGCGGGTCGGCGTCACCGCTGGCGCCTCGGCTCCGGAAGACCTGGTGCAAGGCGTTCTCGACGCCATCGCCACGCGCTATGACGTGACGATCGAGGAACTGATCGAGGCCCGCGAGACGGTGATCTTCAAGCTGCCGAGGCTGCTGACGAGCTAGGCCGCTGGCGACGTTCGATCTGCGCGAAAGAATGACCCATGAACCATGAGTCCCTCACTCGCAAATCCCTGATGGTCTTGTTGGCGCCAGCGGTTTTGATCGCCTGTGGCGGGTGGTAGGAGGCCTGACGTTCGCCTCGCTCCTGTTTCGGGCCGAGCGACCCTTTGCCATCGCTATGTGGGTGGCGACTATTTCATTCCCAGTCTGGCTTCTTGCCCTGCTGGCTTTACGTCGGGGTTCTAGAAAGCTCTATCTATTGGCTATGACCTCCGGGCTGTTTGCAGCGGGTTGGGTAGTGATCAACATCTTCTGGCCGCCATCGCCCGCAGGAGGACCCTGGGACTGGTAAAGCTAAGGCCTGATCCACGTGTTCCATGGTTAGCCGCCCAACATCAGGCTGGCCAAGATGGCTTAGCCAGAGCGCTGAACGTTTCATCGTACTCATCCATGATCTCGCCGCCCAACTCGATCTGGCGGGTGATTTCCAAATCGGCTGCGCCGTCCTGCTTCGCAGGCGCTTCGAAAGTCGTCTGGTAGCGGCTTATAGAGGCTTCTCCGCGCGCGAACCGTTCATCGGCAAGCGCCCCGGGCGTCCGCCCGAACTGATCTTGATCCTTCGAGACCACCGGCTCATCGCCGTCTGGTTCACCAGTCATCGATCGTCTCCTTCCACCGCCATCCTAGCACAATTCCCATGCCCCTCTTGACCGCCAGCGCCCGCTCCCCCATCCCCGCGCCATGGCCGTCTACACCGACATTACCGACGACGAACTCGCCGTCTTCCTGGGCGACTACGACCTGGGGCAGGCCGTGGCGTTCAAGGGCATCGCCGAGGGGGTGGAAAATTCCAACTTCCTGCTTGAGACCACGACCGGCCGGTTCATTCTCACGGTCTATGAGCGGCGGGCCAAGCCTGAGGACCTGCCCTACTTCCTCGACCTGCTGACCTGGCTGGCCGAGCATGGCTATCCCAGCGCCAAGCCGATCGCCGACCGCGCGGGCGCGACCCTGAAGGCCATCCGCGGCAAGCCCGCCGCCCTGGTCGAGTTCCTGCCGGGCCTGTCGGCCCGCCGCCCGACCATCGCCCACTGCCGCGAGGCCGGCGAGGGCCTGGCCTGGCTGCATCTGGCCGGCGAGGGCTATCCAGCCCGCCGCGCCAATGACCTGGGCCAGCCCCACTGGGGGCCATTGTTCGCCAAACACCGCCAGGACGCCGAGGGCCTGAAGCCGGGCCTGGCCAAGACCATCGACCAGGATTTGGCGCAGCTGGCCTTGGCCTGGCCTCGCGGCCTGCCGTCAGGGGTGATCCATGCCGACTATTTCCCCGACAACGTGTTCTTCAAACCCGACGGCAAGTTCGCCGCCGCCATCGACTTCTATTTCGCCTGCGACGACGCTTTCGCCTATGACGTGGCGGTGACGCTCAACGCCTGGTGTTTCGAGGCCGACGGCAGCTTCAACATCACCGCCGCCCGCGCCCTGATCGCCGGCTATGAGCGCCGGCGTCCGCTGAGCCCGGCCGAGCGCGAGGCGATCCCGATCCTGGCGCGCGGCGCGGCCATGCGTTTCTTCCTGACCCGCCTGGCCGACTGGGGCGCGACCCCGGCCGGGGCGCTGGTCAAGCCGAAGGACCCGCTGGAATACGAGCGCAAGCTGGCGGTTCACCGCGAGGGACTCAGCCTGTTCGGAGCCGGCGCATGACGCCCAAGCTGATCATCTATACCGACGGCGCCTGTCGCGGGAATCCCGGCCCGGGCGGCTGGGGCGCCTTGCTCATGTACGGCGACAAGAAAAAGGAGCTGTGCGGCGGCGACCTGGCGACCACCAACAACCGCATGGAGCTGATGGGCGCGATCCAGGCCCTGGAGGCGCTCAACAAGCCCACCAAGGCCGAGCTGCATACTGATAGCCAGTATGTGATGAAGGGCGTCACCCAGTGGATCCACGGCTGGAAGGCCAAGGGCTGGAAGACCGCCGACAAGAGCCCGGTCAAGAACGTCGATCTGTGGCAACGCCTCGACGCCGCCCGGGCCCGTCACGACGTTGACTGGCGTTGGGTCAAGGGCCATGCCGGCCACGTTCACAACGAGCGCGCTGACGTGCTGGCGCGTCTCGGAATGCTGAAGACCCTGGGCGAGCAAAGCGTCCGTTAGGCCATAACGCTTCACGACCCAACTTCCATCATCGCTAAGCTGCTGGCCCAGCCGACCTTGATGGTCGCCGTGGCGCTGACCAGCCTCCCGACTCCCAGACCGGCGCCTGACCGGACGGCCCAAAGCCATCAGGCCGGGACGAACGCGCCCGGCTCAGGGCCTGTCGCGAAAGGCAAGCCTTCATCCTCCCAACCGGCCACCCCGCCGATCATCAGCTTCACCGGACGGCCCAGGGCGGCCAGCTTCAGCGCCGCGCGGTCAGCGCCGTTGCAATGGGGGCCGGCGCAATAGACCACGAACAGGGTGTCGGCTGGCCAGGCCGCCATTCGCTCGGCGCTGATCTCGCCGTGGCGCAGATGCAGGGCGCCGGGCACATGACGAAGGGCATAGGCCTGCGGCGTTCCGACCACGTGCAGCAGGACGAAGTCCACCTCTCTAGCCTTCATCGAAGCGTCGACATCGGCGCAGTCGGTTTCCAGGGCCAGGCGGCGGGCAAAGTGGGTCACGGCCTCTTGCGACGGCGCGGCGGGGATGTCGGACACAAAGCTCATGGCGGCCTCCTCTGTTGGCGACAGGAGACTTGCCTCTCCAGGGCGCGGGGCGTTAGATGTCATGATTGCCATAGTCCGTAAAAATCATGCCAAAATCGTTGCAGAGACTCGGACCCGCCAATCGTCGGGTCGTCGCCTTGGCCTATGACGGCCTGTGCACCTTCGAGTTCGGGGTGACGGTCGAGCTGTTTGGCCTGCCCCGGCCGGAGATGGGGCCGGACTGGTACCAGTTCGCGACCGCCGCCATCGAGGGCGGTCCCCTGCGAGGTCTGGGTGGGGTGCAGGTGGTCGCCGATGGCGGACTGGAGTTGGTCGAGCAGGCCGGCACGATCATCGCCCCTGGCTGGCGCGGGGCTGACGCACCGGTCCCTCAGGATCTTATCGATGCGCTGCAGGTCGCCCATCGGCGAGGCGCGCGGGTGATGTCGATCTGCTCGGGTGTCTTCGTGCTGGCGGCGGCGGGATTGCTGGCCGGGAAGCGGGCCACTACCCACTGGCGCTATGTGGATCGGCTGCGGACCCTCTATCCCGACATCGATGTGCAGCCCGACGTGCTCTATGTCGACGCTGGCGACGTGTTGACCTCAGCCGGCAGCGCCGCCGGCCTGGATCTCGGCCTGCACCTGATCCGCCGAGACCATGGTCCCGAGGCGGCCAACACCGTGGCGCGGCGGCTGGTCGTGCCGCCCCACCGTGATGGCGGCCAGGCACAGTTCATCCAGCGACCGGTGCCGATCGTCCACGAGGGCGCGCGCCTGGGTCCCGCCCTGGAGCGGATGCGCGCCGACCTGGCTGGCGAGCACACGGTCAAGGCCCTGGCCGACGCGGCCGGCATGAGCCCTCGCACCTTTCTGCGTCGCTTCGAGGCCGCCACCGGCACGACCCCAGCCCGCTGGTTGCTGGCCGAGCGCCTGGCTCGGGCCCGCGACCTGCTTGAGACCAGCCCGGCAGGCGTCGAACAGATCGCCCAGTCCGTGGGCTTCGGCGCGGCGGCCTTGCGCCACCACTTTCGCAAGTCCTTGGCGACCACGCCCCAGGCCTATCGTGCGCGGTTCGCCGGATAACACCACCGTCGCGGGAAACACGGTCGCACGCCTGTAACGATCTTGCCGCGAAATGACCTTGGTCACGCCGTTGCAAAGCCCCGTTCGCCCCCCAATTTATATTCCGACGCGGACAACCCGGCCCCCCCCGCCGGCCCCAGCGTCCAGTAAAGCAGCGTCCGCGCCTCTCCCCCAGGCGCGGACGCTGTTCGCGTTCCGGGACTCTGCCCGCGCGACGAACATTGTTCTGGTAACGCTAACAGTCCTCGCTATCCTGCGACCCGACAACTCGCCGATCGAGAGCGGAGTGGGGAGCGACGCGATGAAACGGGCAATGGCTTTCGCCTTGATGATGCTGGCCGGCTGCGGCCACGCCCACGCCGCGGCCCCCGCGCGCCCGCCGATCGTCTCGGTGTCGCACCTGGCGGTCTACGCGGCCGACCCGGCCAAGAGCGAGGCGTTCTACGTCCACGACCTTGGCGGCGTGAAAGGGCCCAACCCGGAGAACCCGAACGGCGCGCGCTACTATTTCAGCCCGATGCAATTCATCGAGGTGCTGCCCCTGCCACCGGGCGCGCCCTCGACCAACCGGTTGGACCACGCCGCCTTCAACACGCCCGACGCCGAGGCCTTGCGAACCTATCTGGCGTCACGCGGCGTGGCCGTTCCCGCGCGCGTCGAAACAGGCAATGACGGCGGTCGGTGGTTCGACATCGTCGACCCCGAAGGCGTGAAGCTTCAGTTCACCCAGCCTCCGGCTACGCCGCCCGCCATACCGGTCAATCCGCTGTCCAGCCGGATCATCCATGTGGGCTTCATCATCCACGACCGCGCGCGCCAGGACGCCTTCTACCGCCAGATCATGGGATTCCGGCCCTACTGGTTCGGCGGTATGACGGACGATGCGCAGAGCTGGGTCTCGCTGCAGGTCCCGGATGGTACGGACTGGCTGGAATACATGATCGTCAGCCCGCCCGAGGGCCGGGGCGCTCCGCCCGGCATGAGCCAGGCCACCCAGGGCGTGCTCGACCACTTCTCGTTGGGCGTGGAGGACACGCGCCTGGCCTACACCCTGTTGTGGAACGGCGATCGGCTGGCGGGCCAGGACGGTCTGCCCAAGATTGGCCGCGACGCCAAGTGGCAGCTGAACCTGCTCGACCCGGACGGCACGCGCGCCGAGTTGATGGAATTCCACGCTGTGGGCAAGCCTTGCTGCTCGCCGTTCACGGCGACCGATCCGCAATATTAGCCGACCCCGTTTTGAAGCCCGAGGAGACCCCGATGTCGAACCGTATTTCCAGGCGCGGCCTGATCGGCGTGGTCGGCGCCTCGACGGCGCTGGCGGCCGCGAAAGCCCCCGCGATCGCGACGCCTGACGCCGATAAGGTCGGCTTCGCCGTTGTCGGCCTGGGCAAGCTGTCCCTGGGCCAGATCATTCCGGGCCTCAAGGTCGCGAAGGGCGCCAAGCTCGCGGCCGTGGTCAGCGGTCATCCCGACAAGGCCCGGCGCGTCGCCGCCGAGAACGGCCTGCCGGCCGACGCCGTCTATGGCTATGACGACTACGACCGCATGGCCAAGGATCCGCGCATCCAGGTCGTCTACATCGTTCTGCCCAATGCCCTGCACGCCGACCACACGATCCGCGCCTTCAAGGCCGGCAAGCACGTGCTCTGCGAAAAGCCGATGGCCACCAGCGTCGCCGACGCCGAGGCGATGATCGCCGCCGCCAAGGCCGCCAAGCGCCAGCTGATGATCGCCTATCGATGCCACTATGAGCCGCTGAACCTGGACATCATGCGCCGCCTGCGCGACCGGTCGCTGGGCAAGACCCGGCTGGTGAACACCACCATGGGCCGGCAGGCCGACCTGGCCGAGCCGTCCGACGCGTGGCGGCTGGACGGGCTGATGTCCGGCGGCGGGGCCTTGGCCGACATGGGGATCTATGGCGTCAACGCCGCGCGCTATCTACTGAACGAAGAGCCGGTGTCGGTCCGCGCCTGGGCCCAGACCGACAGGACCGATCCGCGCTTCAAGACGACCGAGGACCTGATCGACTGGCAGTTCCGCTTCCCTTCAGGGGTGATCGCCAACGGCTCGACCTCGTTCAACTACGCCCCGACCATGGGCTATGAAGTGATCTGCGAACGCGGTCGCCTGGTAGCCGATCCGGCCGCCTTCTACGGCGGCAATCGCCTGACCGTCGTCCAGGGCGGCCAGGCCCAGCCGCCGCTGAGCCTGCCGCCGAACGACCAGTTCGCGCGCGAGATGGACTGGATGGCCGATGTCGTGCGCGGCAAGGCGCCCATGGTCTCGCCGGGCGAGGAAGGGCTGCAGGACATGAAGCTGATGAAGGCGATCCTGGACTCCGTCGCCCGGGACGGGGCGACGATCGCGACGGACTGGGGCTACCGGCGCGCCTATGACCCGGCGGTGGTGGTCGACTTGCCGCGAAGCGCCTAAAAAATGCCGCGCAGCAACCGCCACCAGCTCTCGGCCATGACGTCGAGCAGCGGGTCGAGCGGGGCCGAGGCGCGCTGCACGACCATCACGTAGGACAACCGTTCCAGCTGGACCATCTGCATCAGCAGTCGCATCCGCGCCGCCGGGCGTTCGAGGTCGGAGAACCGCGCCAGATAATTCGGCATGCTGTCGATGAACAGGTTGATGAAACGCAGATAGTCATCGGCCAGGTCGGGATCGGCGACATTGGCCTCAGTGGCGACGGCCAGCAGGTTGCGGCGCTCCTCGGTCTGATCGGTCATGCCGGCCGCCAGCCAAGCGCGGACCTGCGAGACACTGGGATCGACCAGGGCGTCGAGGGCCGCGAAGGTGACCTGGATGTTGGGCGCCAGACGCTCGCCGATGGCGTTGGCGACGTCCTCCTTGCTGCGGAAATGCAGATAGAAGGTGGCGCGATTGGCGCCGGCCGCCACGGCGATCTGCTCAATGGTCACGGCTCGGAAGCCACGCTGCCCGAACAGGGCGACGGCGGCGTCGACTAGCCGCTCGCGAGTCAGCAGGCGTTGGGCTTCGCGCAGACCGCCGCCCATCCGCTCCGTCGCCGTTCGCGCCAAATCGGTTCTCCGCTGTTTGCTCCAACAGATGTGCCACGCCCTCCTTCACAACGCCAGTCGATTGACACGACACCTGTCGTCTGAACTACTTCGCGCTTAGCCACGCGGCGCAGTTCGCGGGTCCAGATGGGAAGGAACGCAGGCCATGCAGCTTGTCAGCGAGACCGCGACCGACGGCATAGCCGGACCCGGCGCGCCCACGATCTTCCCCATTCTGGACGGCGTCGATCTGTCGGACATCGCCCAGTTCACCCAGGGCCAGCCTTACGGCGACTACGCCCGGATGCGGGCCCAGGCCCCGGTGATGTGGCACGCCGAGCCCTATGGCGGCCCCGGTTTCTGGGCGATCACCCGCCATGCCGACGTCATGGCGGTCAACGGCGACCCGACCACCTTCTCGTCGCGCAAGGGCGGCATACTGATGGCGCACGGCGACCCGCAGAAGCGCCACGCCCTGCTCTATCGCGCCTCGATGGACACCATGATCAATCTCGACGCGCCAGAGCACCTGCAGCTGCGCCGCGAGCACATGCCCTATTTCACCCCCTCCTATCTGCGAGGCGTCACCGAGGCGGTGCGGGCCGAGGTCGGCCGGCTGCTGGACAAGATGGCGCCCTTGGGTCGCTGCGACCTGGTTGAAAACTTCTCGTCGCACCTGCCGCTGTTCACCCTGTGCGAGATCCTCGGTGTGCCGGCTGAGGACCGCGGCAAGTTCCTCAAGTGGATGCACTATCTGGAGATGGCCCAAGACCTGGCGCTGAAACAGGCCACCGCCCCGATCACCCCGACCTTGGAGCTGATGCAGTTCGTCCAGGACTTCAACATCAATGTCGAGGAGATGTTCGACTACGGCCGCACCATGCTTCACAAGCGCCGGCTGGATCCGCAGCAGGACCTGATGAGCGCCATCGCCCGCGCTCAGGTCGATGGCCAGTTGCTGAGCGATGAGTATCTGGACGGCTCGTGGCTGCTGATCGTCTTCGCCGGCAACGACACCACCCGCAACACCCTGTCGGGGGCGATGAAGCTGCTGACCGAGTTTCCGGATCAGAAGGCCCGGCTAATCGCCGACCCGTCGCTGATGGGTGGGGCGGTGAATGAATTTATCCGCATGGTCAGCCCGGTGATCTACATGCGCCGCACGGCGACGCGGGACGCCGAGATCGCCGGCCAAACCATCCGCGAGGGCGAGAAGGTGGTGATGTACTACGGCGCGGCCAACCGCGACGAGACGGTGTTCCCCGATCCTGACCGGCTCGACATCACCCGGCCCAACGCCGACAAGCACATCGCCTTCGGCTACGGCCCCCACACCTGCATCGGCAAGCGGGTGGCGCAGATCCAGCTGGAAGAGGCCTACCGCCAGATCCTGGCCCGCTTCCCCGACATCCACGCCACCGGCGAGATGACCATCGCCCCCAACAACTTCGTCCACGCCATCAGCAAGCTGGAGGTCGCCTTCACGCCGGGCGGGCGGGCCTAGGGTCATGCTGACCCGGGGCGACGACTACCCGATCCACCAGACGGCCGAGCCGGTGGCCTTTGCGGGGACGGACCGCAATTTCTACGACCGGTATTTCTTCAACGGCTATGAGGCGGCCAATAGTGGGGAGGGGGGCGACGGCGACAGCTTCTTCGCCGCCGCCTTCGGGGTCTATCCGCACCTCAACATCGCCGACGCCGCCTTCTGCTGGATGAAGGACGGCCGGCAGGTGAACCTGCACGCCAGCCGCTGGCTGGAGATGGAGCGGATGGACCTCAACGTCGGTCCGATCACCATCCAGGTGCTGGAGCCGCTGCGCCGCCTGCGGATCAGCGTCGAGGCGCCGGACCAGGGCGTGCGGGCCGAGCTCACCTTCGAGGGTCGCTCGTTCCCGATCGAGGAACCGCGCTTCACGCGCCGGATCGGGCCGCGCACCCTGCTGGACTATACCCGCCTGACCCAGAACGGCCGCTATAGCGGCTGGATCGAGGTGGATGGCCAGCGGCATGACCTGGACGGCTTCGTCGGTACTCGCGATCGCTCGTGGGGCGTGCGGCCGATCGGCGCCCGCGATCCGCAGGAGCTGGCCCCGGCCGTCCCACCGCAGTTCTTCTGGCTGTGGACGCCATGCGTCTTTCCCGACGGCGACCTGTTCTTCCACACCAATGACGACGAGCTCGGCCGCCCCTGGAACCGCCGGGCGGTCTGGGCGCCCCTGAGGTCGGGACGCGGCGAGGCGCTCGACTTCCACGCGGTGGGTTACGATGTCGACTGGCGATCCGGCTCGCGACATGCAGCGCGTGGCACGCTGAAACTCGAGGGCGGCGGCGAAGTCACGATCGAGCCGCTGGCCGAGTTCTTCATGCTGGGCCTGGGCTATGGCCATCCCGTCTGGGGCCACGGCCTGAACCACGGCAAGCTGAAGATCGAGCGCGAGGACTTCGTGCTGGCCGATCTGGACCGCGCCCTGCCCTATCACCTGCACGTCCAGGCCCTTTCGAAAGTGACCTACACCAGCGCCGATGGCGCCACCCGGGTCGGGCGCGGCGTGTTCGAACAGTTGGCGCTGGGACCGCACGCGCCATCGGGGTTCAAGAGCATCCTGGACATGGCTCCATGAGCCTGGCTGACCAGTTGGAAACCTACCTCACCGACCTGTGGGGCGCCCCGACCACGGTGACGAACCTGTCGCGCATCCCCGGCGGGGCCAGCCGCGAGACCTACCGGCTGGACGCCCAAATTGCTGGGGAGACGGGCGGCGCCACGCGCGGCCTGATCCTGCGCCGCGATCCGACCGGCAGCCTGATCGACACCGACCGGCGGCTGGAGTTCCTGGCCTACCGCACCGTCCACGGCCATGTGCCCGTTCCCGAGGCGATCGTCCTGGAAGAGGATGGCGGCGTGTTGGAGCGGCCGTTCTTCCTGATGGAGCGGATCGACGGGGGCATCGTCGCCTCGCCCTTCGCCGGAGATCCCTATGGCGCTCACGCCAAGGGGCTGGGCGAGCAGTTCTTCACCACCCTGGGCAAACTGGCCGCGCTGGATCACGAAAACGCGCCGATCCGCGAGGCGGCCGAACTGCCGGCGTCCGAGGATTGTTGGCGCATCGCGCTCGACCAGTGGTCCACCGTCATCGAGGCCGACGAGCAGCATCCGCAGCCAATCGTCCGCGCCGCAATCCGCCACCTGCGCCGCAATCCGCCGCCACCGGCCCAGCGGATCACCATCGTCCATGGCGATTACCGGACCGGCAACTTCATGCACGACGGGGCGGGTCAGATCCTGGCGATCCTCGACTGGGAGATGGCCCATCTAGGCGACCCGATCGAGGATCTGGGCTGGGCCTTCGACCCGCTTTGGAACCACTTCGACGAGACGCGGGTCAGCGGGCTGATCTCGCAGGCCGAGGCGATCGCCCTGTGGGAAGCGGCAAGCGGGCTGACGGTCGATCCCGCCGCCCTGGCCTGGTGGTCGTTGTTCAACGCCGTCAAGGGCCAGGCGATCTGGACCTCGGCGGCCAAGGAGTATAGCGACGGCGGCTTCGTCGATCCGATCCTGGCCATTTCCGGCTGGTACACCGCCCGGCGCCATGACCTGATCCTGGCCGAGCGGCTGGCCGCATTGGAGGGCTTCTGATGACCCCCGCCCTGCCCGACATCCTGCGCGGCAATTTCATGTGCCTGGCGATCCCCGCCCCGCCCGAGTCCCAGGGCGAGTTCATGACCGGCCGGGTCGGGGTGATCGCCTTGCTGTCGCTGCTGGCCGCCCAGGAGGTCGAGCGGGGAACCCAGGCCAGGGTCTGGGAAAATAACGCCATCGCGGCGGTGCTGGCCGAGGCCGGTGAGGTCTATGGCGTCCAATATGCCGAAGTCGCGGCGATCGGCCCCGTCGACCCTTCGTTGGAAGCCCTCGACCGCGCCAACGCCGCGCTGCGCCGGGGCCTGATCGCCCTGCACGAGGCGGTGGAGAACGCCGGCGACCTGGCGCGGCATCGGACGATCGTGGCGCTGTACGGCGAGATGGCCGAGCGCCGGAGGCTGGACCTGCCGCCCTTGCCGGCCCGATAGAGCCACCGCCTTGCCATGCGGGGGAGAAGAAACTTCCGCTCATATCCCCCATGAGCTCTAGCCAAGCTGCCCGCCCTGCCCCATCTGGCTCGGGCGGTCCAGGTTCCAGGGCGGGACGGCCGCAGCCCAGGGGCCTCATGCCAATCATATCCGTTTCCGGTCTGACCAAGACCTACAAGTCGGGGCATCAGGCCCTGAAGACCATCGATCTCGAGATTCGCCAGGGCGAGATCTTCGCCCTGCTCGGACCCAACGGGGCCGGCAAGACCACACTGATCAGCATCATCTGCGGCATCGTCAATCCCAGCACCGGCACGGTGCTGGCCGACGGCCACGACGTGGTGAAGGACTATCGCGCGGCCCGCGCCAAGATCGGCCTGGTGCCGCAGGAGTTGAACACCGACGCCTTCGAGACCGTCTGGGCCACCACCCGGTTCAGCCGGGGCCTGTTCGGCAAGGCGCCCAACGACGCCCATATCGAGAAGGTGCTGCGCGACCTGTCTCTGTGGGACAAGAAGGACGCCAAGATCATGACGCTGTCGGGCGGCATGAAGCGGCGGGTGATGATCGCCAAAGCCCTGAGCCACGAGCCGACCATCCTGTTCCTCGACGAGCCCACCGCCGGGGTCGACGTCGAACTGCGGCGCGACATGTGGGTGATGGTGAGAAAGCTGCGCGAGAGCGGCGTCACCATCATCCTGACCACTCATTATATCGAGGAGGCCGAGGAGATGGCCGACCGGATCGGGGTGATCAGCAAGGGCGAGATCATCCTGGTCGAGGACAAGAATGTGCTGATGCGCAAGCTGGGCAAGAAGCAGCTGACGCTTCAGTTGCAAAGCCCGCTGGAGGCCCTCCCCGCCAAGCTGTCGGACTACGCCCTGGAGCTGGCGGCCGACGGCCACGAGCTGATCTACACCTTCGACGCCCAGGCCGAGGAGACCGGCATCGCCGGCCTGCTGCGCCGCCTCTCCGAGGAGGGCGTCGACTTCAAGGACCTGCACACCAGCCAGAGCTCGCTGGAAGACATCTTCGTCAGCCTGGTGAGGGACGGCCAATGAACATTCACGCCGTCAAGTCCATCTACCGCTTCGAGATGGCCCGCTGGTTCCGCACCCTGGCCCAGAGCGTGATCTCGCCGGTGCTTTCGACCTCGCTGTATTTCGTGGTGTTCGGCTCGGCGATCGGCTCGCGGATGCAGGCCATCGACGGGGTCAGCTACGCGGCCTTCATCGTGCCCGGCCTGATCATGCTGTCGCTGCTGGGCGAAAGCATCTCCAACGCCTCGTTCGGCATCTACATGCCAAAATGGGCGGGCACGATCTATGAGCTGCTGTCGGCCCCGGTGTCGTGGATCGAGACCGTCACCGGCTATGTCGGGGCGGCGGCGACCAAGTCGGTGTGCCTCGGTTTGCTGATCCTGGCCACGGCGCGGATCTTCGTGCCCTACGAGATCCTTCACCCGTTCTGGATGCTGGGATTCCTGATCCTGACCGCCATCACCTTCAGCCTGTTCGGCTTTGTGATCGGGGTCTGGGCCGACGACTTCCAGAAGCTGCAGATCGTTCCGGCCCTGGTCGTCACCCCCCTGACCTTCCTGGGCGGCAGCTTCTATTCGATCAGCATGCTGCCCCCGATCTGGCAGAAGATCACCCTGTTCAACCCGGTGGTCTATCTGGTCAGCGGCTTCCGCTGGAGCTTCTACGGCGTGTCGGACATCGGCGTGGGCGTCAGCTTCGGCGCGACCCTGTGCTTCATGGGCGTCTGCCTGGCGGCGGTGTGGTGGGTGTTCAAGACGGGGTACCGGCTGAAGACGTAAGGGGCCGGAAACCGAATGGGGACACGCACATGTGCGTGTCCCCAGGCGCGCCCGACTACTTCAAGGCGCCGTCTTGCAATGCATTGGTGGCAACGCAAATCCCTAGAAATTCCTTGGGATGATGTAGCACCATCGAACGGTTCAGCCTGCGGTATGCAGCAATCTGCTCCATCGCTCGCGACCGGTTCAACGAAGTCTGCGAGTTTAGAATATTGGCGTTCGCCGACTTGGTGCAGTCGACGCCAGGCGTGGTGATAAACGACCCCATTTCAGGATCGATCTCGCGGACGGAGATGATCCGAAGACGAGGATCTAACTGACTGTTATCCGCCCTTGTCAGCATCGGCATACAAAGGCCAGTCATCATCAGCGCCCCGAGTGTCCAGGTCCGCAACCCACGCATCGTCACCGCACCGTCAGCACCGACCCGTCGATCCCGACCACCATCACCCGCTGACCCGTCGCCGCCGGAAAAAGCCCCAAGGTCGCCATCATCGCCGTCGCCCGCCGCATGCTCGGCATCCTCATCGCCTTGCTGCGAACAGGCTAGACCTGGGACCCGCAAGACGTCAGCTGAACACCGTTGCTCATCCGACGGCTTCGCCGCCACCTTCTCCTGCAGGGGGAGAAGAGACGCCCGCTCGGCTAGAGCATTTCCCGACCTGACTGCGTCATGCCGCGAGCTCTAATCTTCTGTTTTAACACATTTTTCTTCATGCGAACCGGAACCACTTCGCTCGAAAAATGCTCTAGCTGACCTTGCTCTTGGCCATGGCGTCCATGATGTTCATCGCTGCGGGGCCCATGATCACGATGAACAGCACGGGCAGGAAGAACAGGATCATCGGCACGGTCAGCTTGGCCGGCAAGGCCGAGGCCTTCTTCTCGGCCGCCGAAAGCCGCAGGTCGCGGTTTTCCTTGGCCATCACGCGCAGGGCGGTGCCCAGCGGGGTGCCGTAGCGCTCGGCCTGGATCATCGCCGTGACCACCGAGCGGATGCCCGGGTGATTGGTCCGCCGCGCCAGGCCCTCATAGGCCAGGCGCCGTTCGGGCAGATAGCTGAGCTCGGCAGTCAGCAGGCCCAGTTCCTCGGCCAGCTCGATCGAGGCGCCGCCGACCTCCGAGCCGACCTTGGCGATGGCCGCCTCGATGGACATCCCGCTTTCGACGCAGATCAGCATCAGGTCGAGCGCGTCCGGAAAGGCCCCCACGATCGATTCGCGGCGCTTCTGGGCGATGTTCTGGATGTAGAGGTTGGGGGCGTAGTAACCCGCCGTCAGGGCGGCGAAACAGGCGGCGATCTTCTGGACCGGCAGCAGGTCGAAATCGTTGATCACATAGAGATAGAAGGCCGTCACCACCGCGAAGGCGAACGGCATCACGAAGCGGAAGAAGTAGAAGGTCGAGACCGGCTTTGGGCCGCGAAAGCCGGCCTGGGCCAGCTTGTCGACAACCTTGGGGTCTTCCAGCAGCCGCGACAGCTGCAGGCGGTCGACGACGTTCTTGTACATGCCCTCGTCGGTGTGACGCAGGGTGGAGCCGCCGCCCTTCTGGGACAGGGCCTCGCGCGAACGGCGGCGCAGCTCCTCGCGGCGATTGGCCACCGACTTCAGTCGGCTCTCGAGGCCGTTGTTGCTGAGCATCGGCGCAGTCAGGGTGACGACGGTGGCGAACACCACGATCGCGATGAACGCGCTCAGGATATTCGAGGGGTTGGTCAGCATCTCGATCATGGTGGCCTCCCCTAGAACTTGAAATTGATCATCTTGCGCATCACCAAGATGCCGATGGCCATCACCACGCCCGCCACCAGCAGCATCAGATGCCCGCGCGGGTCAGTGAACATCGGGGCCATGTAGCTGGGCGCCGTAATCGAGATCAGGGCCACCACACCGGGCGGCAGGCAGCCGATGATCACGGCCGAGGCCACGGCTTCGGCCGACAGGGCCTTGATCTTTTCGCCCATCAGCTTTCGCGCCCGCAGCACGGTCGACAGATTGCCCAGGGCCTCGGCCAGGTTGCCGCCGGTCTTGGACTGGATCGCCAGCACGATGGTGAAGAACCGCAGCTCGTTGGTCGGCATGCGCTCGTGCATGCGCTCCAGCGCCTGATCCATGCTCATGCCCATGCCGACATTCTCGGTCAGGGCGCGGAACTCGCCGGCCAGGGGCTCGGTGCATTCCTTGCCGATGACCTTCAGGCAGTCATGGACGGGCAAGCCGGACTTGATGCCGCGCACGATGATGTCGATGGCGTCGGGAAAAGCCCCGGTGAACTTCTTGGTCCGCATCTTGCCCATCGTGCCGAGCACCCAGCGCGGCAGGCCAAAGCCGGCGGCGAAGGCGGCGCCCAGGGCGATCAGGGGCATCTGGCGAAGCAGGATCAAGGTCAGGCCGGCGAACAGGCCAACCACGCCGCTGATGATGTAGAAATTGCGCGGATTGTCGCCCAGACCCGCAGCGCGCAGACGGGCCGCTATGCTCAGCGACGCCTTCTTCTTTTGCTGGTCCTGTTCCTTCAGCGTCTTGAGGATCGCCCTGCGGCGCGCCTCGGGCGTGTTGGCCATGACCTTGGCGCGGGCTGCGGCCGTCTGCCGCTCGCCACCGGCGATGATCTGGGCGCGCTTGACGGCCTTGGCTGAGCTGTTGTCGCCGCCGGCGAACACGAAGCCAAGGCCCGCGATGGTGATGAAGCCCAGAACGCCGGCCAGGATGAACAGCATCGGCCCTACTCCGCCGCGTCGAGGGCTTCGGCCAGCTCGCGCTCCAGGCCGTAATAGCGGGCGCGGTCCCAGAAGCGGGGCCTGCCGATACCTGTGGAGCGGTGCTTGCCGATGACGTTGCCGTCGGCGTCCTCGCCGCTGATCTCGTAGACGAACAGGTCCTGGGTGACGATCACGTCGCCTTCAAGACCAACCACCTCGGTGATGTGGGTGATGCGGCGCGAGCCGTCGCGCAGGCGGGCGGCCTGGACGATGACGTCGATCGAGCCGACGATCATCTCCTTGATGGTCTTCGACGGCAGGCCGTAGCCGCCCATGGTGATCATGCTCTCGATCCGGCTGATCGCCTCGCGCGGGCTGTTGGCGTGCAGCGTGCCCATCGAGCCGTCGTGGCCGGTGTTCATGGCCTGCAGCAGGTCGAACGCTTCCGGTCCGCGGACTTCGCCGACGATGATCCGCTCGGGACGCATCCGCAGACAGTTCTTGACCAGGTCGCGCATGGTCACCGCGCCCGAGCCTTCCAGGTTGGGCGGCCGGGTTTCCAGGCGCACCACGTGCGGCTGCTGTAGCTGCAGCTCGGCGGCGTCCTCGCAGGTCACCACCCGCTCGGTCGGGTCGATGAAGGCGGTCAGGGTGTTGAGCAGGGTCGTCTTGCCCGAGCCCGTACCGCCCGAGATGACGATGTTGCAGCGACAGGCGCCGATGACGCCCAGAACCCGCGCCCCTTCCGGGCTGATCGACGCGTAGTCGACCAGGTTCTTCATCGTCAGCTTGTCCTTCTTGAACTTCCGGATGGTCAGGGTGGGACCATCCAGCGCAAGCGGGGGCGCGATGACGTTGACGCGGCTGCCGTCGGGCAGGCGGGCGTCGCAGATCGGGCTGCTCTCGTCGACCCGGCGGCCGACCTGGCTGACGATCCGCTGGCAGATGTTCATCAGCTGCATGTTGTCGCGGAAGCGCACATTGGTCAGCTGGACCTTGCCGCCGACCTCGATGAACACCCGGTGGGCGCCATTGACCATGATGTCGGCGATGTCGTCGCGGGCCAGCAGGGGCTCCAGCGGGCCATAGCCGAGGACGTCGTTGATGATGTCCTGGACCAGGTGCTCCTGCTCGGAGACCGACATCGAGACATTCTTGATCGCCACCAGCTCGGCGACGATGTCGCGGATCTCTTCGGCCGCCGCCTTCAGGTCCAGCTGCGCCAGCTGGCTCAGGTCGATGGTGTTGAGCAGGGCGTTGAAGATCGTGGTCTTGGTGGCGTGGTAATAGTCGCTCTGCTCGCGGACCACCTGGGTGGTGGGCGGCGCGCCCTGGGCGGCGCGAAGCTGTTCCAAGCCGTTTGTCGCCTTGGGGCCAGCGGCCTTGGCCGGCGCGGGCGTCGGCGCGTGGACGCGTTCCTCGATGACGATCGGCTCGACGCGCTGGGGGCGCGTGGCGATGGCCGGTCCGTCCGCCGAGACGGGCGGCGGCGGCGCGTGATCTTCCCGAACGGCGGCTTGGTCGCGCTTGCCGAACATGCCCTACTTCTTCTTGAACAGGCCGGAGAGCACGGAGGCCTTCTGGGCCACCGGCGGCTCGCGGCGGCTGATGAGGCGCGCCAGATGATCGATGCCCTCGGCGGCCTTGGACTTCGGGGCCACCTCGCCCACCATCTGACCATTGTTGGCGGCCAGGCCGAACGACTTGGGGTCGAAGGGCAGAACCAGCGACGGCGTCAGGCCCAGGGCCTCGCCGAAATCCTTGACCGGGATTTCGGGACGGCCTGGCACGCCGACCTGGTTGAGCACCAGGCGCGGCGGGGCGTCATTAGGGCGGGCCTGGCGGACCAGGTCGATGATGTTCTTGGCGTTGCGCAGGCTGGCGAGATCAGGCGTGGCCACCACCACCAGGTCGTCGCTGGCGATCAGCACCCGGCGGGTCCAGGCCGACCAGCTGTGCGGCAGGTCCAGCGCCACGAAGGGCGCGGCGCTGCGGATTTTCTGGGTGACCTCCTCGAAGACGTCGGCGCTGATCTCGTAGTCCTGGTCCAGGGTGGCCGGCGCGGCGAACAGCGACAGACGGTCGCCGCAGCGAACCATCATCCGGTCCATCAGCACGGCGTCCAGGCGGTCGGGCTGGCCCAGGGCGTCGATGACGCCCTGCAACGGGTCCTGATTGAAGTCCAGCCCGGCGGTGCCGAACGGCAGGTCCAGATCGACCAGCACCGTGGCGGCCTGCATGCGCTCGGCCATCGACCAGGCGAAGTTGTGGGCCAGGGTCGAGGACCCGACGCCGCCCTTGGCGCCGACGAAGGCGATCTGCCGGCCGACGAAGGGCGCGGACGGGTCGGCATACAGGTTGGACACCGCCCGGATGATCTGCAGCGGCCCCTGCGGCTGGGTCAGATATTCGCTGACCCCGCGGCGCATCAGCTCGCGATACAGAGCGATGTCGTTGGTCTGGCCGATCACCACGACCTTGGTGCCCGGGTCGCAAACCTGGGCCAGGCCATCGAGCAGGGCCAGCATGCGTGGCGCGGCGTCCAGGCTCTCGACCAGCACCAGCGAGGGCGTGGACTGGTTCTGATAATAGTCGACGGCCGCTTCCAGTCCGCCGGGATGGGCGATGGTCGAGGCGCGAGCCATGCGGCGGTCGGCCGAGGCGGCCTCCACCAGGGCGGCGGTCTCGGGGCGGGCGCAGAAGGCGTGGATGGTGATGCGCGGCACGGCCGCCTCGCCCATGTCGGCCTCGGTCACGGCGACGACCTCGTGGGCCAGATCGCGGGCGGTCAGGGACGGCGCGGGCGTGGGCATGGCCGGGGGGGCGATCGGCGGTGGGCTGGACTCCGCGATCGGCTCGGCGAGGGCGACGGGCGACGCCGCCGGGGCGGCGGGCGTGTTGGGCGCGGCGGGCGGCGGCAGGTCGAGGAACGGCGAGGCCGCGGGCTCGCTCGCGCTCGCGCTTGTGCCAGGGCGGGCTGGCGGGAAGTCGGCGAACGGGTCGTCGCTGGTCGAACGCGGGGCCGGCGCGACGCGCCAGGGGTCGGCGCCCGGCGCGGCGAACTCGTCGTCGGCCTCGAAGCCCAGGTCGAAAGGATCGTCGCGCGAGGTCATCAGTTGACCGCTTTCGAAACGACGCCGGTGGCCTGGTCGTCCTTGGCCGACGAGGTGACCTCGCCCTTGCGATACTTGCCGAACACGTCGTCCCGGCGCTGGGCGCTGGCCGGCGTGCTGTCGCGCGGCCGCAGCAGGTCCTCGGGATTGGCCAACTGGGCCGCCATGTTGGCTGTCACGGCGCAGCCGAAGTTCTCGTAGGGCTTGTTGTCCTTGGTGGCGGTGACGTTGTTCCATTCGCCGCATTGCGGAACCGAGGCGTGATAGCGCAGGAACCCGACCTTCAGCGGCGCGCCTGGCGTCGCGCCGGCGTCGTAGCCGACGATACGCACCGCAGTCGCGGGGGCGCCCATCGCTACCAGCCGCTGGCGAGCGGCGAAGGCCATGTTACCGGCGACGCCAGAGTCTGGACCGCCCACCGGGGCGCTGACCACGATTTCGCGGCCCTCGGCCTCGCGCCAGCGGGCCAACAGTCCATCGACGGCCAGGGCCTGGTTGGGCGACAGGCCGTCGGCGTGAGGGACCAACAGCACCTCGTCGGGCCGGGACTCGACCTGCACGCGGCTGGCCCACTGCTCGGTGTCGGTGCGCGGGGCCTGCGCCAGGTCAGGCTTGTCGCCCGGCGCGGCGCAGGCGCTTAGCAGCGCCAGGACCAGGCCAGTCGCGGCGAGATTGCCGAGCGTCGGAGGCGTTAGCCGATGAAGATGGGGTCGCGTCATGTCCGCGTTCTCACTCGATCACATAGCCGACGGGGCCCTGATAGGCGCGCCCCGCATTGGCGCCGGCCGGCGCCTTGACCACCTTGTTGAGCCGGCCCAGCAGGACCGTGCTCATGTCACTCGCCGTCTGCAGGCCGTCGGCCGGGGTCTGCAGGTTCTGGGGCTTGGTTGGATCGACGATGTAGGGGGTGACGATGATCACCAGTTCGGTCTCACCGTTCAGATAGTCGCGCGAGCGGAACAACGAGCCGAGGATCGGCAGGTTGGTCATGCCCGGCAGGGCGTCGATGTTCTGCTTGGTCTGCTGTTGCAGCAGGCCGGCGATCATCAGCGAACCGCCCGAGGGCAGTTCGACCGTGGTCTCGGCCCGGCGCACGGTCAGGCCCGGCACCACAAGCGCCGCGTTGCCGTTGGTCGAGGTCAGGGTGTAGGCGCCCAGGCTGCTGAGCTCCGAGACCTCGGTGGACAGCTTCAGCGAGATGCGGCCGCCCGACAGCACGATCGGGGTATAGCCCAGGCCCACGCCATAGGGTTTGAACTCGATGGTCACCTTGCCGGTGGTGTCCTGCCCGGTTGGCACGGGAAACTCGCCGCCGACCAGGAACTTGCCGGCCTCGCCCGACACGACGGTCAGGTTGGGCTCGGCCATGGTGCGCACCAGGCCCACGCGCTCGAACGCCTGGATCATGGCCGCGGCCTTATTCAGGCCGGTGTCGCCGACCAAGTTTTTGATCGACGACAGTGGGTCGTTTTTGTCCACAAAGTCGTAGGGCTTGTAGGAATATTCATTGTGATACAGGCCCGTCGCCGCGTCGAAGACCGGCGTGGTCACCAGGGTGTCGCGGCTGATCACCGGCGTCTTGGTGGTGTCGGCGCTGTAGCCGCCGGTCAGACCGCCCATCAGGCCGCCATTAACGCCGTAGGTCGGCGAAAAGCCCATGCTGTACTGGGTCTGGCCCAACTGGCCGAGCAGCGCATTGGCGTTGAAACCCAGCTGCTTGATGATGTTGCGCTGCACCTCGACGATGCGGACCTTGAGCATCACCTGGTCCTTGCCGGCGATGGTCAGCATGTTCAGCACGTTTTCGGGCTTGGCCACGAACTGGGTCGCGATCTGCGAGGCCATGCTCGCCTCGCTGGCGTTGGCGACCATGCCGGTCAGGATCACGCTGTCGCGGATCGGCTCGACGCGGATGTCGGCGGCGGGCAGCACGCGGCGCAGGGTGGCTTCGAGCGCGCCGGCGTCCTGGCTGATGGTGATGTTCAGCGCCAGGATCCGGCGGCCGGCGGCGTCGAAGAATACCGCGTCGGTCGTGCCCTCGGTCATGCCCAGCACATAGATGCGGCGCGGGCTGCGCAGCACGGCGTCGGCCACCAGCGGATTGGTCACCAGCATGTCGCGCACATCGACCGGCAGTTCGACGATCGCCGACTTGCCCCGGGGCAAGGTCAGGTTCTGGCTGCCTGGTCCGGCGGTGAGGTCGATGCGCAGCACCCGGTCGGCGGGCGGCGTCATGATCGGAGCCGACGGCGCGGCGCGGACGGGAGTCCGGTAGGTGTGGGTGCCGCCCACCGGGCCGTCGGCAAGGGCCGTGGTTACCGGCCCCAGGGCCAGGGCGGCGACGAGGGAGGCGGAGAGGAACCGGCGGATCATGGGCGGACCGAGATGTTGGAGGTCTCGCCGCCGCGATTGATGCGGACGACGTTCGACTCTTCGGAGCGGGCGGCGATCCCGGAGGGACCGCCCAGGTCGGTATAGGCGCGCAGGACCAGGGTGACTGGACCGGCGGCCTTGGCCTTGGTCAGGGCCTCGGCGTCGAACGGGCCGACCTCGAGGGTGGCGGTGGAGGCCACGATGGTCTTGGCGTCCTTCTCGGCCGTCGTGCTCTGGTCGAGGGCGAGCACGCGGACGTTCTGGAGAACAGTTTCGGCGATCGTCTGCTTGCCGCTGGCGCCGCCCTCGCCCGTGCTGCGGGCGTCGCGGATCTGCAGGACGTCCACCCGGTCGCCCGGCAGGACAAAACCGGCGACCGCAGTCTCGGAGGTGATCGGCACCGACATGGCCCGCTTGCCGGGCGACAGGACCACCGAGAGGTAGCCGCCTTCGCCGCCGCGCACGATCTTGCGGGGGGTGATGGGTTCGCCGGCCAGGATCGGGTCGCGCACGATCGCGCCCTCGATGGCCTTTTCGGGCGTGACGCCGCCGATCATGCCCTGGGCCACGGTGTCCATGGCCTTGGCGGCCTTGTCGGAAACCTTGGTCACGGGCGGCGGGGCCGCGCCGTTGGTGATGAAGGCGGCGTTGATGGCTCCGGTCGGCCAGGCCTGCCAGGTGACGTCGGCGGCGGTCAGGCGGTCACCGATCGCCAGGTCGCGCTTGGCCACCAGCACCTGGGTCATGGCGCGGTCCAGCGTCGGCGCGGCCTGGGCCACGGGCGCGACGTCCTTCTTGCCGCCCATCGCCTTCTGCAGGACCACGGCCAGGCCGATGGCCGACACGGCGGCGATCAGAACGATCATGACGCGAAGAGGATTCATGCGAGGCGGCTCTGGCGACGGGGGTACAGGTCGGGGCGAGCCGCCTTCAGGCGATCACGCACGAATCGTCGAACGGCCTTTCTGGCCACGCTCCATGCTCGCGCGGCCATGGTTAACAGCGACTAAAGGGGGAGGGTCGAAAGGCCCGACGGGCGGCGCGACAGGCTGACGCGGGGCGGATCTGGCCGTCGGATCATCCTGCGCCCACGGCCTGGGCAAGCGCGCCCTGCGGGAAGGTCACCAGGGCGCCCACCGCTATGGCCACGCCATAGGGAATGTCGCCGCCCTGCGCGCCCAGCTTGCGCACCCAGGGCGGGCTGCCGGCCAGCACCGGTTCGAACCAGCCCGAGCGCAGGCTCAGCAGGCCCAGGGTCAGCACCCCGCCGGCCATGCCGGTGATCAGCATGAAGGGCAGCGCTGCGGGCCAGCCCAGCCACAGGGTGGCGGCCGCGAACAGCTTGGCGTCGCCGCCGCCGATCCAGCCGGCCGCGAACATTCCCATGCCGGCCGCCAGCGCCGCGACTCCCGCCGCCGCGCACAGGCCGATAGTCGCCAGGGACGCGCCGCTGGCGAACGCCGCCGGCGCGAAGGCCACGATCAGGGCCAGCGAAATCCAGTTGGGAATGGTGAAGCTGGTGGCGTCCTTCAGCGCGGCCACGACGACCAGGGCGGGAAAGATCAGCAACAGGGCGAACTGGAAGGTTTGCATGGCGGCGGCCTGTGTCATCCGGTGTTCTGGAACGCTCGATCAAACGACAATCTGCCCCGATCCCGTGAAGCAATGGTTTCCGCCCCACGCTTTCGTCGGGCGAGGTGGCCGCCGACCTGGGTCGCGGACATGAAAAAAGGGCCCCGGCGTTTCCGCCGAGGCCCTCTTTTTTCGAGAGACGCGTCTTACTTCGCGGCGTTGGCCGAGGTCACCGTGGTGTTCATCTTGGTGAAGGTGGCCTTCAGGGTGCCGCCGAGCGAGGTGACGACGCTGGCGATGACGACGGCGATCAGAGCAACGATCAGGCCGTATTCGATGGCGGTCGCGCCGGATTCATCGGCGACAAAGCGGGTGACAAACTTCGACATGGTGGTTCTCCTGGTCAGTAAGGATCTGGGCTCTCCAAGCCGTGTCGACTTGCTAACCCCTGAAAACACGATCAATTTGCCGCACCCCGCTTAATAGTCAGTAAACATCAGATAGTTTCCCAGATATTTCTGATGGTTTATTTAGGTTTACCATTATCAACTCTTAACTATACGATATCCGCGAGGGCGAAAACTCCTTATCCGGCAACGGTTTCTGGAATATCGGGAAGATTACGGAAGTACTGTTCTTAGGTCTTTATTGACCATTCCGGACCATTTTAGAGATCGCACCATCCTGGAAAGAATGACCATGCGCCGCCTACCCCTCGCCTTTTGCGTCTGTCTCAGCCTGCTGGCGGGCGTCGCCAGCGCCCAGCCCCTGGCCGGACAATCCCGAACCTTGTCGATCGGCGACGGCGAAGCCGTCCGCATCACCCTGTCGGGTCCGGTGCGCGACATCGTGGTCGGCGATCCCCAGGTGGCCGATGTCAGCTTGGTCAACGACCGCACCCTGGTGGTGATGGGCAAGAAGCCGGGCGCGACCACCCTCCTGGCTTTCGACGCCGGCGGCCACACCCTTGCCGACCGCCAGGTGATGGTCACCGAAGCCTCCAGCGAGGCCGTCATCGTCCAGCGCGGCGTGGTGGCGTCGATCTATGCCTGCGGCGACCGCTGCTCCAAGTTGGGCGACGCCGCCGCCCCCGCTCACCCGTAAGGATACACGCGCGGGCGCGCTTGAGTCCTTTTCAGGTCCCTAAACCAGTGATTAGGGACGCCGAGCCTAGAGTGTCGCGCCTCTCCTGATGAGAAGGCGCTGACGCGGACGCCATCATGGCCGATCACGACCGAAAAAGCCGCCCTGCCCCGCGCGCCCCCAAGGGCCTGCTGCGCCGCTTCGCGCGGGCTCATGACGGCGCGACAGCGGTCGAGTTCGCCTTTGTGTCCATTCCTTTCCTGGTGCTGGTGTTCGCCATCCTGGAACTGGGCGTCACCTTCATGGTGTCCCTGACCCTGGAAGCCGGCCTCAGCAACATGGACCGCACGATCCGGACCGGGGAACTTCAGTCCACCGGCGGCACCGCCGCGACCTTCAAGGCGCAGGTGTGCGAGCAGATGTCGTGGCTCGGCTCGGGCTGCGCCTCGGCGCTCCACGTGGATGTTCGCGCCCTGCCGTCCTTCGGCGCCACGGGCGCCGCCACGGCGCCCAACCTGGCCAAGACCTGCTGGGATCCGGGCGGCCCCGGCTCGATCGTGCTGGTGCGCGCCTATTACAAATGGCCGATCATGACCCCTCTGCTGCAAGACGCCGTAGCCGGCGATCCTGGCGATCGCATGGTGACCTATTCGGCGGTCTTCACCAACGAGCCTTATTCGGACACCCCAGCCGCGAGCGTCAAATGCCCGTAGTGAACCAGCCCCCGTCCCGGCCCCGCGCTCGCCCCAACCTCACCGCCTTCTGGCGTGACCGTCGCGGCGCCTCGGCGGTGGAGTTCGCCTTCATCGCGCCCGTGCTGCTGCTGTTCTATTGCGGCATGGCCGAACTGACCGAGGCGATGCTGGCCCAGCGTCGCCTCATCCTCGTCGCATCGTCGATCGGCGACATCGTGGCGCGCGACACCCAGCTGACCGACGCGCGGCGCACCGACGTCTTCAAGGTCGGCGGCGTGCTGATAGCTCCGTTTCCGTCAACCTCGCTGCGCATGTGCCTGGTCAGCGTCCTGTCCGACACCAAGGGCAAGGACACCGTGGACTGGTCAGAGCCTTACAACGCCCCGGTAAACTGCCCGACCAAGGGCACGGTGCTCACCGATATTCCCGACAGCGTGCTGCCGGCCAATCAGAGCGTCATCATGAGCAAGTCCAGCTACGACTACGACTCGCCCATCAAGCTGGTGTCGCCCGACACCATCACCTTCCGCCGGACCTTCTATTTGCGGCCCAGGCTGTCGGCGAGCGTCGTTCGCGTCAAGAGCTAGAGCATTTTCCGAGCGAAGTGGTTCCGGTTCGCGTGAAGAAAAATGTGTCAAAACAGAAGATTAGAGCCCACGGCATGACGCAGTCAGGTCGGGAAATGCTCTAGACCCCGGCCCGCAGCCGCGTGACCAGATCGTGCGGGGCGTAGAGACGGCCCTCGAAGCGGCTGACCGGCCGGACGCCGATCAGGCTGTTGGTGAGGAAGGCCGCTTCGGCGTCTTCCAGGACCTCGACGCTGGCGGCGACCACCGCCGTCTCGACGCCCAGGGCGGCGGCCTGGTTCAGCACGCGGGCCCGCGTGATCCCGTTCAGCACGCCGCAGCTCAGGGCGGGGGTGAACAGCTTGCCGCCGGTGATCCAGAACAGGTTGGCGGCCGAGGCGCAGGCCAGGTCGCCGCGATTGTTGAGCATCACCGCCTCGTCGGCCCCCGCCGCCCGCGCCTCGGCCCGGGCCAGCACGTTGTCGAGATAGGACAGGGTCTTCAGCCGCGAGGCGGGCGAGCCCTCGTTGCGGCGGGTCCTGGCCAGGATCAGCGTCGCCGACGTCGAGACCGGCTGCGTCGCGGCGGCATGGGCGACCAGGCGGACCTCCGGCGCGTCCGGGCGGTCCAGGCCGCGACCGCCGGAACCGGCGGTCAGGGTCAGGCGCACGGCGGCCCGGCCGGCCTCGACGCCCGCTTGCCCCGGCGCGGCTCGGCACAGGCGCGCGGCCTCGTCGCGGTCCAGCGGCGGCAAGCCCAGGGTCTCGCAGCCGGTGGCCAAGCGGTCGAGGTGGGCGTCGAGGCAGCGCAGCTCGTCGTCGAGCCACAGCAGGGTCTCGAACAGACCGTCGCCCAGCAGCAGGCCACGGTCATCGCCAGGCACAGGAGGAGGCGGGATCATCGACGGGGCTCCTCCAGCAAGGCGCGACGCAGGGCGGCGAACTTGGCCTCGGTCTCCAGGCGTTCGGCGTGGGGATCGCTGTCGGCGACGATGCCGGCCCCGGCCCGCGCCTCGAAGCTCCAGCCCTCCCCTCCTTCTCCAAGGGCGTCCTGCTCCAGCCCGACGGTGCGGATCAGCACGCTGGACTCGAAGGCGCCATCGACACCCGCCCAGAACAGCGTGCCGCAATAGGGGCCGCGGGGGGCCTCCAGCTCTGAAATGACGCGCATGGCCTGGACCTTGGGCGCGCCGGTGATCGAACCCGGCGGAAAGGCCGCGCGCAGCAGGTCGGCGGCGGTCAATCCGGTCGCCAGCTTGCCGGTCACCGTCGAGACCAGGTGGTGGACATTGGCGAAGGTCTCGACCTTGAACAGCTCCGGCACGGCGACGCTGCCGGGCGGGCTGACCCGCGCCAGGTCGTTGCGCATCAGGTCGACGATCATCAGGTTCTCGGCCCGATCCTTGGCGCTGGCCGACAGCTCGGCGATCAGTCGCGCGTCCTCGGCCTGGTCGGCGCCGCGCGGCCGGGTGCCCTTGATCGGCCGAGTCTCGATGGTCAGATCGCCGCCGCCGTCCCTGGCGTTCACCTTCAGGAAACGCTCCGGCGAGTTGGAGACCATGGCCCGGCCCGGCAAACGCAGATAGGCCGAGAACGGCGCGGGGCTGACTGATCGCAGCTGGGTGAACAGGTCATAGGGATTTGCGCCCGTCGCCAGCCGCCCGGTCCAGACGCGGGCGATATTGGCCTGGAAGATTTCCCCGCCGTGGATGCGCTCGACCACCTGGGCCACCGCCGTCTCATAGGCCGCGCCGTCGCTCTCGATCAGGGCCTCGCACAGCGGGCCGTCGTGCTCAGCCGGCGTCGGCGCTTCAAGCCAGCCCAGGGCCGCCTCGGCCTTGGCGCGGGCGAAGCCGTGCGAGCCGCCCCGGCCGATCGCCAGCACCCGCCGCTGCAGGTGGTCGAAGGCCAGCAGGGCCGGATAGCGGGCGCAGGCCAGGTCGGGCCAGCCGGTGCGCTTCAGGCCCAGGGGCTCGACCCGGTCGCCCAGTTCGTAGCTGGCCAGGCCGACAACGCCGCCCTGGAACGGCGGGCCGTCGGGCTCCACCGCCTGGGGCGGACCGATCAGCTCGGCCAGGGCCTTGAACGGGTCGCGCGGATCATCCCCCGCCAGCACCAGCGTGGCGTCCGGGTCGCGCAGCAGATAGGACCAGCGCCCGCCCTGGCCGCCCGAGATCATCGCGCAGGCGAAGGGCTCGTCGCGCCACGGGGCCGCAGCCCAGACCGGGTCGCGCCAGGGAGCGCTGATAAGGACGACATGCCGCATCGGCGGGTGATACCGCCGCTCGGCGTTCGACGCCATGGGGCAGCACGGAAGCACGGCTTCGGTCGAGCCCCGCCACCGCTTTCGTCTTCCCGACGACGGTCTGGACCCAGATCCCAGGCGGTGTGGAGGATTGGAGACGCTCAGAGCTCTTGGCGTCAGCCTCAAGCGCCTTTCATGTGGGCCCCGGCCTGCGCCGGGGAGACGGGCAAGACCTAGTCCCTCACGCCTCCCGCTCGCCGCCCTTGACCAGGAACAGCACCAGGAAACCCAGCAGCAGCAGGACGGCGATCGGCAGGAAGCCGGCCACCTGGCTGTGGAAGATCGCCGTGACCAGGGCGACCAGCAGCGAGCCCAGCCAGGCCGTGGCCGTACCCGACAGGGCATAGAGGCCGAAAAAGGCGGCGGTCTTGTCGGGCGGGCACAGGCGGATCAGCAAGGTGCGGCTCGAGGCGTATTGGGCGGTGACGAACACCGCGATCATCAGGCCCAGGGCCAGATATATTAGCTCCGGCGCGGTGCGGAAGAATGGTCCGTTCCAGATCGGCGCATGGGCGGCCGGGTCATAGGTCCAGAAGAACAGGATCTTTTCGCGCCCCATGCCGAGGGTGGCGATCAGCATGATCAGGGCCCCGGCGATCTCGACCTGCACCGCCTTGCGCGGCCCGAGCGTGCGGTCCAGCCACGGCGCGATCAGCCCGCCCAGCACCGCGAAGACGCTCAGCGAGATGCCGTAGGCCAGCATCTCAAGCGCGCCCCAGCGCATCAGGCCCGCCGCGAACAGCCCGCCGAAGATCAGCAGTGCGGTCATGCCGTCGCAATAGAGCATCCGCCCGCCCAGATAGGTGGCGATGTCCTTGTGGCCCTTCAGATTGCCGAAGGTGTCGCGCAGCAGGGCGACGCCGGCCTTCATGCTGCCCGTCCAGCTGTGGCCGGTGCGGGCGGCGTCGGGGGTCCACAGGAAGAACGGGATGGCGCCCAGCAGCATCACCGCCGCCGCCATCGGGCCGGAGATCCGGCTGGGCTCGTTCTTGGCGGGGTCAAGCCCGAACAGCGGCGCGTGCGGCACGCCCGGCCAGTCCACCTGGCCCGGCAGCACCATGCCCCACAGCATGAACACCAGCAGCGCCACCGACAGGCCGTTGGCCATGGCGTAACCGAGGCCCGAGATCAGGGCGGCGCGACCGGGGATCCCGGCGGCGGCCCGGCCCAGCAGCGAATTGCTCAGCACATCGCCCCAATTATAGACCACCCCCAGCACCACCAGGACGGCGCTGATGACCATCAGCGGCAGGCCGCCGGTCGGCATGGCCCACCACAGGGCGCAGAGCATCGGGACCATCACCGCCAGCACGACACCCAGCATCGGCTTGCGCGGCCCATATTGCTCGATCATCGCCCCCAGGAACGGGCAGGTCAGGGCGGTCAGCAAGCCATAGATCGTCGAGATATTGGCCACCAGGGCCTGGCCCTTGACAGGATCGCCGACCAGCACCCGCGAGAAGTAGGGCGAGAAGATGTAGATGGTGATCAGGATCACATAGGGATCCCGCGCTCCCTGCTGGAGGATCCAGGCCAGGGCGCCGCGCGACAGCTTGGTGTTCGGCGGCGCGACCGGATCGCCTTCCGAGGGGACCGCAGCGGCGGCCGAGAACTCACTCATGCGGTATCACACCCTCGTCGAAGCGGTCACCCTCTTGCGCGGCGACTTGACGGAAGCGTGGCGGTTAAACGCGCGTTTGTCACCTTCGTTGTCGCTACAGCAGAATATGCGCCCGCACGGCCTCGCGGCCCGCCGCGTCGAGCCCGAGCGCCTGTTCCAGATAGCCGTCGATCGAACCGTATTGCGCCTTCATCTCCGCTATGGCCGTGGCCAGATAGTCGGCTTCGACGCCCATGGCGGTGCGGATCGCCGCGTCGGACGGACGCCGGCCGGTGGCCTCCTCGAGGATGGTGGCGAACTTCGGACCTCGGCGGACGAAGCGCTCCTCGTTGTTGGTCAGCAGATAGTCGTCGATGACGTCGTCGTCGGACACCCCGGCCACGTGATGGGTCAGGGCGGCGAGCAGGCCGGTGCGGTCCTTGCCGGCCGCGCAGTGGATCAGCACCGGGCCACGCGCGGCGGCCAAGGCCTGGAAATAGCGCTGGAACAGGTCCAGGTGGCGTTCCTTGAACGGCGCGCGACGATAATATTCGACCAGATAGTCGCGGATCGAGCCGGCCGACAGGTCCGAGCCGCGCAGGAAGGTGTGCCACGGATCTTCGCCCGTCACGCCCAGGTCGTTGTCGATCACCTGGGCGGTGAAACCGTCCCAGCGCCGCGAGGGGTCGCGCTGGCGCTCGTTGGGGCGGCGCAGATCGACGATGGTGGTGATCTCCAGGCCGGCCATGGCCGCGAGGTCGTCGTCGGTGGCCTCCGCCTGGTGGGCGGCGCGGAACAGCAAGCCCTTTTTCAGCCGGCCCACGCCTGCGGCGTAGTCGCCGAAATCGCGGAAGTTCTCGATGCCTTGCAGGGGGATGTGACGGGTCATGGCGGTGTGTTAGCGCCTGGAGGTGCCGAAAGCGAGACACTGGACGGCGGGATGGGGCGGGCTAAGCTGCCCGCATGACCGACCTCCACCGCTTCCAGAGTTTCGACGGCGTTTCCATCGGCTATCGCACGCTCGGGGAAGGCTGGCCGACCTTGCTGCTGCACGGTTTCCTGGCCAGCGCCGAGAGCAACTGGTTCCTGCCGGGCATCGCCGCCGCCATCGCCGCCGCCGGCCGCAAGGTGATCGCCCCGGACCTGCGCGGCCACGGCCGCTCGGACGCCCCCACCGATCCGGCCGCCTGGCCCGGCGACGTGCTGGCCCGCGACCAGGAGGCGCTGATCGCCCACCTGCACCTGACCGACTACGACTTGGTCGGCTATTCGCTGGGCGCGCGGACGGCGGTGCGGATGCTGGCGCGCGGGGCGCGGCCGAGGAGGCTGGTCCTGGGCGGCATGGGCGACAGTGGGCTGGTGGCCGCCGGCGCGCGGGCGGCGATGTTCGAAGACAGCATCCGCCACGGTGAGTTGGCCCAGGACCCACGGGCCGGCCGCCGGGTGCAGGCGATGATGGCGGCCGGCGGGCTGAAGCCCGAGGCCATGCTGGGCGTGCTGGCGTCGTTCGTCGCAACCTCGGCCGAGGCGATCGCCGCGATCGAGGTTCCGACCCTGGTGGTGGCGGGAGCGCGCGACGACGACAACGGCTCGGCCGAGGGGCTGGCGGCGATGATGCTGGACGCGCGCGCGGTGCGGGTTCCGGGCGATCACCTGAGCGCGGTGATTGAGCCGGCGCTGGCGGAGGCCGTGGTGGGATTTTTGGGGGAATAGCGCGGCGGCGCACTTGCCCCCTCCAGGCGACTACGTCGCCTTGCGCGAGGCTCCGCCCCCTATGGGGCGGACAGACCGCGAAGCGGTCAGGTGGGGGCAAGAGGGTGAGCCACTCGCCTCTACCCCATCACCGAAACGGCGGCTCATCGAACGCCCGGAGCTTGCGCGAATGCAGGTTCGGCCCCTCTTCCAACAACAGCTTGCAGGTTAGGATGCCGATCTGCAGGTGCTGGCTGATGGCCCGCTCGTAGAACGCGTTGGCCTGGCCGGGCAGCTTGATCTCGCCGTGCAGCGGCTTGTCCGACACGCACAGCAGCGTCCCGTATGGCACCCGGAAACGGTAGCCCTGAGCGGCGATGGTGGCCGACTCCATGTCGATGGCCACGGCCCGGCTCTGGTTGAAGCGCAGGGCCGAGAGGCTGTGGCGCAGTTCCCAGTTGCGGTCGTCGGTGGTGACCACAGTGCCGGTGCGCAGGCGCTTCTTCAGCTGATCACCCGAGTCGCCGCTGATCGCCTTGGCGGCGTCATAGAGGGCGCGCTGGACCTCGGCGATCGACGGCACCGGGATCTCCGGCGGCAGGACGGCGTCCAGCACGTGGTCGTCGCGCAGATAGGCGTGGGCCAGCACATAGTCGCCGATGGTCTGGGTGTCGCGCAGGCCGCCGCAGTGGCCGATCATCAGCCAGGCCTGGGGCCGCAGCACGGCCAGGTGGTCGCAAATGGTCTTGGCGTTGGACGGGCCGACGCCGATATTGACCAGGGTGATGCCGGTCCCGCCCGGCGCCATCAAGTGATAGGCCGGCATCTGGTGCTTGCGCCAGGTCGACTCTGCCACCGCCAGTTCGGGATTGACGGTGTTGGCGGTGATCGTCAGTCCGCCCGAGCACGACATCGCCTCGAAACGCGTGCCCTCCTGGCCCAACTGCTCGATGCCCCAGCGCACGAACTCGTCGACATAGCGGTGGTAGTTGGTGAACAGGATGAACTGCTGCACATGCTCGGCCGGAGCGCCGGTATAGTGGCGCAGGCGGGCCAGCGAGAAGTCGGTCCGCAGGCCGTCGAACAGGGCCAGCGGCCGGGTCTCGTCCATCGCCGGGTTCCACACCCCGTCGGCGATCTCGTCGCCGATGAAGGCGAGATCCGTGGTCGGGAAAAACCGGGCGATGTCCTCGCTGCGCACGTCGGCCTGGTTCAGGTCGATCGTGGAGTCCAGCACGTAGGGATAGGGGATCTCCTGCTCGGAGCGGCCGATCTCGATCTCGACATCGAAGTCCTGCAACAGCAGGGTCAGCTGCTCGACCAGATAGTCCTTGAACTGGTTGGGCTTGGTCACCGTGGTGGCGTACACGCCGGGCCGGCTGACCCGGGCATAGGAGCGCGCCAGCTTGGGCGGCAAAGCCTCGGGGGCATAGACCAGGCGAAGTTCCGGATAGGCGAACGTACCGTCGAACCGCGTCTGCGGATCGGGGCGGGCTCCGGTTTCGAGATAGGCGCGTAACGCGGTCCGCAGGGCGTCGACGGCGCGTTCGTATTCTGCGTTGAGCTGCTCAACGACGGCGATTGCTTTTTCTTGGTTTGACATGACGTCCTATATCAACGTTCCAAGGCATTTTCCAGACCAAGCGGCGGCGGCGGGCGCACGACGCCCTTGGCGGGCATGGACGAAGGCGTTTTCGTCGGCCACAAGGGTTGCAATGACCGGTGCGGCCGGCGTGGGCGAAAGCGCTTGCCCCCATCCTTTCGCTCCAGGCCGCCGACTGAACGTTCGGGCGTCGCGCGCTCGACGGGGGAGCCCATGAACAAACGTTTCGCCTATCTGATTATCGCCTCCATGGTTCTCGGCGTAGCCGTGGGCTGGGCCTGCAATCAATATCTCGACGCAGCCCAGACCGCCGAAGCGGTCAAGTGGTTCAAGATGGGGACCGACCTGTTCCTGCGGCTGATCAAGATGATCATCGCGCCGTTGGTCCTGACGACCCTGGTCGCCGGCATCGCCCACATGGAAGACGCCGCCGCCGTGGGCCGGATCGGCGCCAAGACCATGGGCTGGTTCATCACCGCCTCGGCCGTGTCGCTGCTGCTGGGCCTGGGCATGGTCCACCTGTTGCACCCGGGCGCGGGCCTGAACCTGGCCGAGGTCACCACCGCCGCCAACGCGCCGGCCGCCTCGACCGAGAGCTTCACCCTGCAGGGCTTCCTGACCCACCTGGTGCCGGCCTCGATCTTCGACGCCATGGCCAAGAACGAGATCCTGCAGATCGTGGTGTTCAGCCTGTTCGTCGGCACGGCCGTCGCCTCGCTGGACAAAAAGGCGCCGCACATTCTGGAGCTCGCCGAGCAGGGCGCCCAGGTGATGCTAAAGGTCACCGGCTTTGTGATGAAGCTGGCCCCACTGGCGATCTTCTGCGCCCTGGCCTCGACCATCGCCGCCCAGGGCATCTCGATGTTGGCCGTCTATGGCAAGTTCGTGCTGGGCTTCTACGCCACCATGGGCACGCTGTGGGTGCTGCTGTTCATCGCCGGCTGGGCCGTGCTGGGCAAGCGGGTGATTCCGCTGTTCGGCGCGATCCGCGAGCCGGCCCTGCTGGCCTTCTCGACCGCCTCGTCGGAAGCGGCCTATCCCCGCATTCTCGACGCCCTGCCCAAGCTCGGCATTCGCCGCCGCATCGTCTCGTTCGTCCTTCCCTTGGGCTATTCGTTCAATCTCGACGGCTCGATGCTCTATTGCACCTTCGCCACGGTGTTCATCTTGCAGGCCCATGGCGTGCACCTGACGGTCCAGCAGCAGATCTTCATGCTGCTGCTGCTGATGGTGACCTCGAAGGGCATAGCCGGCGTGCCCCGCGCCTCGCTTGTGGTGATCATGGCCACCCTGACCTATTTCGGCCTGCCCGAGTCTTGGATCGCGCTCGTCCTCGGGGTGGACCACTTGCTGGACATGGGCCGCAGCGCCACCAACGTGGTCGGCAACTCCGTCGCCGCCGCCGTGGTCGCCAAGTGGGAGGGCGAACTCGACGATCCGGAGCCAAACGAGGCAGCCGCCGTCAAGGCCTAGAGCATCGCGCGGAAAAGTGGCCACCGGTTTTCCGCAAAAGCGATGCGAAAACAAAAGTCTAGAGCAAGCCGTGCGATTCCTACATCGCGCGGCTTGCTCTAGGCGTCAGATTGACTTCGAGGGGGAGAGGCCCAATCTCTCTCCCGAAGGACGCTTCACAAGGAAGATGGTCATGAACGCCACGACCCAACCGAGATTTGGCCTGCTCCGGGCCGGTCTGCTGACGATGGCGCTTCTGGCCGTCTCGGCGCCCGCCCTGGCCGATCCGACCGCCAAGCCAAGGCCGGCGCGGTCGTGCTTCGCCCTGTCTGATTGGGACGGCTGGAGCGCGCCCAACAAGGACACCCTCTACATGAAGGTGCGCCACCGCGACGTCTATCGCGTGGACCTGGCGCACGGCACCAACCAGTTGACCTCGCCGGGCGTGCACCTGGTCTCGGTGGTGCGCGGCAGCGACCAGGTGTGCCGGCCGATCGACCTGGACCTGCGGGTCTCGGACGGCTTCATGACCATGCCGATCATGGCCAAGGCCATCACCCGCCTGACCCCCGAGGAAATCGCGGCCCTGCCGAAAAAGGACCGGCCTTAGCGTTGGACGGGGACATGCACCTGTGCGTGTCCCCGCCTCGCGGCCTCGGTTGGGGACACGCCCAAAGGGCATGTCCCCGTGCCTACCCCGCAGCCGCCTCGATCAGCGCCACCACCATCGCATTGACCGGCGTGGCGATCCCATGCTTCGCGCCGAGCCGCATGATGACACCATTGCGGGCGTCCAGCTCCATCGGTCGACCGGCCGCCCGGTCGGCGTGCAGGGAATTGATCCCGTCAGCCGGCCCTGAGCGATAGCCGGCGACCACGGTGTCGCCAAGGTCGCCCGGCAACACCGCGCCCTCGGCCCGGCCCACCGCCACGCACTCGGCCACCAAGGCCCGCATGATCTGGGCAATCGGCTCGCGCGCCGCCACGCCCGACGGCATCAGGGTCAGGGCGTTGACCGCCCCGGCGCAGTTCAAAGCCAGCTTCTTCCAGGCGGCGGTCCTGAAGTCGTCGGTCACCGAAACCCCGATCGGCGTATGGGCGAACAGGGCGACGAAGGCCTCTCCCGCCGCCCCGGACGGAACCAGGATCGTACCGTCGCGGCGTTGACGCACGCGGCCGGGGGCCGACCGCTCGGCCGGGATATCGACCACAGCCGGGGTGATCCGCTGGGCCGGAACATAGGGCGTGAACCGCTCGACATGCTCGACGCCGTTCTGCAGCACCGCCACGCGGGTTTCCGGCCCCACCAGCCGCGCCAGCCAGGCCCCGGTGGCGACGGCGTCATAGGTCTTGGTGGTGACGATCGCCCAGTCCACCGGGTCGGCCTGGTCCGGCGCCGTCAGCACGCGCGGCGTGGCGACCAGCGACCTGCCGGGGGTCTCGACCTCCAGCCGGTCGAAGGGTGTGCGGGCGCAGACCTCGACGTCCAGCGCCGGGTTCTGGGCCAGCCAGGCGGCGATCACGCCGCCCACCGCGCCCGGTCCGATGACCGCAATCCGCATGACCCATACTCCAGACAAAGAAGCGCCGGCCTCTTGCGAGGGCGGCTGCATGTATCCCCAATATACCCCTGCTCTTATTCAGCCGGCAGGGTGTTCTCGGAGCGCTTGTTGAGCATGTTGTCGAAGCTCGACCACACACCCTCCGCGCCGTGCCATTGGCCCGTGGTGGCGGCCTTGGAATATTCCGTCGATCGGGCCTCGAAGAAGTTGGCGTGCTCCACGCCCGACAGCAGCGACTGCAGCCACGGCAGCGGGTTTTCCTTGATACCGTAGACCTCCGGCAGGTGCAGCTGGCGCAGGCGCCAGTCGGCGATGAACCGGATGTACTTCTTGATGTCTTCCGGGGTCATGCCCTGGATTTCGCCGGCCTCGAAGGCCAGGTCGATGAAACTATCTTCCATCGTCACCACGGTCTTGCAGCAGTCGACGATGTCGTCGGCCACGGCCTTGGTCACGCAGCCGGTCTCGGCGTTGAAGGCGTGGTACAGCTTGATGATGCCTTCGCAGTGCAGGCTCTCGTCGCGGATCGACCACGAGACGATCTGGCCCATGCCCTTCATCTTGTTGAAGCGCGGGAAGTTCATCAGCATGGCGAACGACGCGAACAACTGCAGCCCCTCGGTGAAGCCGCCGAACATCGCCAGCGTCCGGGCGATATCGGCATTGGTCTCGACGCCGAACTTCTGCATGAAGTCGTGCTTGTCGCGCATGGCCTGGTATTCCATGAACGCGCCAAATTCGCTCTCCGGCATGCCGATGGTTTCAAGCAGCAGGGCGTAGGCCGCGATATGGATGGTCTCCATATTGGCGAACGACGACAGCATCATCTTCACTTCGGTGGGTTTGAACACCCGGCCGTAGCGCTCCATATAGTTGTCGGCCACTTCAATGTCCGACTGGGTGAAGAAGCGGAAAATCTGCGTCAGCAGATTGCGCTCGTTGTCGTTCAGCTTGACGGCCCAGTCCTTGAGGTCCTCGCCCAGCGGCACCTCTTCGGGCATCCAGTGGACCTGCTGCTGCTTCTTCCAGAAGTCGTGGGCCCACGGATAGCGGAAGGGCTTATAGGCGCCGGAGGGGGTCAGGAGGCCGGGGGTGATCAGCTTGGCGGTCGATGGGGTGATCAACGAGGCGGACATCGAAAGCGGCTCCTGGGGCAAGCGGACAAGAATCGTACGGCGCGCTAGGCTTCTGGGATAGCGCGGGACCAACCCGCGCATCTAGTGTCCGAAACGTCGCAGCACACAACATGTTGTGGGTAGATTGGGTAACAAAGGATGAATCGAGCTTACACCCTCTATGGGGCGCTTGGCTCGGGTTCCGTGCCGGTCGAGGCGACTTTGCTGCTTCTGGGGCAGCCCTACACCGTGATCGAGGCGCCCACCTGGGAGGGCGCGGCGGAGCAGGCCAAGGTCGTCGACGTCAATCCGCTCAAGCAGATCCCGACCCTGGTCACCCCGGACGGCGAGACCATCACCGAGAGCGCGGCGATCCTGATCTGGCTGGCCGACCGCCATCCGGAGGCGGGCCTGGCGCCGGCGGTCGATTCACCACTCAGGGCGCAGTTCATGCGCTGGATGGTGTTCGTGCCGGCGGCGATCTATTCGCTGTTCTGGGTGCGGGATGATCCGTCTCGGCTCGTGGGGCCGGACGCGGCGCAGCAGGCGGCGGTCAAGGCGGCGACCGCCGAGCGGATCGCCGAGTGCTGGGCGGTGATGGAGGGGCAGGTCTCGCCGGGGCGCTACCTGCTGGGCGACGCGCTGACAGTGCTCGACCTCTACGTCGCCGTGGTTAGCCGCTGGGGCCCTCGGCGGGAGCGGTTCTACGCGGTGGCGCCAAGGATGGGCGAGGTCGTGCGGCGCGTGGACGCCGACCCGAGATTGGCGGCGTTCTGGGAAGCGAGGTTCCCGTTCGTGGAGGGGTGGGAGAGTCGGGGGGCGACGGGATGAGCGGTCAATCACATACAGACAGAAACGCAGCCATCTTCTTTCCTGATGGCAAGTCGTTCTGCTTGTTGGTGGTCCATAGGAGTACGCGCTTCCCGGTGAGTTCTGTAGTGACCGAATAAGTCTCGGCAACTCCGGACCCGGGATAGGCAGAGACCAACAGGAACGTTTTGAACGGCGCAGCGCCCTGCACCTTTACGACAACCGCACCATCAGCGACGGCACTAACGTTTTTGCCGAAAGCATCCCGACTAATGATGTCCCAGTTTCCGTCGCTATCGACATCAAACAAGAACTGGCCTTTCGAAATCCGGTCGTCGGTCCACCCCCCATTCTCTTCGGTGAGGTAAAACGACTTACCAACAGAAGGACCACACTGGGCCACGATGCCTGCCGCCGCAGCTTGGGCACAAAAGGCCATTCCCAGTGACGCCAAAACGAAAAGCCTTTTCCGGACCATAGCCGCTCCGTAGATACTGCGCGTCTGATGAGCCATATGAAACCTGCACCCCAGCGCTAGCAAGCGCCCACAAGCTAGTGTTTGTTTGCAGCGTTCCCATCCGCCCCGGATGCGGCCACGCCTTAAAGCCTTGGTGGATGGGAGCTCTGGCGTCTGACCGCGTCAAGGACGGCCCGCAGGTCCGCCGCGGCGCGGCCGGCCGAGAGGCCGGTCCTTGACTCGGCCAGACGCCAGAGCAATCTCGCCAGCAAGGTTTCAAGGCGCGGCCTCGCCGTTGCGGGCGGTGCGGGAAGGAGTTGGGCTTTTCCCGCGTGGGATCACACCCACTTGCCCCCACCTGACGGCTTCGCCGTCTGTCGCGGCGAGGGGGCGGAGCCTCGCGCGCCTGAGCTCTTCCCCCTCTGGGGGAAGACGATCGCGAAGCGATCCGTAGGGGGCAAGTGATCGCCGCATGGAGCCATGCCATTTCACCCCGCATACCGAAGCTGCTAACACCCCACCATGCTCACCGACCCGCTGTTCTACGCCGTGGCCATTCCCGCCGTGATCCTGCTGGGCCTGGCCAAGGGCGGGTTCGCGGGGATCGGAGTGGTGGCCGTGCCGATGATGGCGCTGGTGATCTCGCCGGTGCTGGCGGCGGCGATCACCCTGCCGATCCTGCTGGCCCAGGACGTCGTCAGCGTCTGGAGCTTCCGCAAGACCTGGGACAGGGGCCTGCTGATCCTGATGCTGCCGGGCGCGGCGGTCGGCATCTTTCTGGGCTGTGCCCTGGCGGCGCGGGTGTCGGTGGCGGCGGTCGAGCTGGCGATCGGGCTGATCTCCATCGCCTTCTCGCTGCAGCGCCTGTGGGCCGAGCGGGCGGTCGCAGCCGCGGGGGCGATCGAGGCCGGACCGGGCCGGCCATGGCTGGGCGCCCTGTGCGGCATGGTCGCCGGCTTCACCAGCCAGGTCGCCCATGCCGGCGGGCCGCCGTTCCAGATCTACGCCCTGCCCCGCCGCCTGCCGCGCGACGTGTTCATCGGCACCAGCGCCATCTTCTTCGCCACGGTCAACTGGATGAAGGTGCCGGCCTATATGGCGCTCGGCCAATTCACCCGCCAGACCCTGACCACGGCGGCGGTGCTGCTGCCCCTGGCCCTGGCCTCGACCTGGGCCGGGGTCTGGCTGGTGCGCCGGGTGCCGGCCGAGGGCTTCTACAAGGTCATCTATGTCCTGCTGATCGCGGTCGGCGGCAAGCTGGCCTGGGACGGCGCGAGCGGCCTGCTGGGCTGAGCGTTTTCTCTGTCATCAGCCCTATCCCGGACACGATGACCTGCGTTTATATGTCATCGATTGCGCGTACAGTGGGCGGGCCATGTCAGACACCACCAGCACTTCGCCGGCTGCCTCGCCGGCCTCCGTTCCGGCGACCGCGCCCGCGGACGTTCCGGCGACGCACTATCCCACGCCCGCCGCTAAGTGCGCCGACCTGATCGTCCATCTGACGGGCCTCGCCTGCGCCCTGCTGGGCGGCGGCATTCTGTTGGGCCTGGCGTTCGGCCTGGGCGATCTGAGCCAGGTGGCGGCGGTCAGCGTCTATACCATCGGCCTGATCACCATGCTGTCGCTGTCGACGGCCTACAACTTCGCCAAGGCCCGCTGGCGGCCTCTGCTGCGGCGCTTCGACCATGCCGGCATCTTCATTATGATCGCCGCCTCCTACACCCCCTTCACCACCCAGAATCTGCACGGCTGGTGGGCGATCGGCATGACCACGGCGGTTTGGACCGTGGCCGGCGTCGGCGTAGCGGCCAAGCTGCTGCTGCCGGGCTTGGACAAACGCTTCTGGGTCGGGCTGTACCTGGCGCTGGGCTGGCTGGTTTTGGTCGCTATCAAGCCGATGATCGACGGCATGGGCTGGGTCGCCCTGATGCTCCTGGCGATCGGCGGGGTGATCTATTCGACCGGCACGGTTTTCTACCTGATGAAGCGGCTGAAGTTCCGGCGGGCGATCTGGCACGGTCATGTGATCGGCGGCGCCGGCCTGCACTATGCCGCCGTCCTGATCGGGGTGGTTTTGGCCTCGAGCGGCCATCCTTGAACTGAAAAGCCCTGACCCTGTGACCCGAGCCTCGCGTTGAGCACGCCGACAGACCCCAAAAGGACCGTCCAGACCTTCTTTCGGGATCGCGGGACGCAGCCGCCCCACAAGGGCAAGCGCCTGGCCGCGCCGCCCGACGAGACCCTGGCCGAGGCCGTGGGCTTTTCCGGCGTGCGGCTTAGCGTCGACGAGGCCGACGAGACCCTCAAATCCGCCGCCGACCGCCTGGCCCCGCTGCGGCCGCTGATCGGTCGCGACGACTTCAACATCCTGGCCCTATCGGGCGGCGCGGCCGGCGGAGCCTTTGGGGCCGGGGCCTTGGTCGGCCTCGCCAAGGCCGGCAGGCGGCCGACCTTCGCCATCGTCACCGGCGTCTCGACCGGCGCCCTGATCGCGCCCTTCGCCTTCCTCGGCCCGGCCTGGGACGCGCGCCTGGCCGACGCCTATCTGGGCGGCCACGCCGCCGACCTGCTCAGCCTCAGGCGTTTTGGCGCCACGCTGGGACCCAGCCTTTTTCGCGGCGACTCGCTGGACGGACTGGTCGCGCCGTTCGTCGACGCGGCGATGATCGAGGCCGTGGCGATCGAACACGCGCGTGGCCGGCGCCTGCTGATCGCCACCACCAATCTCGACAGCCAGAAGGCCACGATCTGGGACATGGGCGCGATCGCCACCCGGGGCGGCGAGGCGGCGGTAAAGCTGTTTCGCGACGTGCTGGTGGCCTCGGCCACCCTGCCCGGCCTGTTCCCGCCCAAGCTGATCGATGTCGAGGCTCCCGATGGCGAGGGCGGGATGGTCCGCTACCAGGAAATGCATGTGGACGGGGGCGTGGCGGCGCCCCTGTTCCTGATGCCCGACGCCCTGCTGCGTTGGCGCGACCTGGGCCAGCGGCTGCGACGCGGGCGGGTCTATGTGATCTTCAACACCGTGCTCGACCCGTCACCGCGCTCGACGCCCACCGGGGTGACCTCGATCATGAGCCGCAGCTTCGAGACCATGCTGAGGTTCTCCTACCGCCAGGCCCTGAGCGTGGCGGCGGGGTTCTGCGCGCGCCACAACCTGCCGCTCTGGGTGGCTTCGATCCCGCCGACCTTCTCGGACTTCAACATGATGAAGTTCGACACCGCCGCGATGAAGCGCACCTTCGACGACGCCGAGGCCCTGGCGATCGCCGGCCGCCTGTGGTCGACGCCGACCGCCGCGCCCGAACCGCTATGGCGCGGCCTGTTCAAGCGCCAGCCGCCGACGCGGCATGGCGACCAGGACCCGATCCTGGTTCCGAACCCATCGCCGGATCTGGAACTGCCGTAGGGGCGTTCCGGCCCTAAAATCTCCCTTCATCCCGACGAAAGCCGGGATGAGTGGAAGTTGAGGGCTACCCCGGCTTCTTCAGATACCGAGCCCGTAGCTTCTCGACATTGGGCGGGTCGGCCCGGAAGTCCGAGACCAGGCCCAGGCGGGCGTTGCACGACGGGCAACGCACGGAATCGTCGTCGGCAAGGTCGGTCGGCGGATCGAAGCGCGTCCCGCAGGGCTTGCATTTGAAGTCGCCGGTCGCGGGGGGCGCCGGCGGGGGCGGCGGTTCGGGCGTGAAGGTGCGGATGCGCTGAGCCGGGCGCGCGATGCGCTCCAGCGGCTTTGGGCCGCCCGGCGCGGCGACACCGCTCTTCAGGCTCAGAATCTTGCGGCGAGGAGGCTCGCTATCGCTCATGACGGTCGATGGCTTCGTGGCGTAGGGGCGCTAGCTGCATGATCTGGCCCAGAAACTCAAGCCTGACGGCTACCAGTGCGGCTTAAGACTGAATGAGAGGGCCACCATCTCGTCCTTCTGGCTGGACATTCCCATCAGTTGGTCCCGGGCCTTGATCGAGCGGTGGACATAGCCGAACGAGGCCTGCATGTCGCCCTTGCGCCAGGCCACGCCCGCCTGGCCGTCGCTGAGCAGCTTGCTGGAATTGTCGGTTGTAAACCCGGCCCGGCTCCAGTCGCCGTCCGAACTGCGCAGCACGTTCAAGCCCACGGCCTGGCCGCTGGCGGCGGCGAACACGTACCAGCGCCCGCGGTTGCCCATTTCCCGGCCGTCGCGGACCCCCAGCGAATTGCTGACCTTGTCCTGCATGCTCTTGCCGAACCGCACGGTGGCGCCAGCCTCAGCCGAACCGCCGGCCCCGCCGAAGCCCAGGCCGGCGTGCGGCGTGACATCCAGGGCGTACTTGCCATTGTCGAGCTTCACAGCAGCTGGCCAGCCGCGGGTCACCAAGACGTCGACGTCTCGGTCCGCGAAGCTGTCCTCGCCGTCGGGACGGACCAGGGACAGCGGACGGCTGTTGCCGGTTTCCGAAACTCTGGCCACAGACACACGCATCGAATCAACGGCGCGATGGCTTTGACCGACCACGAAGACGTTCGAGCGCCAGATCACCGGTCCGTGGCCCTCGTAATAGCGATTGGCGTCCAGCAGCTTGGCGTCGCCATAGGCGCCGGCCGGGGACAGGCCAAAGCTTGGATCTTCGGACCCGGCGGCCATCGACTGGGGCGCGGCCGAGAAGCCCACCGTGCTGGGCCGCACGTCACGTACGCTGAGACCGGCCGCTTCGGCCGCGCGCAGATCGACGGTGAAGCTTGTGGCCCGACCCTTGCGGACGTCGCCGATCGACCTATCCGAGGTATCGGCGGCGGCCTTGGCCGCCCTGCCAGGATTGGGACGCGCCTGGGCCGAGGCGCAAATGAGCGCGCCTAGCCCCATCCCCACGATCAACACCGTTGCGGCGCGCATGCCGGCCCCCTCAGTCCTCGTCCTCACAATGAGCCTAACCGCAATCGCGACAAGGTCCATGGGACGAAATCCCACACGCATGAACATTTCGCGACCGGCTTGGTTCCGAACGCAAAACGGCGGCGCGAGGGACCGCGCCGCCGTTGGTTTTCGAGGGATCGGGCGCCGGACCTATTGGCAGGCCAGGCACTCTTCGTAATCGGTCTTGTTGGGGGCGTCGAAGCCGTTGGCGGGACCCGCCAGGGCGATGTCTGAGCCCGCATAGGCGGCCCGCTGCACCGACTTGGAGCGCAGGTAGTACAGCGACTTCACGCCGCGCTCCCAGGCCTGCCAATGCAGCATGTGGAGGTCCCACTTGTCGACGTCGCCGGGCAGGAAGATATTGACCGACTGGCTCTGGCAGACCTCCGGCGTGCGGTCGGCGGCCAGTTCGACCACCCAGCGCTGATCCAGCTCGAAGGCGGTCTTGTAGACGTCCTTTTCGTCCTGGCTGAGGCAGTCCAGATGCTGGACCGAGCCCTCGTTCTCCAGGATCGAGCCCCAGACGGCGTCGGTGTTCTGGCCCTTGTCCTCGAGCAGGCGCTCCAGATAGGGGTTCTTGACCGCGAACGAGCCCGACAGCGTCTTGTGAGTGTAGATATTGGCCGGGATCGGCTCGATGCCGGCGCTGGTGCCGCCGCAGATGATCGAGATCGAGGCCGTCGGGGCGATCGCCAGCTTGTGCGAGAAACGCTCCATCGAACCCCGGTCGGCGGCGTCGGGGCACGGGCCCTTCTCTTCGCCGATGGTGATCGACGCCTTGTCGGCTTCGCGGCGCAGGTGCTTGAACATCCGCATGTTCCAGCTCTTGGCCAGGGCGCTCTCGAACGGCACGTTCTGGCTCTGCAGGAAGCTGTGGAAGCCCATCAGGCCCAGGCCCACCGAACGCTCGCGCATGGCGGCGTAGGCGGCGGTCTTGGCGGCGTCCGGGGCGCGATCGATGAAGTCCTGCAGCACGTTGTCGAGGAAGCGCATGATGTCCTCGATGAACATCGGGTGGTCGCGCCATTCCAGGAAGGTCTCGGCGTTGACGCTCGACAGACAGCAGACGGCGGTGCGGTCATTGCCGAGATGATCAACGCCGGTGTGCAGCATGATCTCGCTGCACAGGTTGGACTGGCGCACCTTCAGCCCCAGCTCGCGCTGATGCTGCGGCATGGCGCGGTTTACGGTGTCGGAGAAGATCAGATAGGGTTCGCCGGTCTGCAGGCGCAGCTCCAGCACCTTCTGCCAGAGCGAACGGGCGTCGACCTCGCGCAGGACTTCGTTGGTCTTGGGCGAGCGCAGGCCGAACTTGTGGCCGTCGCGCACCGCGTGCATGAACTCGTCGGTGATCGAGATGCCGTGGTGCAGGTTCAGCGACTTGCGGTTGAAGTCGCCCGAGGCCTTGCGGATCTCCAGAAACTCCTCGATTTCCGGATGAAAGATGTCGAGATAGACGGCGGCCGATCCGCGACGCAGCGAGCCCTGGCTGATCGCCAGGGTCAGGCTGTCCATCACGCGGATGAAGGGGATGATGCCGCTGGTCTGGCCCTGGCCCTTGACCTTTTCGCCGATCGACCGGACGCCGCCCCAATAGGTGCCGATGCCGCCGCCATTGGCCGCCAGCCAGACGTTCTCGTTCCAGACGCTCAGTATGCCGTCCAGGCTGTCGGAGACCGAATTCAGGAAGCAGGAGATCGGCAGGCCGCGCTCGGCGCCGCCATTCGAGAGCACCGGCGTCGAGGGCATGAACCACAGCTGGCTCATATAGTCGTAGACGCGCTGGGCGTGGTCGGCGTCGTCGGCGAAGGCCGTCGACACGCGGGCGAACATGTCCTGGTACGACTCGCCCGGCAGCAGGTAGCGGTCTTCCAGAGTGGTCTTGCCAAAATCGGTCAGCAGGGCGTCACGGGCGCGGTTGACCTGCACCTTGCGCACCAAAGCCAGTTTCGGACGCTCGGCCTTCATCCCGCTGGTGCGGGCCTGGGGGAGAGCCGTCATCTTAGCCGCTTCACTGCCGGTCATGATCAAAATCCATAATCAATCAGCGTGTTCCGGAAAAGGAAACTTCCCGTCCAGCCGCTACATCTAGTGGCCGAGGAGCCCCCTCAGCCCACATATGGGGCCACAGTGGCTAATGACTCGTCAACGGCGAGATGCGCCCGGGGGCTGAGTTTTTTCTTAACAAGGTGTGGAGGAACATCGGCGTGCGAGAAGATACTGGGCATCATCAACGGGTTGCGTGGCCAGAACAAACGCGGCTGCGACCCCCTGTCGCGGGCCACAAATAAGTGATCCGGCGGCGGAGCGGATTTCGTCAAAAGCCCCTTGCCATTTCGATGCGCCCGGCCGGCGGCCATTGCCGTGAGGTCCGACCGCTGGTCAGCCGGAAAGTCCAAAAGAAAAGGGCCCGGCGTCGCCGCCGGGCCCTCAACTTCAGTCGTGATCGCGATCTTTAGAAGTTGATCGAGATCGTGGAACGGCGGTTCAGCGGTTCCTTCACACCATCGCCAGTGGCGACGGCGGGGGCGCTTTCGCCCTTCCAGTCAACGGCCAGGGCGTCAGCGGCGACACCAGCGCCGACCAGGGCGTCAGCCACGGCCTTCGCACGACGCTCGGAGAGCTTGGCGTTGTACTTCGGCGAACCCGAGGTGTCGGTGTGACCGACGACCACCAGCTTGGTGGCGTGACCCGAGGTCGCGTAGTTCGCGGCTTCCGAAACCACCGACGAGGCTTCCGGCGTCAGGACGTACTGATCGAACGGGAAGTAGACGATGAACTCACGAGCCTCATACGCCGGCGGAGGCGGCGGGGGAGGCGGCGGGGGCGGAGGCGGCGGGGGCGGGGGAGGCGGCGGGGGCGGCGGGGGCGGCGGGGGCGGCGGAGCCGCGAAGGAATACCGCAGACCAACGGTCACGGATTGATCCTTCACTTGGCCTTCCCAGGCGCCAGGCTGCAGAGCCGCAGCCGAGCCGGTCGACTGCCACGCGTGGTCTTGGGTCGCGAAGTAGCGATAGGTGAAGTCGATCTTCAGCTTGTCAGTCGCCTTGATCGAGGCGCCGGCGATCGCTTGCCAGGCCACGGCGATGTCGTCGTCGTCGACGCTGAGGTTCTGGATGGCGGGGTTGGCGGCTGTGATCGGACCGATCGTGCCGCTGAATTGGCCCAGCGTGCTGACGTCCAGACGGTTGATGCCGATACCGGCGCCAACGAAGGGGTTAAACCAAGCGTCTGGCGCGAAGTCATACAGGACGTTGACCATCAGCGACCAGGAGTCCATCGAACCCGATGGGCTGCCGCACTTCGGGGCTCCGACGGTACGCGTCACGCCGGGGGTGCAGAGCGCGTAAGGCTGCTGACGGACCGGGTTCCCGCGGATGCTGGCGATGTCGCCGGGGCGGTAACCGCCCTCGACTTCGGCGCGCCAGTTCGGGTTGAACTGATAGCCCAGACGGACGAAGCCGGCCCAGTCATCGTCAGCCGACCACGTATAGTGGTAGTGAGCGCCGTCAAGAGCGTTGCGATCGGACTCGGCGTTTACGCCTTCAGGCCAGTGGTAGCCAAGGTCGACCGCGCCATACCAGCCGGCCTCTTGGGCCGAAGCGGCGCCAGCGGCGAACACCGCGGCTAGAGCCACTCCCGCCAGGAGTTGAAGTTTCATATCTAGAGCCCTCTATTGCCCAGCACCGGCCGAGACCGACCGAGCATTGTTATACCAAGGCGCGCGATCCGCGAAAGTGTCAGCAGGGCAACACCCGTCAGGTTTCGTCATCCTACGGAAGTACGACGACGCCAACACATGATCGCCCCACGAAAATCAACTATCGAGCGTACCGGCTGACTATCCCGGAAAAAGCGCCAGCACGGTACCGGTTCGCATGTGAATCCGCGTAGCGCAAGGCCTTCGGCGCGTTTTGCCGGCCGCGAATGCGTAAAAACCTAGCATGCATGCGCGATGGCCACGGGTCGGGCGGTGGGCGCCCGTTACCTCAGCCCAGGGTGCGCCGATATCGCGACACGCCAGCCCGCGATCGCCAAAGCAACCGAGGCAAGAAGACTGACCCGCGAGTCTCCGGGAACACGACGCCCAGGATGAGGGCGCCCCAACCCCAAGACCGCCACGCCCACGCAAACCGCGAACAGGGCCTGGCCAGGATGAGGGTCACCACGGTCTGCACCAGCCCGACCACCGCATAGGACGCCAGCTTGCCGATCACCACCTCGATCGGCTTGGCCGGCGCGGCGAGCCGGCTTTCCGTCGCGCCGCACTCCTATCGCGCGTGACTCTCAGCGTGGTCGTCATCACCAGCGTCATGGACAGGATCACGCCCGACAGACCGGGCGCGATATCGTAGGCGGTGATGCTCTCGGGATTGTCACGGGGGTGAATCACCCCCTCGAACGGATCGCGATCGACCTAGAGCATTTCCCGACCTGACTGCGTCAGGCCGTGAGCTCTAATCTCCTGTTTTGACGCATTTTTCTTGACGCGAACCGGAACCACTTCGCTCGAAAAATGCTCTAGCCCCCGCCGCGCCCACCACGGATATCTTCGAACACCCGTCACGATGTCCCGATCTCAACACCTCTGGGAGAGGGTGGTGCGACTTAGGTCAGCTTCGCCGCGTCGCGCAGCCGCCGCCGCTTGCCGCCCAGCGCATCCGGCCGGTTCAGCACCTGGCGGTACTCGTCCCGCCGCTCGTGGATCGAGGCGATGACCAAGCCCATGGGGACGCCGATATCCACCAGCACGGCTTCGGACAACTGCAAGCTCGCCTCAATGGTCTCTGGCACCGCGTCGGTGACGCCCAGTTCGTAGAGCCGCGCGGCGTGGCGGGCGTCTCGCGCGCGCGCCACGATGGTCAAGTCAGGCCGATGCCCGCGGGCGGCGGCCACCACCGCCTCGGCGGCGTCCGGCGAATCCATGGTCACCACGACAGCTCGCGCGTAGTCGAGGCCGCATCGCTCCAGCAATTCCACCCGCGAGGCGTCGCCGTAATAGACCTTGTGACCGGCCCGCCGCCCCTTCTGCACGAAACTGGTGTCGCGATCGATGGCGATCCACGGCACCGCGTGGCGGTCGAGCATGTCGCCCACCAGCCGGCCGACCCGGCCATAGCCGACCACCAGCACCCGGCCCTCCGGCTCCTCGCCCTGGTGCTCGGGAACCTCCGGCGCCTCGGGCGTGGCCAGGGTCGTCTTGCGGGCAAGCCGGCCGCCGATCGCCGACAGGGTGGGGACCAGGAACATGGTCAGGGTCGCAGCGACCAGCACCGCCTGGCCGATCCGCCCACTGACCACGTCGGCGCCTATGGCGTTGTCGAGGATCACGAAGGCGAACTCGCCGCCGGCCGCCAGGGTCAAGGCCGCTTCGATCGCCCCGCGGCTCGACAGGCCAAACAGCCGTCCCAGCCCCAAGACCATCACCGCCTTGATGACCAACAGGCCCACGGCGACGCCCAGCACCAGCACCGGCGAAGCCACCAGCAGCGACAGGTCCAGCCGGATGCCCAGCGACACGAAGAACAGGCTGAGCAGCAGGCCCTTGAACGGCTCGATCTTGACCTCGACCTCGTGGCGGTACTCGGTCTCGGCCAGCAGCACGCCGGCCACGAAGGCTCCCAGCGCCATCGACAGGCCGGACAGGGCGCTGACCAGGCCCGCGCCAATGATCACCAGCAGGCAGGCGGCCATGAACATCTCTTCGCTCTTGGCTTTCGCGACGGAGCGCATCATCGGCCGCAGCGCCAGGCGTCCGAGCAGCACGATGGCCCCCAGGCCCAACGCCGCCGGCCCCAGGGCCAGCAGGTCGGCCAGCCGGAACACCCCGTCGCCGCGGCCCAGCACCGTCAGGGTGATCAGGATCGGAGCCACGGCCAGGTCCTGGAACAGCAGCACCGAAAAGGTCGCCCGTCCGCCCTCGGAATGCAGTCGCTTGCGCTCGACCAGCACCGGCACGGCGATGGCGGTGGACGACAAGGTGAGCGCCGCGCCAATTACCAAGGCCGAGACCGGCGGCTGGCCCAGGGCCCAGGCCACGCCGCCCAAGGCCAGGGAGCAGCCGATCAACTGGGCCGCGCCGAGGCCGAACACCAGCTTGCGCATCAGCCGCAGCCGCTCCCACGACAGCTCCAGCCCGATCATGAACAGCAGGAAAACCACGCCGAACTCGGCCAGCTGGGCGATCTCGTCGGGATTGTCGACGGTGACATAGTCCAGCCACGGCAGCACATGGGTCAGGCTGCCCAGGCCGAACGGCCCCAGGATCACGCCGGCCAGCAGGAAGCCGAGGATAGGATTGATCTTCAGCCGCTTGAACAGCGGCGCCACGATCCCCGCCGTGGCCAGGAACAGCACCAGGTCCTTGTAGTCCGCCGGTGACATCGCGTGGCTCACGGGGTGTCGTCTCCTTTGTTCCGCGTTCGCCAGACTAGAGCATTTCCCGACCTGACTGCGTCAGGCCGTGAGCTCTAATCTTCTGTTTTGACGCATTTTTCTTCACGCGAACCGGAACCACTTCGCTCGAAAAATGCTCTCACCGCTCGGCCGTTCGTCGCTCTTCATGGGCGGATTGTCGCCACCCGCCGTCTTCAGCAGCGCGATAACCTTGGGAAGGTCCGCGCGTCCAGCTCGCTCAGCGAAATAGGTTTCGGTCCGCAAGGCCGACAGCTTTTCGGCCACCGCGACATTGATCAGTTGATCGAGAGCCACGCCTTCGGCCTCGGCGGGCTTTCGAGCCTCGTCGAGCAAAGAAGGCTGAAGCCGCAGCGCGAAATTGCTCTTCCTCATCATCCTGTCTCCAATTTCAACATCACTTCGCCGGGCAGCCAAAGGAAGGACAGCCGCGCGGGCTCGGCGATAGAGGCCACAGCATCGAGGATGGCCCCTATGTCGCAGACAGAAAGGCCGGACACCGCGAGATGTTCATCGCGCGTCATCACGGCTTCGTGCTCGATCAACAAAGGCGTCGAAACCAACAAGGTTAGACGTTGCTCTAGCCCCGCTAGCAGCAGCCGATTGGACCCACCCGCATGACTGCGGATCGCCGCCACCATTGTCGCCATTGTCGCCATTGTCGCCGTGCCGAGCACCAAGCGCATGAGACAATTATGGATGTCGCCCGCGATATCGCAAGCGTGTTGGGGCGACGGCCAGCTGGCCAATTTTGAAAGCACGCCCAATCCGGTTTCGTCCGCCGGGATCAACGCCACCCCGCCGCCTCCAGCGCCTCGATCAGCAGGCGTCGAGGATGCCAGGTCAGTGATGGAGGGAGAACATTGACCCGCCGCCCGTCCAGGACTACCCACGCCCCATCATGAGCCCCCGTCGCGGACAGTCCCGGTCGACCTGGTCCATCGCCCTGCTGGCGATGCTGGCCCTGCTCGTCCAGGCGCTCGTCCCGGCTGCGGCCATGGCCTATGAGGCGCGTTCTGGCCAATCGGTGGTGATCTGCACCGCCCAGGGCGCCCGGACGGTCATCCTCGACGACACCAAGCCAGCGCACAAAGGCTTCGCCGGCCTGCCCTGCGCCCAGTGCGTGGTCGCTAGCCTGGCGACCACGATCACGCCCAACGCCCAGATCTCCCTGCCTGTGCGCTACGCCGCTCGCGTCGAGATCGCCCCGCCCTTGGCCCGTCGCGGCCTGGCCCCGGCCCGCGCCCCGCCGCGTCCGCCCGGACAAGGTCCGCCCCACCTCCAGAACGCCTGACTTTTCGCACTGCGCGCCAGGCCGAGAAGGCCGGCGTGCGCGCCGTCACGTTCTTGGGGCTCAAGTCTTTCATGCCGAAATCCTTACGCCTGGCCCTCGCGGCCGGCGCCGCGCTCTGGGCGCTCTCCGCCATCACCAGCGCCGCCTGGGCCGACGACCAGCACACCGTCGATTCCGTGCTGGTCACCGCCCGCCCCGATCCGGAGGACCCGCCCGTGGTCGCCCAGTCCCGCAAGCGCCTGTCGGAAACCCCCGGCGCCGTGGCCGTGGTCTCGTCCGAGGCCTATGCCGCCCGCTACGCCGTTGGCCTCAACGACGTCGTGCGCGACGTGCCCGGCGTCTTCGCCCAGAAGAAGTTCGGCGAGGACACCCGCCTGTCGATCCGCGGCTCGGGGATCGGCAACAGCAGTCACAATCGCGGCACGATGCTGGCCCAGGACGGCGTGCCGCTGAACGAGGCCGACGGCTTTGGCGACTACCAGCTGATCGACCCGCTGCTGGCGCGCTATACCGAGGTCTACAAGGGCGGCAACGCCCTGCGGTTCGGCGGGGCGCTGCTGGGCGGGGCGATCAATTTCGTCACCCCCACCGGCAAGTCAGCCGGCGCCGACACCCTGCTGCGGGTTGAGGGCGGGGCGTTCGGCGCCGCGCGGATCCATGGCGAGGTGGCGCGGACCTTCGGCGACGACGACGTTTTCATCGGGGCCACCTTGATGAACAGTGACGGGTATCGCCAGCAGAGCAACGCCTCGGCTGCGCGGCTGTCGGTCAATCTCGGCCACAGCTTCGGCGAGGATCGCGAGGTGCGGTTTTATCTGTCCGGAGCCGATCTCCGCCAGCAACTGGCCGGCGCCCTGACCCTCAACCACGCCCTGCACGACCCCACCCGGGCGAACTACTATGCCCCGGTCAACAACCTCTCCAACAATTACGGGCGCAACATGCGCAACGCCCGGACCAGCCTGCAGACCACATGGCGGTTGTCGCCGACCACGGTGTTCGAGGGCGGGGTCTATGGGGCCTGGCGCGACCTGGACCACCCGATCTTCCAGGTCGTGGATCAGGAGAGCCGAAATTTCGGGGCCTTCGGTCGCTTGGACTGGACCGGTCAAGTCGGCGACATGGCCGCCGACCTGTTCGCGGGCCTGTCGTATCGCATCGGCGACCTGGACGCCCGCCAGTGGGTCAATCTGCACGGCTCGCACGGCGCGCCCACCGCCTATTCACGGCAGAACGCCAAAGCCCTTGACGCCTTCGCCGAGGGCCGGCTGTTCGTGACCCCGCGCCTGGCCCTGGTGGCCGGCGGGACCTACGGCACGGCCTCGCGCGAATATCAGAGCTACAAGCTGCCGACCGGCGGCTTCGACCTGACCGAAAGCCGCGACTATGACTGGTTCGCTCCGCGCCTGGGTATGCTGTTCCAGGCCGATGAGGACTCGCAGTTGTTCGCCAACCTGACCCGCTCGGTGGAGCCGCCCAATTTCGGGGCTTTTTCGCCGACCGCTGCGGCGGGTTTCGCGCCGGTGGTCCCGCAAACGGCCTGGACCGGCGAGGTCGGGGCGCGGGGCCGGCGCGGGGCCTTCGCCTGGGACGTGGCCCTGTATCGCGCCCAGTTGACGCACGAACTGCTGAGCTTCGTGGTCGATCAGGCCCACCCGGCCGCGACCTTCAACGCCGACAAGACCTATCACCAGGGGCTGGAAGCCGGCCTTGACTGGCGGATCGCCCCGCGCCTGCGGCTGCGCCAGACCTATGCGTGGTCGGACTTCCGGTTCGACAGCGATGCTCAGTTCAAGGACCGCCGCCTGCCCGTCGTGCCCGTGCACCTCTACCGCGCCGAGCTGAAATACGACCACCCGGCCGGCTGGTTCTTGGCCCCATCGGTGGAATGGTCACCGCGCGGCGTGCTGGTCGACTATCAGAACAAGGTCTGCGCGCCCGACTACGCCATCGCCTCGCTGAGCGCCGGCTACGCCCGCGACAAGGTCACCCTGTTCCTCGACGCCCGGAACTTGACCGACAAACGTTATGTCTCGACCGTCAATCCGTCGGTGACCGCCACCACCGTCTCAACCGCCCTGCCCGGCGCGCCCGACAATTCCACCGCCGCCTTCTGGCCCGGCGACGGGCGCGGGGTGTTCGTCGGCGTCACCGGCAAGTTCTAGGGAGATTCACATGCGCAACCTCATCCTTCTCGCCGCCCTGCTGGCGCCGCTTCCCGCCGCCGCCCACGTGGTCGCTGCGCCGAACGAGGCCAAGTCCGGGTCCTATTCGGCCATCGCCTTCCGGGTGGGCCACGCGTGCGCGGCAGGCGACGCCACACTGAGCCTGCGGGTCGAGATCCCCGACGCCGTGGCCTCGGCTCGACCGCAACCCAAGACGGGCTGGACGATCGTCATCGAGAAGACCGAAGACGCCGACCCCGCCAAGCGGCGCACGACCTCGGTGAGTTGGACGGGCCGCCTGACCGACGACCAGTTCGACGACTTCGCCGTGCTGATGAAGCTGCCGGCCACGCCCGGCGACTTGGTCTTCCCCGTCGTCCAGACGTGCGAGCATGGCGAGAGCCAGTGGACCGAGGTCCCCGACTCGCAACGCCCCGGTGAAAAATTGACCCGTCCGGCGCCGGTGGTCCACCTGACCCCCGCCACGCCCGCCACGCCCGTCGACATGCCCGGCATGAAACCTTGATCGAGAGACCTCCCATGCGTCGCCTTGCCCTGACCGCCCTCGCCGCCCTGACCCTTGCCACCCTGGCCCAGGCCGCTCCGGCCGCCGCCGGCGACTATCGCCTCGGCGGCATCGCGGTGCAGCGCCCGTGGACTCGCTCCGCCGCCGCCGGCATGAACGGCGTCGGCTATTTCACCCTGGCCAATGTCGGCGCCAAGCCGATCAAGCTGGTGTCGATCGAAAGCTCCGCCGCGCGGTCGATCACCCTGCACCAGAGCCTGATGAAGAACGGCGTTTCGTCGATGCGCGCGGTGACCGGCGGCGTTGCGGTCGTCCCGGGCGCCCAGGTCGCGTTCGCGCCCGGCGGCTACCACGTGATGCTGATGGGCCTGACCAAGGCCCAGGCGCCGGGCGGCAAGACGCCGGTGACCCTGGTGTTCGAAGACGGCCGCCGAATGAGGATCGACCTTTCGGTCGAGGCCGGGCCACCGAAGGCTGCAGCCGACCCGATGGCGGGGATGGCGGGGATGCACGAGCATTGAGGGACTTACCGTCGGGGACATGCACTTGTGCGTGTCCCCATCCGCGCCCGAGATCTGGGGACACGCACAAGTGCATGTCCCCGAAAGAAAAAAAGGCGGCTCCATGCGAAGCCACCTTTTTTGTCGAGTCTGTCAAAAATAGAAAGCGGGTCCAGATACACCAAACCCGCCGCGGGGGATAATCGCGGCGGGTCTGGCTATTTCTTGATCATTCGATCTAGGTGGGCGTTTCCTCCCCGAAACGCCGAAGGAAGGGAGCTCTCTTTTGGGCTCGTTTCTTCCTTGCAAGGGTTAGAAACGGCAAAACCGAGATGGTGTCAACGGTAACGATCGTGAATCCGCAAGGCGTTGGAATATTTTTGACACAATCCCGATAGATTGGACCACCCAGTCAAACTTACCACTGTTCTCATATGATATTTTTGACGCCGATGTTAAATATGCGCGGCTAGTCGTGACTTGAGCGCATCTAGAACCGCCGAGCGCGACTCGAAGACATAGTCTGGCCGCGACACCGTCACCGGCTCGACCCCAGCGGCGCCCAGGGCGGCGGCGGCTTCGAACAGGTCGGCGGTCGCCAGCAAGGCAGCATTGGCCCGGCGCGCGCCTTGGCCAACGAAGGGCGCGACCGCGGCCTGACCGGCGGCGTCCTGCTCGGCGGGCCAGACCAGGGTGGCCAAGGTGCGGGCCCGGCCCTTTGCCTCGACCACCGATAGCAGTCGCCGCAGGCTGTCCATCTGCCCGGGGGTCCAAGGCGTGATCAGCGAGGCGGTCAGTTGGGCCTGGCTCTTGAGGATTACCCCGTCGGCCAGGATCTTCAGGCCATTGGCCGCCAGGGTGGCGCCTGTCGTGGTGATGTCGACGACCAGTTCAGCCGCCCCTGCTGCGGGAGCGCCCTCGGTGGCGCCGCTGCTCTCGACGATGCGATAGTCGGCCACGCCATGGCGGGCGAAGAAGGCGCGGGTCTGGGTGACGTATTTGGTGGCCACACGCAGCCGGCGGCCCGTCTTTGCGAGATGCGCATGGCCGACCTCGTCGATATCCGCCATCGAATCGACGTCCAGCCAGCTTTTGGGGGCGGTGACCACCAGGTCGGCGCGGCCAAAGCCCAGGGCGCGCAGCAACATGACCCGGCTGTCCATGTCCTCGCCGCGCTCGCGCAGCAGGTCCTCGCCGGTAACGCCCAGGTGCAGCTCGCCGCTATCAAGTCCAGCCGCGATGTCGCCGGCCGACAGCAACCGCACCGAAACCCCCGGCAGGCCGGAAAGTTCGGCGCTGTAGCCGCGCGAACCGCCCGACATCTCCAGCCTGAAGCCGCAATCGGCCAGCCAGTCTTCGACCTGGTCCTTTAGCCGACCCTTGGAAGGGATGGCGAAGATCATCGGAGCAGTCATTCGCCGCCTCCCGCATAGGCTCGCGCCGGGCGCACCATGCAGCCCACGGCGCCGGTGTTGGTCGCGCCGCCCAGCCGCGCGAGCAGGCCGTCATATCGCCCGCCCGCCGCCACGGGCCGGTCGTCGCCCAAGGCGTCGCTGCGCACCTCGAACAGGAAGCCGTCATAATAGCCAAACGCCCGGCCGAAGGCGGCGGTCAGGCGCATGCGATCCTCGGGAGCGCCGCGCGCGGCCATGCCGGCCAGGCGTTGGCGCCAGCCATCGAGCGCCGCGTCCAGCGCCCCGCGTTGCGGGCCACCCAAGGCCGAGATGGCGTCAAGCGCCGCGCCCGGACGATCGCTGACCGCCAGGAAGGCCCGCACCGCGTCGGCTTCGTCCGTGGACAGAGACCCAGCCCTGGCGGCCTCGGCGCGCTCGACCAGGCGATGGGCGATCTCGGCGGGCCGGCGGCCGCCCACCGGCTCGATGCCGGCCAGGGACCACAGTTCCTGAAGCACCGCCGAGGCCTCGGCCTCGGGCAGGCCGGCCAACAGGGCGGCGATGCGGCTCTGGTCGCCGGTCACAGCGGCGCCGCCTTCCAGTTCGATCCTAAGCCGCCGCGGCTTGGTGAAGGCGCGCTTCAGCCGCGCCCCCAGCGGTGGGGTCAGGCCCAGGCTATCGACGAAGGCCCCGAACAGGCCGACATCGCCCAGCAGCAAGGTCAGGTCGTCGCGACCGCCGGCGACGGCCGAGGCCCAGGCAAGGGCGGCGATCTCGGCGTCGGCCTGGGAGGGATCGGCGGCCTCGAAGGCCTCGACGCCGATCTGCAGGAACTCCTCGGCCCGATCGCTGCCGCGCGGCGCGACGCGGAACGCCTTGCCTTCATAGAGGTAGCGCCCCTCGCCTCCATTCTTTTCCAGAGAGCCCCGTTCGAGGTGGGCGCGAGCGATGGCGACGGTGAAGTCGGGGCGCAGGCAAAGCTCCTCGCTCGCATCGCCCGAGACCACGAACAATCGCGAGCGCATGGCCTCGCCGGCCAGATCGAGCAGCAGGCCGAGGGGCTGCAGCACCGGCGCGTCGGTCGGGGCGGCGCCGGCGGTCAGCAGCGGGGCGCGGATGGCGTCGAGCGCCTCCGTCGGAATGGAACGCTCGAGCCTCATGCTATTCCCCGATGATCTTGCGGCCAATAATCGTTTTAACAGCCGCGACCAACTCCCCGCGCGGGATGGTCTGCTGGCCCGGCCGCTCGGCCTTCCAGGCGGCGTTGTCGGCGACGCCCGAGGCCAGTTCACGGCCCAGGTCGAGGTCCTTGATGGTCACCGTGCCGGCCGCGATCTCGTCGCCGCCCAGCATGATGGCGGCCGGGGCCATCCGGCGGTCGGCATATTTCATCTGCGGCCGCATGCCCGAGGATCCGAGATAGACCTCGGCCGGGATGCCCGCGTGGCGCAACTCGGCCGCCACGGCGAAATACTCGCCCATGTGGGCCTGGTCGAAATTGATGATCACCACTGGCCCCCGCGCCGTAACGCCCGTTTCGCGCCCCGCCGCCCGCAAGGCGGCGGCCAAGCGAGAGACGCCGAACGAGAAGCCTGTCGCGGGAGTCTGTTGCCCGGTGAACCGCGCGACCAGGTCATCATAGCGACCGCCGCCGCCGATCGAACCAAAGCTGACTTTGTGGCCCTTCTCGTCGAGGGTGGAGAGCAGCAGCTCGGCCTCGAACACCGCGCCGGTGTAATATTCAAGCCCGCGCACGATCGACGGCTCGAACACGGCCTGGTCGTCGTCGACGCCCAGGCTCTTCAGGGCCGCGTCGATCTTGGCCAGTTCCTCCAGCCCCTCGTCGCCCTCGGCCGAACCGCCGATGACATTGGCGATGTTCGCGAGCGTCCCGGTGCGACCGCCCGAGCCGGCCTGAACGAAGTCCAACACCGCGTCGATCGACTTGCCGACCAGGCCCGCGCCCTTGGTGAAGGCGCCGCTCTCGTCCAGCCGGCCTTCGCCCAGCAGCAAACGCACGCCCTCGACGCCCAGGCGGTCCAGCTTGTCGACCGCGCGCAGCACGGAGAGCTTCTGGCCTTGGGTCTCGACCCCGGCGGCGGTCAGCAGGCCGTTGAGCAGCTTGCGATTGTTGATCTTCAGCACCGCCGCGCCGCGCGGCAGACCGGCGGCCTGCAGGCCCTCGACCGCCATGGCGATGATCTCGGCGTCGGCCTCGGGGCGGGCCGAGCCGACGGTGTCGGCGTCGCACTGGATGAACTCGCGGAACCGTCCCGGACCCGGCTTCTCGTTGCGCCAGACGGGGCCATAGGCATAGCGGCGGAACGGCTTGGCCAGGGTCTCCCAGTTCTGGGCGGCGAAGCGGGCCAGGGGGGCCGTCAGGTCATAGCGCAGCGCCATCCACTGCCCATTCTTCCCGTCAAGATCCGCGTCGTCCTGCAAGGCGAAGACGCCTTCGTTGGGACGGTCGCTGTCGGGCAGGAACTTGCCAAGCGCGTCGGCATATTCGAAGGCCCCGGTGTCCAGCGCCTCGAACCCGTAGCGCTCATAGACGGCCGAGACGGCTTCCAGGATGGCGCGTTCGGCGCGCAGGTCGCGGGCCCGCTTGTCGGCGAACCCGCGCGGGTTGCGGGCCTCGGGGCGGAAGGGCCCCTCTTTGCTGGTGGAGTCGGTCATGAGCTACGTCGCGTCCTGGGAAGAGGTCTCGACGGATGGTGCTGCTCGCGAGCCCCATCCGCCCATAGCCCTCCCTACGGGAGGGCGTCTGAATCTTTTAGATGGAGCGCGTTCTAGTCGCGAAACCGCCCACACTTTCGCGGAACGCGCTCCGGCGGGGCAGCGGCGAGGCAGCGCTAGTGCGCGCGAACCCGGCCGATCCCGCGAGGCGAGGTCGGATGATGGTGGCGGCTGTGGGGGCGCGGCTGGCGGGTCATCGCGGCGGCTTGTAGCGCAGGGCGGCGCGGGAGGCTAGGGGGGCGAGAGCAACAGTCCCACGACGCTCTCGAAATCCCGGCGTTACTGAGGGTTCACGAGAGTCTTAACGAAACCTTTCAGTCCTTGTCCACAGCGCCACATGAACGCCATGTAATGCTGTCCGATAAGTAATCTACCTGTCTGTCTTGTAACTTGAGATGAACGTCCCAGACCGGCAGTTGTCTCCTCGCTTGAGGGGACAGCACCAATGACCAAGACCATCCTGTTGACGACCGCCGCCGCCGTCTGCATCGCCAGCGCGGCCCACGCCGCCCAGACCCCCCAGGCGCCCCAGGCGCCCCCGACCGCCGAGGCCGGCCAGCGCGGCGTACTGGTCTTCACGCCCGACCATTTCGCCGCCCAGCGCCCCAACACCGCGCTCGACATGGTCGACCGCTTGCCCGGCTTCACCTCGGACGACGGCAGCGGCGCGCGCGGCTTCGAGGGCGCGGTCGGCAATATCCTGATCAACGGCAACCGGCCGGCCTCGAAGAACGACGGCGGCACCGACGTGCTGGCCCGCACGCCGGCCGATCGGGTCGACCACATCGAGCTGATCCGCGGCGGCGCGCCCGGCGTCGACATGCAGGGCTATGCCGTGGTCGTGAACGTGATCCTGAAGAAGGGCGCCAGCCGCCAGCAGGTCGCCACCTGGAACGCCCAGCTGTTCGACGGCAATCACGACGTCTTTGGCGGCAGCTACCAGTTCACCGCCACCAACGGCGACCGCACCTGGGGCGTGCTACTGAGCGACGGGACCAGCAGCAGCGACTCCAACGGCGCCGGCCGCGCCGTCGTCCACGACGCGGCCGGCGGCCTGACCAGCGACCGGCCCTACGCCAATGACGGCTGGGGCGGCGGCGACTCCGTGCGTCTGAACTATTCGGGCCCGGTCGGCGGCGGCAAGCTGGAGGCCACCGGCCAGTACGGCATTCACGACTGGCAGGAATGGCAGACGATCGGGACCGAGGGCGGCCCCGACCTGGCGCGCAGCGACTATGCCCAGGATACCCGGTCGGGCGAGCTGGGCCTGACCTGGATCCGCCCCATCAAGCCCAGATGGACCCTGGAAACCCGGCTGATCCACCAGTTCGAGCATTTCGACCAGGTCGCGACCGGCGACGAGACCAAGGGCGGGCTCGCCCAGCCCGGCTACAGCTTCACGTCCAAGGGCGACTCGTCGGAATCGATCTTCCGCGCCCTGGTGCGCAACGAGCGGACCACCGCCCTGACCCTCGAGGCCGGCGGCGAGATGGCCTACAACATGCTCGACACCCACCAGGCCTTGACGGTCGGCGGCGCGGCGGTCCCCCTGCCCAGCGCCTCGGTCAAGGTCGAGGAACTGCGCGGCGAGGCCTTCGCCAAAGCCACCTGGCGGGCCAACGCCAAGCTGACCCTGGAGGGCGGCCTGCGGCTGGAGACCTCGACCATCAAGCAGTCGGGCGACGCCCAGTCGGAAAACAGCTTCTTCTACGCCAAGCCCCGCTTCCAGGCCACCTGGACCCCGGTGGCCAACAACCAGCTGCGCCTGCGCTTCGAGCGCGAACTGGGCCAGCTGGACTTCAGCGACTTCGCCGCCTCGGCCGCGTTCGACAACAACAACAGCGTCTATGGCGGCAATGTCTACCTGGTCCCCGAACAGCTCTGGATCTCGGAACTGACCTATGAGCGGCGCTTCTGGGGCGAGGGCATCGTCACCATCGGCTATCGCCACGACGAAATCATCGACGTCATCGACCGCCTGCCGGTCGGCGCCAACCTGTCGGCGACGGGCAATATCGGCAACGGCACGCTGGACCGCCTGTCGCTCAATATCGTGGTCCCCACCGACAAGCTCGGGATCAAGGGCGGCCGCTTTACCGTCAAGAACGACTGGAACGAGACCCACGTCACCGACCCCACCACGGGCCAGGACCGCCCGATCTCCGGCGTCCGCCCCACCCAGGCCAATATCGGCTTCACCCAGGACCTGGTGCGCTGGAAGACCCAGTGGGGCGTCAACTGGCTGCCGCTGCTGGGCCGGGGGACCTACGACCCGGACCAGGCCTTCACCTGGCGCGGCGCGGGCTATGTCGAAACCTTCGTCGAATACAAGCCGACCCCGACCCTGTCGCTGCGCGCCCAACTGAACCTCTGGGACGACTTCACCCAGCGCTATGTCAGCTACAGCAGCCGCAGCCCCCGGGTGGTGAGCGAGGTCGAGGACCGGGATGTGGATCCGGTGACGTTCGTGAGCTTGAAGGCGCGGAAGACGTTTTAGGGGGCTGTTGAAACGAGACGCGGATCGAAACCGATGTCGAGATCCCGATTTTGGTCGAAATCGATACTGTCGATGGTTGACTAAGTACGCTGAGGGTTCTGCAGGGTGATGTCGCTACGATAGCTCGAGCGCCGGGACTGTCGGGTCCGAAGGGGCGCCACGACGGAATTTGTCAGCGGGTAATGCGAAGGCGAGGGACTTTGTTCAGCGCCGCATTACGCCACGTGATCTAATGAAACCGATCGACAGCTCTCGGAGGCGGCGCGCTCGAAACCGACGCTCTCGATTTGTTCGTAGTTATCAGGCAACGCTTAAGCATGCGGGTTAATCCGGAAATCATGAGCTGGGCGCGGACCACGTCGGGGCTGGACCTCGCCGCCGCCGCCGCACGTCTGGGTTTCCGCGACGGCCGCAACGGCACGGCGGAAGAGCGATTGGCCGCACTCGAGGGGGGGCAGGATGAACCCAGCCGTCCCGTGCTTCTGAAGATGGCGACCGTCTATCGTCGCCCGCTGCTGAGCTTTTATCTGCCCAACCCTCCAATTCAGGCCGAGCGGGGCGAGGACTTCCGCACGCTGCCTGAGGAGCAACGCATTGACAGCGCAGCGGCGATAGATGCGCTCGTCCGAGACATCCGCGCGCGCCAAGGCGAGGTGAGGGGGCTCCTTGAAGAAGAAGAGGCCCCACAGATCGCCGCCGTAGCCGCAAGCCGTCGTGAGGAGGGTGCCGCCGTGGTCGCCGCGCGTCTCACTGAGTGGCTGCAGTTCGACATGGCCGCGTTCAGGCGTGAACGCACCGTCGAAGCCGCGTTCAGCTATCTTCGCGCGAGCGCAGAACGTGCCGGCGCTTTCGTCCTGCTTATGGGGAACCTCGGTTCTCACCACAGCGCCATCGACCCCGAAGCTTTTCGCGGCTTTGCGCTGGCCGATCCCATCGCGCCTTTCATCGTGATCAACGACCAGGACGCCAAGGTGGCCTGGGCTTTCACACTGCTGCACGAGCTGGCCCATATCGCCATCGGTGCCACTGGCATCAGCGGAGGTACGCCCGAAGTCGTGATCGAGGCGTTCTGTAACGAGGTCGCCGGCGAGATCCTGTTGCCGCGCATCGAACTGGAACTCTTCTCCGTCGATGTCGACGATGCCGCCCTTCGGCGAGACATCAGCGAATTCGCCGTGCAGCGGAACGTCAGCCGACAGATGGTGGCCTACCGGCTTCGGCTCATCGGCCGACTGGGGCTGTTGCGATGGCGAGAGATCAGCCGCGTATTCCGGCAAGAATATCTTCGCGACCGTGACGAGCGCCGAGCCCGTGAGCGTGGAGGAGATGGTCCCAGCTACTATGTGGTTCGGCGCCATCGGGTGGGGACCGCCCTGCTGCAGTTGGTTCGCCGAAATCTCGACGAGGGCGCGCTGACCCCGACCCGAGCCGGAAAGATTCTCGGCGTGAAGGCTAGAAACGTCGAGCCGCTGTTCGCAGGAGCGGCGATCTAACGTGATCTATCTTATCGACGCGAATGTGCTGATCACGGCCCACAACACCTACTACCCAGTCGACCGGGTTCCAGAGTTCTGGGGGTGGTTGCTGCACCAAGCCAAGGCCGGCTTGGTCAAGATGCCCATTGAAGTGTTCGAAGAGGTCATGGAAGGGTCGGGCGATGAAGGGAAAGACCAACTTCTCGCCTGGCTGAAGGGCGAAGGCGTCAAAGCCGCGCTGGTACTTGAAGGCGAGGCCGACATGGCTCTGGTTCAGCAGGTTCTGGCAACCGCGTACGCCGCAGATCTCGATGACGTCGAGCTAGAGACAGTTGGACGCGACCCGTTCCTGATTGCTTATGGCTTGGCCGCGCCGGCGGCAAGGACGGTCGTGTCGAATGAGGTCTCGAAAAACACGCAACGGAGAGGCCGCAGGAAAATCCCCGATGCTTGTCGTGACCTCGACGTGGCCTGTTGCAATACCTTCGCGATGCTAAGAGCACTGGACTGGCGCACTGGCTGGAAGGCCTAACCCGCGCGCTTGAGCAGGTCGTGCCTACCGGTGCGATGGCCAAGTCCTGAATGTCGGCTTCTAAGTGGTTCTGATAGCTGCTTGGAGCCCAAAGCCCCCCTCCATCCCCATTTCACCACGAGCATCGACCACCCCCGCCCCCAACCCTTTCAACCCCTTACGCCCCGCTCACACGGGCGCTTCAACAATCTCGTCCTTCACCCCCAAAACCCCCCGCATAATCACCGTCGCCCCATCCCTGGGGAGGCCGTCCAGCTGGCGACCTGACGGGGGGTGGGGGTGGTCGAGCGGGGCGTGTCCGTCGGCCGGTTGCGGGGGGCCTGGAGGGCCTGGTCGGCGGAACGTGGGGGCCTCGGATGGGGCTTCGGGCGGGCCGGACCGGGCGCCGGGAACACCCCCTCGGAGCCGACAGGCGGTCGCCACAGGCGCGGGCTGAAATCGCCCGCGCGGTCCGGACGGGGCTGCCGCCCCTCCGCCCGCCGGGGGCCTCTATCGGAGCGGGTTAAAAATCCGCGACCCGAAGGCTTTCGTCCACCGACCGCGCGGAGCGCTCCGGCCCAGGCCGAAACGGTGTTCCTACAAATCCTTTCCGGGCATGGCCCGGACGCTCCGCCGCCTCCCCGCCCCGCCGGCTCATCCCGGCGGAAGGCGCCCTTGCGCGCTCGCGTTTCCCAACCCCTTGAAGGAGATCCCCCATGAGCAAGCCTCAACCGCCCAAGCCCGCCAATGATCACCTGGCCGCCTTCGCCGCTGTCGACGACGACCAGCTCACCGACGCCCAACTCAAGGCCCGCCTCGACGCCGCTCACAGCGCCCATGCCCGCGCCCTCAAGCTGGCGCTGCTGCGGTTCAGCGAGCAGAACGCGGCGCGGATTCACGCCCAACTGGAGGCGGAGGGGGAGCCCTAAAAATCCCGCTCATCCCGGCGAATGCCGGGACCCAGGTGGAAGAACTCAGACTGGGTTCCACGAGCGCGGCGCCCATCCCGTCAGCCACACCGCTTTGGGATCTGGGTCCCGGCATTCGCCGGGATGAGCGGTCTAGGGGGCGGGGCTCAGCCCTTCAGCCGCGCGATCAGCGCCGTCGTCGACGGATCGTGGCTGCCGACGGCCCCGCTCTCCAGCTCCGGCAGGATGCGGCCGGCCATCACCTTGCCCAGCTCGACGCCCCACTGGTCGAAGCTGTTGATCCCCCAGATCACCCCCTCGACGAAGGTCTTGTGCTCATAGAGGGCGATCAGGGCGCCGAAGGTCTGGGGCGTCAGGCGCTCCAGCACCACCATGGTGGACGGGCGATTGCCGGCGAAGGTGCGCTGCGGGGCCAGGGTGGCGATCTGCGCCTCGGGCACGCCCTTGGCCACGAGCTCGGCCCGGACGTCGGCCTCGGTGCGGCCCACCATCAGGGATTCGGCCTGGGCCAGCAGGTTGGACAGCAGCTTGGCGTGCATGCCCGCCGGGCCTTCGTCGGAGGCGGCGATCCCGATGAATTCCAGCGGCGTGATGTCGGTCCCCTGGTGCATGCACTGGAAATAGGCGTGCTGGACATTGGTCCCCTCGTCGCCGAACACCACGGTGGCCGTGCCGCGCTTGACCAGCAGGCCGTCAGGACCGACCGACTTGCCGTTGCTCTCCATCTCCAGCTGCTGGAGGAACGAGGCCAGGCGGCGCAGGCGGTGCGAATAGGGCACGACCGAGCGGGCCCGGCGGTCCAGGCCGTTGCGGTTGAAGATCTGGGCCAGGGCGATCAGCACCGGGGCGTTCTTCTCCAAGGGGGCGCTGGCGAAATGGGCGTCCATGGCGGCGGCGCCGGCCAGAAAGCCCTCGAAGGCCTCCCAGCCGCAGGCCACGGCCACCGACAGGCTGACCGACGACCACAGCGAATAGCGGCCGCCGACCCAGTCCCAGAAGCCGAACACCCGGTCATCGGCGATCCCGAAGGCGGCGGTCTTGTCCAGGGCGGTGGAGATCGCCGCCAGGTGGGCGTTGGCGCCCTTTTCCCCAAGCGCGTCGGCCAGCCAGGCCCGCGCTGCGGTGGCGTTGGACAGGGTCTCCTGGGTGGTGAAGGTCTTGGAGACCACGATCACCAGGGTCTCGCTGGGGTCGAGGTCGGCCGTGGTCAGGGCGAACTCGGCGCCGTCCACATTGGCCACGAAGCGCAGGTCGATGGCGGGCTTGATGGGCCGCAGGGCGTCCCACAGCAGCCGTGGGCCAAGGTCGCTGCCGCCGATGCCGATGTGCAGTATGGCCTTGAACGGCTTGCCGGTCGCGCCCTTGATCTGGCCCGACCGCACGGCGTCGGCGAAGGCCTTCATCCGTTGGCGGACGGCCTCGACCTCGCCCATCACCGACTGGCCGGCGACCGAGAAGGCCGCGTCCTTGTCGGCCCGCAGGGCGGTGTGCAGCACCGCGCGGCCCTCGGAGCCGTTGATCGCTTCGCCGCCAAACATCCGGGCCCGGGCGCCCTCGACATCGGCCGCATGGGCGAGGTCGAGCGCCGCCTCGAGGCCGGCCTCGTCCCAGGCTTGCTTGGAGAGGTCGATGTGCAGGCCGGCAACGTCCAGGGTCAGGGTCTCGAGCCTTCCGGGCTCGGCGTCGAACATCAGGACGATACGCTTTTCGCCGGCGGCCTGGGCTGCGTCTTCCAGGCGGGTCCAGGCGGCGTCGAGATCGGCCATGCGGCGGTCCTTTTTCGTGAACGTGGTAAATCGGCGTTTACCTGGCCGGGCTTATCAAACCGATACCGCCGCGTCATGAAGACCCATGACGTTTTTCGCGGGGAGCATGCCATGTCCTGTGACGCCGTCGCCTTTTCCGCAATGTTGTGGTTGGCATCGTTCAGTCCCGACGCCCAAGTCAGCACAGGGCCGGGGGCGGTTCCAGCCCTGGTCCAGCCGGCGCCCGCCCCGGCCTCGGTGGCCGCCGAGCCGCTGTTCGCCGACATCATCCGGCGTGCGGGCGGGTTGAAGGCGCGGACCGAGGCCTACCGCAAGGCCTTGCCGACCGAGGCCGCCGGGCCGGCTGTAACCCTGAAGGGCTTCGACGTGTTCAGCGCCGCGATCGGCGAGCTATCGGCCCAGGACATGAAGGGCCACGTCACCCTGAAGGAACGCGGCGCGGTCGATGACCTCAAATGCATCCTGCGCGGCATCAGCCAGGACCTGCCCGGCAAGCTGCAGGCGGTCGGCGCCGCCACCACCGTCAAGGATCAGGACCAAGCCCTGCGCGACATGGTCTATCTGCTCAACGACAATGTCGAAGTCATCACCGCCCCGCCCCAGCCGGCGGCCTAGAGCATTTCCCGACCTGACTGCGCCAGGCCGTGAGCTCTAATCTTTTGTTTTGACGCATTTTTCTTCACGCGAACCGGAACCACTTCGCTCGAAAAATGCTCTAGCCCTTCGCCGCCGTCTCGATCGCCTCGACGACCAGCCCCTCGGTCAGCAGTTGCGGCAGCACCACCGGCGGCCCGCCGCTCTTGGGATAGACCAGGTACAGCGGCACGCCCGCTCGGCCGTGCTCGGCCAAGGCGGCGGCGATGACGGCGTCGCGCTTGGTCCAGTCGGCCTTCAGATAGACCGCGTCCGCCGCCTTGAAGGCGTCGACGACGCGCTGGCCCTTCAGGGCCGTGCCCTCATTGACCTTGCAGGTCACGCACCAGTCGGCGGTGAAATCGACCATCACCACCTTGCCCTCGGCTTGTAGGGCGGCGACCTTTTCGGGGCTCCACACCTCGGCGGCCAGGCCGGGACCGGCCGGCGCGCTCGCCGCATCGGCCACCGGCGCCGAGGCCGGGGTGGCGCGGACGGCGGCGATCACCAGCGCAACCACCGCGACCAGCGACAGGGCCGCGATCCCGAACGGGACGACCGCGCCCTTGCCCTCGATCCGGCGGCCTTGGGCCAGGCCATACAGCCAGGCGGCGAAGGCGGTGAGCACGGCAGCGGCCAGGATCAAGGCTAGCGGGATCGACCCCGTCTGCTGGCTGAACACCCAGGCCAGCCAGGCGGCCGTCGCGTACATCGGGAAGGCCAGGCCCTTCTTCAGCACGTCCATCCAGGGGCCCGGACGCGGCAGGCGGGCCAGCAGGCCGGGGATGAAGGCCAGCAATACGAACGGCGCGGCGAAACCCAGGGCCAGCCCCAGGAACACCGCCAGCGACAGCAGCGGCGGCTGGGTCAGGGCGTAGCCCAGGGCCCCAGCCATGAAGGGCGCGGTGCAGGGGGCGGCCACGACCACGGCCAGGGCGCCGGTCAGGAACGAGCCGCCAATCCCGTCGGCGCTGGAACCCGAGGCCACGCCTTGCACGGACGCGCCCACCTCGAACACCCCCGACATGTTCAGCGCCACCAGCAGCATCAGCAGCGACAGGGCCGCGACCACGGCCGGCGACTGCAGCTGGAAGCCCCAGCCCACCACCGCCCCGCCGGCCCGCACCGCGATCAAGGCGCCGGCCAGGACCAGGAAGGTCACGACCACCCCGGCCAGGAAGGCCAGGCCCTGGACACGGGTCTTGCCGGCGTCATGGGCATGGGCGGTCAGGCTGGCGGCCTTCATCGACAGGATCGGGAAGACGCACGGCATCAGGTTGAGGATCAGCCCGCCCAGGAAGGCGAAGGCCACGGCCAGAGGCAGGCCCAGGCTAGCGCCCGACGGCGATCCGGTCTTGGCGACGGCGGCCGGCGCGCCCAGGCCGCCGGCGTCGGCTGGGATCGCGCCGGGCGTCGCGGTGATCTCGTACGAGACCCCGCCCACGGCCAGCACGCCGGCCAGTTCGGTTGGCGGCGTGCCTTGGGTGAAATCATAGCCGGGCGTCAGCGACAGGGTCAGGCCCTCGGGGCCGCGCTCGATACCCTGCTCTGGCGGGTGCTCGATGACCTTGCCGGAATAGGGATAGAAATAGGCCCCGGCGACGTCGGCGCCCTTGAGCGACGCGCCGGTCACGGCCAGTTTCAAGAGCTTGCCCTGCAGGCTGAACACCGCCTTCAGGCCGGCTGGCTTGGGCGCCTTGGCCAGGGTCTCGGCGACCTTGGCGCCCCATTTCGGATCCGTGGCGGGCATGCCGGCCACGACCGGCAGGGTCAGGGTGACGACAGCGTCCTCGGGCACGCAGACCTGTTCGCAGACCAGGAAGGCGACGGCGGCCTTCAGGGTGATGACCGAGCCGACGCGGGCGTCGGCGGGCACGGTGATCGGCACGGGCAGCAGCACCTCGCCGGTATAGGCATAGTCGAGCAGCGGCCCGACCCGGCTCTTCTCCGGCGTGGGCCAGACGATGTCGCCCGCCGTCCAGCCTGGCGGCAGGGTCCAGACGATCTTGGTGGCGTCTCCAGCGTCGCCGGGATTGCGCCAATAGGTGTGCCAGCCGGGAATGATCTTCTGGCGCAGGGCCACATAGAAAGTCCCGCCCGGCGCGGCGCCGGCCTCCTGGGAAACCAGCTCGACCTCGATGTGACCCGACTGCACCGGCTGGGCGACGGCCTGCCCTGTCAGGAAGGGCGCGCCAAGGAGCATCGCGACGAGCAGCACGGGGAGAGCGGAGAGCAGCTTTTGAAGGCGCATGAACGGGTTCCGGGCGCGGCCAGACGGGGTGGCAATTGGGGGCGGATGACACATGACCCCTCCGCGCGCTCTCGACAATGGTCAAGCCGTCGTGATCAGGTCAAAGATCAGCCTTGCCAGGAGTGACTCGCCCATGCCCGCGGCCTTCGACGACATCGAGATCGGTCAGGTGGTCTCGCTGGGGACCACCGTCGTCGACGCCAAATCGCTGGAGCAGTTCTGCGCCGCCTTCCAGCCCGGCTGGCCGGCGGCCAGCGGCGCGCCCGACACCATGGTCTTCGCCATCTGGTCCAAGCTCGACGCCGAGGCCACCGCAGTGTGGCCGCAAACCAAGCGGGTGGGCGTCGACGCCCTGCGCTGGCTGCGCAACCCGCCGGCCGGCGAGCTGCTGCGCGGCCGGATGACCGTGATGGGCAAGGACCCGGTCGGCGAGGGCAAGGGCATCGTCATCGCCCAGCACGACTTGCTCGACGAGGCGGGACGGCTAGTCTTCTCGTGCCTGACCCGCAGCATCTTCGCCCGGTGAACGAAAAAGGCGGCGGACCCTTCCGGATCCGCCGCCCTTCCGACGCCTTAAGGCGTGAAGCCTAGTTCAGCACGCCGGCGCCTTGCTGCTGGCGGGTCATGGCCAGGGCGACCAGGCGGTCCCAGCCGATCAGCGACACCAGGTGGGCGTAGATCTGGGCCAAGGCGCCGCTGGTCTGCAGTTCCTTGATCTTGTCGGCCGGCATGGCGTTCAGCTTCTCTTCCGAGACGCCGAAATACTCGGCCACGACCTGCGGCTCGCCCGCCACGCCGTTGGCGTCCTGCGGGGTGAAGAAGGCCTTCTTCAGCTCGAACAGGTCGTTATCCTTCAGCAACTGCACGAACGAGTCGGTGCGACGGCGCTCGATTTCGAAGTCGTCGCAGAACTTGATGCAGTTCTGGGTGTATTCGGTCGGCTCGCCCGCAGCGTCAAACAGCGGGGTGTCGCCGCCGGCCGCCAGCAGGTCCGAAGCGGTGTCGATGCAGACGATCAGGCGGTCCTGCGACTCGTCATTGGCCAGCACGAAGGGATAGCGACGAATATAGGCCGGGATATAGACGCCCGCCTCGAAGCCGCCGTCGGCCTTGATGAACAGGTTCTCGCCGGTGTTCAGGCCCATGACGGCCAGAGGCACGCGGTCTTCGCCCGCGAAGATGACCGGATAGGACAGGGCCGACGGCGCGAACTCGGTCACGGCGACCGGCACGGCGGTGCCATTCACGGCGAAGCTGTAGGGCTTGTCCTTGTGGACGAGGCCGAGCTTGCCGTGCTGCTCGCGGTTCAGCGGCTCCGGCGTAGAATAGAACAGAACGTTGCCGGAGATGCCGCCGGCGGGTTGGGTCGTTTCCATGTACAGCTCGACAAAAGGCTAATGAACGGACGCCTCTTGCGCTCAGGCGGCCTTTGAAGGTCCGGCGCTTCTAGCCGATCCGGAGAGGCCTCGCAATCGACCCCTCCGCCTCACGGTCAAGGCCAGGCTTCATTTCACCCTGAGCGGGAAAAGCCGCCGCTCAGAACTTCCAGGCCACCCCCGCCCGCACCGACCGCCCGGGTGACGGGGCGATGTCCTTGAGGAACGAGGCGTGCTCGCGGATCTCTTCGTTGGTCAGGTTTCGGCCGTCAACGAACAGCCGCAAGGGCGAGTCGGCGATCGGCTTGAACGTGGCCTTCAGATTGACCACCGTGTAGCCGTCGGTCGGTAGCTCGAAGGTCGCCACCCGGTCCTGCTCGGCGACGCGGCGCACCTCCAGCGTGGTCTCGACACGCGGCGCGCTCCAGATCACCGAACCGCCCAGCGACCAGGGCGGGATCCGAGCGGGCGTGCCTGCATCTGTCGCCCCATGCACCCAGTCGAACGTGGTTTCCAGCCGGATCGACTGGGCCGCGCCGCGCCAGGCGTCATAGCCAGCCTCGAACTCGGCGCCGTGGAAGTCGGCCTTGGTCTGGAAATACTGATAGACGGGCAGATCGTCCTCGATCGCGCCGGTCGGGGCCTCCTCGATGAAGCTGCCGTACCTGGCCGCCCACAGGTGACCTTCGGCGCGCAGGCGGTCGCCCTTCCAGCGGACGGTGGCTTCCAGCGAGGTGACGGTCTCGGACTTCAGGTCGTCGTCGCCGACCTCGAAGCCGCCGGTGCCGGGGTGCGGGCCGTTGGCGAACAGCTCAAACTCGGTCGGCGCCCGACCGTTGCGCGACAGGGTCAGGGCGTAGAACAACTGGTCGGTCGGCTTCAGGAACAGGCCGATCGAGCCGGAAACATTGTCGAAGTCGCGCTTTTCGGTCGGGGTCTGCAGCGACCGGGTATCGAAGCGCAGGCCGGCGTCGACGCCCCAGGTTCCGCGATCGAGGCGCTGCAGGGTGAAAACACCATATTCCTTGATCTTGGTCGAAGGCACGAAGGCCTCGTCGCCGATGGCCTCGAAATTGCGCGACAGGCCCTGAAAGCCAATAGCGCCCTGGTGGCCGTCATGCTCGCGGTGCACCAGTTCGACGCGGCCCTCGACGCCGTCCGACAGGAAGCGGGTGCCAACCGCGCCCGTATCGACGCTGACCTCGGCGTGCTGATAGTCGGCATAGCCCACCGAGACGCGGATCTTCTCGAACAAGGCGTTGTCCAGCGCCTGTTCGCCGCGCACGTCGTAGCGGGTCTGCTGCAGGTGGATGGAGACCGGGCCTTCGGCGTTGGGATCGATCGGGGCGAGAATCTGCTCGTAGGGCACGCCGTAGGTCGTATCGGTGCGCTTTACCGAGGCGCCGAAGAAGCCCCGCTCATGGACATAGGAGACGCCGGCGCCGTAGGCGTCGACCTCCACGTCGGTGTTCTTGACCACGTGATCGGGATCGACTGTCAGGCCGTCGCGGGCCGACAGGCGGTCGGAGACGGGCGCGACAGGCACGTCATAGTCCTTGGTGCGGCGGCTGGAGAGGTCGGCGGCGAACACCAGCGGGCCCTTCCCCGCCTTGATCGCGGTGCTGTAGGCATAGCCGTCGTCCACCGACGAGGCCGAGGCCGACAGCCGGCCCTCGAAACCCGTCGTGGCCGGCGCCGAAGGCACGCGCTCGTCGATCATGTTGACCACGCCGCCGATGCCGGAGCCACCATAGGCCAGGGTCGAGGGACCGCGCAGCACCTCGATGCGCGAGGCTTCTCCGGGATCGCTGGCCACGGCGTGGTCGGGCGACAGGGCGCTGGCGTCCACCTGGCCTACCCCGTTCTGCAGCACCATCACCCGGGGTCCGGACATGCCGCGGATTACCGGCCGCGAGGCGCCGGGGCCATAGAATGTGGAGCGCAAGCCCGGCAGGCCGTTGAGCATGTCGCCGATCCCGGCGGGCGCGGCGACGTCGAGCTGGTCGCGGGTCACCACGTTGACGCTGCTGGTGATGGTGTCGAGCGACACCGCATAGGGCGCGGCGGTGACCACGACCCTATCGACCACATCCGGCCGAGGAGCGTCGGCGATCACAGGCGCTGGGACATCGGCGGCGTGGGCCAGAGGCGCGACGAGAGCGAGCGCCAGAAGGCTCGCGGCGCAGAGAAGAACCCGACGGGGCATGAAACCTATCCTGAACCTTGACCGGGGGAGCGGTCAAAAGGAGCGTTATGAAATAACATATCTGTTCGTCAAGCCGCTTCGTGCTTGACGCGGTCGATCCGCCCCGTTCTGTGGGCGGATGAACGAACGGATACCGCCCGTGACCCGCAACGCCCTGATCGCCGTCACCCTGGCCGGCCTGCTCACGGCCAGTTGCGCCTCGCTCCAAGACCTGTTCCCGCCACAGGCCGCGCCGATCGCGCAGACCGCGACCTCGGCCAGTTGGACGGCGCCGCCCAAGGGCTATCTGGGCGCGGATACGGGCCTGGACGGCGCGACCATCATCGGCCCGCCGCCCTCTCCAGCCTCGCCGCGCGGCAAGGCCGACCGCATGACCTTCAACGACACCCGCAAATTCGCCGGCACCCACGCCTGGGCCCAGGCGATCGCCGACGCTGACCTATCCGGCAAGTACGGTTTCCGAAGCTTCTCTTGCGCGGCCGGCGTGACGATCAGCCCAGAGAAGACCCCGACCCTGACCCGAATGTTGATGCGGATGACGGCCGACGCGGCGACGATCTATCGGCCGACCAAGGCGGTGTTCCAGCGCGCCAGGCCCCCGGTGGGCAATAGCAAGCCGATCTGCGTGCCGCGCGAGAAATGGATCGAGACCGACGGGTCATACCCCTCGGGGCACGGCTTGATCGGTTGGTCCTGGGGACTGGTGATCTCCGAAGTCGCGCCGGACAGTGCCAGCGCGATTCTGGCGCGCGGCCGGACGTTCGGCGACAGCCGGATCATCTGCGGCGTGCACTATCAAAGCGACGTCGAGGCTGGGCGCTATTTGGGCTCGGCCATGGTGTCTAAGCTGCATCAGAACGCCGAGTTCATGAACGACCTGGAAGAGGCGCGGGCCGAGGTGGTGGCGTCACAGGCGATGGGTGCGCCGACGGGGTGCCTTGCCGGCTGACACTTGCCCCCTGCGGGTCGCTTCGCGACCGTCTTCCCCCATGGGGGAAGAGCTCAGAGGTAGGCGAGGCTCCGCCCCCTACGGGGGCGGACAGACGGCGAAGCCATCAGGTGGGGGCAAGAGAGTGAGCCGCTGTCCTAGGTCGGCCGTGCCGCCGCCAACGCCCCATAAAGCTCCGGCCGGCGGTCGCGGAAGAAGCCCCAGGCCGCGCGGTGAGTCTGCAAGAAGTCCAGGTCGAAGGTCGAGGCCACCAGGCCCTCCTCGGCATGACCCAGCTCGCTAACCAGGTCGCCGCGATGGTCGGCGATGAAGCTGGAGCCGTAGAAGGTCTGGCCGCCGTTGGGATAGTTCTCCCAGGGCTCGAAGCCGATGCGATTGGCGCCGATCACCGGGATCACGTTTGACACCGCGTGACCCTGCATCGCCCGTTGCCAGGGCAGGGTCGTGTTGAGGCTTGGATCATGCGGCTCGCTGCCGATGGCGGTGGGGTAGAACAGGGCCTCCGCGCCCAGCAGGGCCATGGCGCGGGCGGCCTCGGGGTACCATTGGTCCCAGCAGATGCCGACGCCCAGGCGGCCAAATCGGGTGTCCCAGACCTTGAAGCCGGTGTCGCCGGGACGGAAATAGTACTTCTCCTGATAGCCGGGGCCATCGGGGATGTGGCTCTTGCGATAGACGCCCAGCATCGACCCGTCGGCGTCGGCCATCACCAGGCTGTTGAAATAGTGCGGGCCTTCGCGCTCGAAGATCGAGATCGGGATCACCACGCCCAGCTCGGCCGCCAGCGGCGCTATGGCCCTGACCACCGGATGCTCCCGCCACGGGTGAGCTTCCGCGAACCAGCGCTCCTCCTGGGTGACGCAGAAATAAGGACTCTGGAACAGCTCGGACGGCAGGATGACCTGCGCGCCGCCCGCCGCGGCCTCGCGGATGAAGCCTTCGGTCTTCTTGATGTTGGCCGCCAGGTCCATGCCGTACGAGGTCTGGATGGCCGCGACGCTCAGGGTGCGGGTCATTAGACTTCCGGTTCTTGCTGGCTGATGCAGTGGAACGACCCGCCGCCGGTCAGGATGGCGGTGGACGGCAGGCCGATGACCTCGCGCTCGGGGAACAGGCCACCGATCACCTCGACGGCGAAGGCGCCCGACTGCTCGGCATAGATCGGCACGATCACCGCCTCGTTGGCGATCAGGAAGTTCATGTGCGAGGCCGGGACGATGTCGCCGTCCGCGTTGAGGATCCGGCCCGGCGAGGGGATGCGGACCACTTGCAGGGGCGAGCCCCGACTGTCGGTCATGGCCGCCAGGGTGCGGGCCGTCTCGGCATAGACCTCGGCATTGGGGTCATCGGACCCGAAGGCCATCGGGCAGGCCACCACGCCCGGCGCGACAAAGCGGGCCAGGTTGTCGACGTGGCCGTCGGTGTGGTCGTTCAGCAGGCCGTCGCCCAGCCACAACAGCTTCTTGGCCCCGAGCGCGGCGGCCAGGGCGGCGGAAGCCGTGGCCTCGTCCCAGTCGGTGTTGCGATTGGCGTTCAGCAGGCACTGGCGGGTGGTCAGGATCGTGCCCGAGCCGTCATGGTCCAGCGACCCGCCCTCGAGGACGAAGGCGTTGCGGGTCAGGGGCGCGCCAGAGGCGGCGGCGATCTGCTCGGCGACGATGTCGTCGCCCTCCATCTCGTACTTGCCGCCCCAGCCGTTGAACAGGAAGCCGGCCGCCACGGCGCCGCCCGCGGTTTCGGTGAAGATCGGGCCGGTGTCGCGCAGCCAGATGTCGCCGAACTGGCCCCGGACGATCTCGACGGCGGCGTCGCCCAGCAAGGCCTTGGCGGCGGCTTCGGCCTCATCGCCAACCACCATCAGGCGCACACGCTCGCCGCCCGGACCGGCCAGCGCCCGCGCGAGGGCGGCGACCTCGGCCTGGGCCTGGTCGAGATCTTCGCGCCAGACGTCGGGATGGCTGGGAAAGCCCACCCACATGGCGCGGTGCGGAGCCCACTCGGCGGGAACGGTCGGGGTCATGGACGGAAACCTGGATCGAAACGGGAGGCGCAAATGGGCCTTACCCGACGCGGGGTCAAGCGTCGCTTCTAGCAAAGGCTTGCGACAAAAGAAAAAGGGCGGCCCGTTTCCGGACCGCCCTTCTTTGTTTTCACGAGGTTCTAGAGATTCAAAACGCGGCGTGCAGGGTCACGCTGGCCGTGCGCGGATAGCCCGGCTGGCCAACGCCCGTGCCCGACGGGTTCACCGCCAGGTCGCCCAGGTACTTTTCGTCGGCGAGGTTCTTCACGTTTAACTGGATGTACGTGTTCTTCATGCCGCCGAAGTCGGTCAGCTTGTAGCGGGCGTCCAGGTCCAGCAGGCTGTAGCGCGGAGCCTTTTCGGTGTTGGTCAGGTTGGTCCAGCGTTCGCCAACCATCTTGGCCTGGACACCGACGCTGAGCGCGTCGGTGATATCCCAGCCAACCCGCACCGAGCCTTGCAGCTTCGGAATCTCGTACAGTTCCTTGCCCTTGGTCGGAAGAACCGTTCCCAGCGAGGTGCCGGGGATGTTTTCCTGGAGCTCGGAGTCCACATACGAGAACGAGCTGTAGAAGCTCAGATACTCGACCGGCTTGAAGCCCAGTTGGGCGTCAAAGCCCTTCAGCTTGACGTCGCCGACATTGACCGAGAAGGCGATGTTGTCCTGTTCGTTGAAGGCGCGTTCGATGCGGTTGGTGAAGTCGTTATACCAGACCGACGCGGCCAGCAGCACGGTCGGCGACTGGAAGCGGTAGCCCAGGTCGTAGGAGTGGGCGATTTCTGGATCCGGGCTGGTGGCCTTCTTGTCGTAGAGGTCGTCCGTACGCGGGGCCGACAGGGTCTCAGCGTAGCTGAAATAGACCGACATATTGTCGGCGACTTCGTAGCTGACGCCCAGGTTCGGCAGAACCTTGTCGTACTTGCGGGTCAATTCGCGCGGACGGCCGTACTGGGTCGTGCCGGGCGTAACCGTGCCGTTCGCATTGTTAGTGTTGAAGGTCACCAGGGTCTGACCGTTGCCGTCATTCGTGCCGGCGACGGCGATCGGGGTCTGGGTGGTGCAGTAGGCGGTGAAGGTGTCTTGCTGGTAGCAGAAGTTATGCAACTGGCGCTTGAAGAACGGGGCGCGCAGGCCAACGTTCAGCAACAGCTTGTCGTCCATCATCCGGCCGCGATACTCGACCGAGAATTGGTTCAGAGTCGCGACCGAGACACGGTCGCGCTTGCGCAGGATGGTGCCGTCGGCCAGCTTGATCGCCTGGCCGTAGCCGTCTTTGCCGCCGAAAACGTCGTTCGGGTTCATTTCCAGGTCGAAGGTCGTGAACTGGCCGGTCTGGCGGTGGTGAGCTTCGTCATAGGTATAGGCGACGCGGAAGCTCTGGTTGTCGGCGAACTTGTAGATCAGCGACGAGGTGACGCCATAGCGGCGGGTGTTCGTTATGTTCGGCGCATAGAGGAGGACAGTGTCCTTCAGGTCGCCGTCGCCGTTCAGATCAACGCCCGTGGCCGCGCTTCCGCGAACCAGACCGTTGGCGGCAAGGACGCCTGCTTCGCGGAAGAGGCCGCGACCGCCGCCATTAGCCAGGGTGTATTGGAACGACGGATCGACGGTCAGGATGAAGTTGTCGCCGATGTGGAACAGCGATTGACCGCGCAGGTTGCCGGTGTTCGACGGGTTGATGTTGTACTTGTAGCAGGTACCGATGTTGACATCGACGTCCACGCCAGTGAGCGGGGTCGCGCCGGTCGTCGGGGTGGCGCGATTGCAGGTACCGGCCAAGGCGGTGCCCGAGGTGGCGCGGCTATATCCGACGCCGGTGCCGGCTTGGAAGGCGGCCAGCGACATGCGGTTGATGAAGTTGTTGCGGTTTTCGTTGTAGTTGGCGATCAGGCTGATGAAGTCGCCATTGTCGCCGAGCGGCTGATAAATCCGCGCATTGTACTGTTGCTTGTGAATCTTGCCGGGGCCGTTGAACACGTCGTTGATGGCGTCGGCGGCGCTGAACCAGGCGCTGGTGCCGAAGGGGCCGATCTTGCCAGTGTCGATCACGCCGAAGAAGCGGCGGAAGTTGCCTTCGCCGGCCTGGGCTTCGAACACGCCGCCGAAATCGCCAGTGGGCTTGCGGGTCACGTAGTTGATGGTGCCGCCGGCGGCCGCGGCCGTGGGGCTGTCAACGTCGGTGGTGCCCAGGTTGACGTCGACCTTGGAGATCAGTTCCGAGTCCATCTGCTGGTTCGGATAGATGGCGTAGTTGCCGCTGTCGTTCAGCGGAATGCCGTCTTGCAGCAGGGCGACGCGTTGCGAGTCGAAGCCGCGAATGGTGATGTCGCCACCGGCCGAGCCGTAGGCGTCGTTGTTGGTGAAGTTCACGCCGGGCAGCAGGTTCAGCGAGTCCAGAATGGTCTGGCCGGGAACCTGGCGGGCGATGAAGTCCTGGGTAACGGTCGAACGCGACTTCGGCACCGTCTGGGCGACGATTGCGCCGTTCTGGTTCTTCAAGGTCGAGGCGGTGACCACGACCTGTTCGACGGCGTCGGTGCCGGTCGACTGGGCCATGGCGGCGGTGGCGCTCAGCAGGCTACCGACCAAAGCGGTCGACGCCAGGCAGGCGAGCTTTTTCGTCATCATCTTGATTTATCCCCTTATTCCGGTCGCGAAGGGGCGCATGGAGCCCGACTGACCAATCGTTAAGAGGCTCTTTAACGACCTATTTAGAAGGTTTGGTGACGGAAACGACACGATGGCGGATAAACCGGGCCGGGGTGTCTCGCTTGCAACAGATCTAGTCAGTGTCTTCTTACTTATGCGGGAGAAATCAGCGTGGCCCTTGATGAAATGGCGCGGACGGCCGAGGCGCGGGCCTGGCGGCTGACGCTGGTTTTGGTGGGCGTGCTGACGATCCTGCGGGTCGTGGCGCTGTTCACCACGCCCCTGGAGTTGTACCCGGACGAAGCTCAGTACTGGCTTTGGTCGCGCCATCTGGATTTCGGCTATTTTTCCAAGCCGCCGATGATCGCCTGGCTGATCTGGGCCACGACGCACGTCGGTGGCGACGGCGAGGCCTGGCTACGGGTCGGCTCGCCGCTGCTCAACGCGGGCACGGCCTTGGTGATCGCTCGCATCGCCCTGAGGCTCTATGGCGACCAACCCGGCGGGCGATGGATCGGCCTGGCGGCGGCGGCGGTGTTCGCCTTGATGCCCGGCATACAGCTGTCGTCGGTCTTGATCACCACCGACACCCCGCTGCTGTTTTTCCTGTCCCTGATGATCTGGGCTTGCGTGGCCCTGCCCGCCGCCTCGCCCCGAACCCGGATCTGGGTGGCGGCCGGCATGGGCGCGGCGCTGGGCATGGCGTTCCTCAGCAAGTATGCGGCGATCTACGCCTTGGCCAGCTTGGGCGGGCACCTGTTCATCTCGCGCGCGGCGCGGCGGGCCTGGACCCCTGCCATGGCGGTCGCGTTCTTCGCCGCTCTCTTCCTGGTCTTCGCGCCGAACATGGTGTGGAACCTCAACCACCACTTCTCGACGCTGGAGCACACGGCCGCCAACGCCAACTGGAAGTCGGGCAAGCTGTTCAATCCGATGGAGATGCTGAGCTTCATCGGGTCGCAGTTCGCGGTGTTCGGCCCCGTGCCCTTCGGCGTGTTGGCGGGGGGCGCGATCCTGCTGGCCGGGCGCAAGCGCCTGACCTCGCCCGACCTGATGCTGCTATGCTTCGCCCTGCCGCCGCTGGTCACCGTCGCCGCCCAGGCCTTCGTGTCGCGCGCCAACGCCAACTGGGCCGGCGCGGCCTATGTCGCCGGCTCGGTGCTGGTCGCCGCCTGGCTGCTGCGCTGGGAGGCCCGCCGCTGGCTGATCGGCGGCCTGGCCCTGCAGGCGGTGCTGGCCGCGCTGTTCCTGACCTGGGTGATCAACCCGCGCACCGCCGAGGCCATGGGCATGGCCAACAGCTTCAAGCGAGCCCGCGGCTGGGACCAGACGGTGCGAACGATCATCGACCGCTCGCGCGAGGAGCAGGCGCTGCATGGCGGCCTGACCGCCGTGGCCGTCGACGACCGGTTCCTGTTCAACGTCGCCGCCTATTACGGCCGCGACTATTTTGGCACGCCGCAAGCGCCGCCCTTGAGAATGTGGGTCCACGAGATCGCGCCCCGCAACCAAGCCGAGGCCGAGGCGCCGATGACCACACAGCTCGGCAAACGGGCGCTGATCGCCAGCCTGGACGGCGTCTATCGCGCCAAGATCCAGCAGGACTTCGCGCGCACCTCGGATTTGCAGATCGTCAGTGTGCGTCTGGACAAGAAGCACTCACGCCGTACCGACCTTTTCGTCGCCGAGGGTTTCCAGCCCGTAGCCCGCGATCCGGTGACCGGGCTGCCCTCGAATCCGGCGCCGAACTAGTTCCTCCCCCTCTGGGGGAGGCGGCCGAAGGCCGGTGGGGGGCGTCAGACGCCTAGCCACCCCCCTCCGTCGGCTTCGCCGACACCGCCCCCAGAGGGAGAGGAGCTTAAACCCCGACATCGAACGCGGCCTCGGTCTTGGCCTTGACCTCATCCACGGTCACGCCCGGCGCCAGCTCGATCAGCCGCACCGGCGTCTTGCCGCGATTGATCTCGAAGACGCCCAGCTCAGTGATCAGCAAGTCGACCACCCCCGCGCCTGTCAGCGGCAACGAACAGCTGTGCAGCAGCTTGGGCGCGCCGGACTTCTCGCAGTGGTCCATGACCACCACCACGCGCTTGACGCCGGCCACCAGGTCCATGGCCCCGCCCATGCCCTTGACCATCTTGCCCGGCACCATCCAGTTGGCCAAGTCACCCGTTTCCGACACCTGCATGCCGCCCAGGATCGACAGGGCGATGTGCCCGCCGCGGATCATCGCGAAGCTGTCGGCCGACGAGAAATAGGAGCTGCTGTCCAGCTCGGTGATCGTCTGCTTGCCGGCGTTGATCAGGTCGGCGTCCTCCTCGCCCTCATAGGGGAAGGGGCCCATGCCGAGCATGCCGTTCTCGCTCTGCAGCGTCACCGACATCCCCTCGGGGATATAGTTGGCCACCAGGGTCGGGATGCCGATGCCCAGGTTCACGTAGAAGCCGTCTTTCAGCTCCTTGGCCGCCCGTTCGGCCATTTCGTCGCGCGTCCACGCCATCAGACGGTTTCCTTCTGGCGGGTGGTCACGCGCTCGATGCGCTTCTCGAACTTGGCGCCCTTGATCAAGCGATCCACATAGATGCCGGGCGTGTGGATATTGTCCTTGTCCAGCGCGCCGACCTCCACGATCTCCTCGACCTCGACGATCGTGACCTTGCCGGCCGTGGCCATCATCGGATTGAAGTTGCGGGCGGTCTTTCGGTAGACGAGATTACCCTCGGCGTCGGCCTTCCAGGCCTTGACGATCGACAGGTCGGCCGCCAGGCCGCGCTCCATCACATAGAGCTCGCCGTCAAAGTCGCGCACTTCCTTGCCCTCGGCGACCAGGGTGCCGACCCCTGTGCGCGTGAAGAAGGCGGGGATGCCCGCCCCGCCGGCGCGGATGCGTTCGGCCAGGGTGCCCTGCGGATTGAACTCCAGTTCCAGCTCACCAGAGAGGTAGAGCTGTTCGAACAACTTGTTCTCACCCACATAGGACGAGACCATCTTCTTGATCTGGCGGTTCTCCAGCAGGATGCCCAGGCCAAAGCCATCGACGCCGCAATTGTTGGAGACCACCGTGAGGTCCTTGACACCCGTCTCGCGGATCGCCGCGATCAGGTTCTCGGGAATGCCACAGAGGCCAAAGCCCCCGGCCATGATGGTCATGCCATCGAACAAAACACCCGCCAGCGCGTCGGCGGCTGTGGACTTCACCTTGTCGACCATGGTTCCTCCCGGAGCGACGTTCGCCGACTGCTCTGAGCCGCCGGCCGGAGAAATTCAACCCTTGATGAATACAATTTCGATGTGTGGAGTTTCGGCGTGACGGATTGGATTGACCCAGCGGAATCTAGCACTTCGACCGCGCCAGCCGCCACCTCGGGCGTGTTGCTGACTCTGGCTCATCCGGCGCTTGAACGCTCTCGCGCCAACCGCGCCCTGGCCAAGGCGGCCAAGGGGCTGGGCGGGGTCACCTTCCACGACCTGTACGAGACCTATCCCGACTTCGCGATCGACATCGAGGCCGAGCAGGAAAAGCTGCTGGCCCACGACGTCATCGCCCTGCAGTTCCCGCTCTACTGGTACTCGACTCCGGCCCTGCTGAAGGAGTGGCTCGACCTCGTATGGCTGCACGGCTTCGCCTACGGGATCGACGGCAACGCCCTGGCCGGCAAGCGGATGTTCGTCGCCTGCACCACGGGCGGCGCGGCCAAGGCCTATCACGCCCACGGCTACAACCGCTTCACCCTGGACGAGTATCTGCGGCCGCTGGAACAGACGGCCTATCTGTGCGGCATGGTCTGGGAAACGCCCTTCGTGGTGCATGGGGCGGCGGTGAAGAATGACGAGGACCTCAAGGCGGAGGCCGCGAACTACCGCGCCCGCATCGCCTCGCTGATCACCACCCCCGCCGACGCCGAACTGGGGGCATAGCAGATGTCGTTTCTTCTCCAGGCCCTGGTCTATCTCGGCGCCGCCGTCATCTCCGTGCCGATCGCCAAGCGGTTGGGGCTGGGCTCGGTGCTGGGCTATCTGATCGCCGGGGTGGTGATCGGCCCCTTCGCCCTCTCCTTGGTTGGCGAGCAGACCGACATCATGAAATTCGCCGAATTCGGCGTGGTCATCCTGCTGTTCCTGATCGGGCTGGAAGTCCAGCCCTCGACCCTGTGGGACATGCGCAAGGCGATCTTCGGGTTCGGCGGGACCCAGGTCGTGGGCACCTCGCTCGCCATCGCCGGCGTCTCGATGCTGCTGGGCCTGCCCTGGCAGACGGCCCTGGCGGTCGGCATGGTGCTGGCCATGTCGTCCACCGCCATCGTGCTTCAGACCCTCGACGAGAAGGGCCTCAGACAGGGGCCGGTCGGACGCGCCGCCTTTGGAATCCTGCTGCTGCAGGACCTGGCCGTGATCCCGATGTTCGCCTTGCTGCCGACCCTGGCGACCATCGCCCCCAGCGCTCATGCGGCGACTAGCGGTCATGGCGAGAGCCTGGTCGAGCACCTGCCGCGCTGGGCCCAGGGCCTGGCCGTGCTGGTCGCCGTGGGGACGGTGATCGGTGGCGGCCGCTTCCTTGTGCGACCGATCTTCCGCTTCATCGCCGAGGCCCGGCTGCGCGAGATCTTCACCGCTGCGGCCCTGCTGATCGTGGTGGGCGTGGCCAACATCATGCAGATGGTCGGCCTCTCCCCCGCCCTCGGGGCCTTCCTCGCTGGGGTCGTGCTGGCCGAAAGCGAGTTCCGCCGCGAGCTGGAGAGCGACATCGAACCCTTCCGGGGTCTGCTGCTGGGCCTGTTCTTCATCACCGTCGGGGCCGGGATCGACCTGGGCCTGGTGGCGCGCCAACCCCTGACCCTGATCGGCCTGGTGTTCGGTCTGATGGTGATGAAGTTCCTGGTGGTGTTTGGTCTGGCGCGGCTGTTCGGCGCCCCCGCGAGGGGCGCGGCGGCGGTGGCCACCGCCTTGGCCCAGGGCGGCGAGTTCGCCTTCGTGCTGCTGACCTTCACCGTCGGGGCCGGCGTCATCGGCGCCACCCTGGCCGCTCTGCTGACCGCCGCCGTCGCCGTTTCCATGGCCCTGACCCCGGTGGCGATGATCCTCTACGAGCGGATCGCGGCCATGCTCCAGGCGTCGATCCCCAAGGTCGTGCCCGACACCGGCGACTTCGACGACAGTGAGCCCGACATCATCATCGCCGGCTTCGGACGTTTCGGGCAGATCACCGGCCGCTTGCTGACCGCCAATGGCTTCCGCTCGACGGTGCTGGACAGCGATATCGGGCAGATCGACCTGCTGCGCCGCTTCGGCCGTCGGGTGCACTATGGCGACGCCACGCGGATGGATCTGCTGCGCGCCGCCGGCATCGAGCGGGCCCGGATGCTGATCGTCGCCTTGGATGATCGGGAGAAGACGGTCGAACTGGTCGAGACCGCTCGCAAGGCCTATCCGGAGCTGGTGATCCTGGCGCGGGCCTGGGATCGCCGCCACGCCTATGACCTGCTGGCCAATGGCGCCGACGCGGTTGAACGCGAGACCTTCGAATCCGCCCTCGCGCTGGGCACGACGGCCCTGCAGAAGCTGGGTTATCGCGCCCACCGGGCCCACCGGGCGGGCGCGATATTCCGCCGTCACGATCGCAAGTCGTTCGAGGATCTGCGTCCGGTCTGGGGCCAGGATGAGGCCTATATCCTCGCCTCGCGCGACGCGGCCCAGACCATGGACAAGCTGCTCAGCGCCGACCTGGCGCGCCTGCGCCCCGGCGACGCCAGCGGGGCTTGGGATACGGCCGGCCTGGACGAGGAGTTGAAAGAGCGAGCGGAGCGCGAGGCGGCCAAGTAACCTACTGCGTCAGCGGGCGCAGGATGATCTCGACACGGCGGTTCTGAGCGCGGCCTTCGGGGGTGTCGTTGGAGGCGACCGGCTGGCGCTCGCCCTGGCCGGCTACGAAGACCCGGTCGCTGATCACCCGGCCGCTGCCCACCAGATAACTGGCCACCGAACTGGCGCGGCGCTCCGACAGGGTCTGGTTATAGGCGTCCGGACCGCTGCTGTCGGCGTGGCCGACGATGTCGATCGTGGTCTGGGGATAGGCGTTCAGTGTACGGGCCACATCGTCGAGCACGCGCAGGAACTGCGGCTGCACCTCGGACCTGTCGACCGCGAAGGTGACGTCGCTGGGCATGACCAGCACGATCTGGTCGCCATTGCGGCGGATCATTACGCCCGAACCTTCCAGGCTGCGACGGAAGTCGGCCTGCTGGCGATCCATGTAATTGCCGGTCGCGCCGCCAGCCAGGGCGCCGATGCCCGCGCCGATCAGCGCGTTCTTGCGGCCCTGTTCGCCCTTGTTGGTGTTGGTGAGGTAGCCTAGGGCGGCGCCGATGCCAGCGCCGGCCAAGGCGCCCGTGCCGGTATTGTTGCGCGTCGGCATACCCGTATAGGGGTCTGTGGTAGTGCAGGCGGTGGTCAGGGCGGCGACGCCCAGCAGGGCGATCCACGGCGCGGTCTTGTTCATCATGGTCGGTCTTTCCCTAATGGGTCGCTCCGAAATCACTGGAGCAGCCTTGATCTCACGCGGTGGCGTGTGATCCCCTGGCAGGCAGAACGCCTGTCCCATGGTCAAGTTCCACTAACGCACATGACGCTCCGATGAACAGCGCGGATTGCACAGGGCCTTCGCGCACCGCGTTCGGCGGTGTAGTAAGTCCCGTCTTACTAATTTCCGAGGCTCCAGCCCGTGTCCGCATCCGCCATCGAACCCGTCTCGTTCACCCTGTATTCGAAGGACTTCGACAGGTTCGCCCAGGAACTGGGCGCGTCGTTCCAGCGCTACGGCTTCGCCGTGATCTCAGATCACGACATGGCCCAGGCCCGCCTGGACGCGGCCTTGGCCGACGCCAAGGCCTTCTTCGCCCTGCCGGTGGACATCAAGAAGCAATATGCTGGCGCCTCGGGCGGCTCGCGCGGCTATATCCCGTTCGGCATCGAAACGGCCAAGGGTGCCACCCACTATGATCTGAAGGAATTCTGGCACGTCGGCCGCGACCTGCCGCCGGGCCACCCGTTCCGCGCCAACATGGCCGACAATGTCTGGCCAGCCGAGATCACGGGCTTCCACCACAATGTCGGCTGGATGTACGGCGCGCTCGACAGCCTGGGCACGCGGGTGCTGAAGGCCATCGCCACCTATCTGAATCTGGGCCGCGACTTCTTCGACCCCACGGTCAAGGACGGCAACAGCGTGCTGCGCCTGCTGCACTATCCGCCGATCGCCAAGGACGCCACCGGGGTGCGGGCGGGGGCGCATGGCGATATCAACACCATCACCCTGCTGATGGGCGCCGAGGAGGGCGGGTTGGAGCTTCAGGACCGCAACGGCGACTGGCTGCCGATCAACCCGCCGCCTGGCTGCGTAGTCTGCAATATCGGCGACATGCTGGAACGCCTGACCAACCACGTCCTGCCCTCGACTATCCACCGCGTGGTCAATCCGCCGCCGGAACGTCGCGGCGTGGCGCGCTATTCGACGCCGTTTTTCCTGCATTTCGCGTCGGACTATCTGATCCAGACCCTGCCCAGCTGCGTGACGGCGGAAAACCCCGACCGTTATCCCGAGCCGATCACCGCCGACGCCTTCCTTCAGCAGCGTCTGCGAGAAATCAAGCTGGCCTGACCGGCAGGCGCGAACCGGGACGTCCATCAGTCTCCGGACGAGCCAACGGCGAGGCGGCGCAAAAGCCAAAATGAAAGCCCCGGAGCGACGCTCCGGGGCTTTGCTATTTGGTGATCCGCAGGTTCTGGATCGAGCCTGCGATGGTGTTGAACACCGAGGTCAACTGGGCCGCGTCAGTGACGTCGTAATACATGTCGGTCTTGGTCGCGCAGCTCTGCAGGATGCCTCGAGAGTGGCTCGATACGCCCACTCCGATGGCGTAAATCTGGACGCCCTTGAGCTTGGCCGCTGTGCAGACCTTGATCTGCCGGCTGTCGATGGCGTTCATGCGATCGCTAGCGCTGGAATTCTGGTCGAGCGCGTTGCCGTTCTTGTCCTTCAGCCGCTTCTGCCCGGCATAGCCGTAGCCGCTGTAGGTCGAGTTGTTGACGTTGTTGCTTTCGCTCATGACGTTGTCGCCATCGGTGAGCAGCACCAAGACCTTGGTGGTGTTCTTCGTGCCATAGGGCTTCCCGTCGGCGAAGGGGGCGTTGGGCGACACCGAATGCCAGCCCCACGCCGCGCCCATGGCGACATTGGTGTTGCCCGAGGCGATCATCTTGTCGAGCTTGGCCTTGAGCGTGGAGACACCCGAGGCCGTGCGCACATTGGTGAGACGCATGACGCTGGTGATCCCGCAACCGGCATTGGGTCCGCCGTTCACGTTGCTGGCGCCGCCCCGCAGGTTGGCCGCGGTGTATTTGGTCATCAGCCCCTGGCGGCGCAGAAAGTCGGACTCCGACTTGAACGGGTTGGGACTGGTCAGGTAGTCCTTGGCATAGTCGTTGGCGGGCGCGGCCGTGTAGTTCTTGGTCTTGGTGTTCCCCATGTCCTGGTAGATTTGGTACGAGGTGTCCGGCTCGTCCGGCGCGAAGAACGGTACGAAGTAAGACCCGGGCTTGGCCGCGTAGGGCGCCTCGTCATTGGTGTCATAAGGGTCGGGCCGGCTTTCAACGCAGCCGCTCCAGGTCAGGCCCATGCCGGTCAACAGGGCGAACCGATCCAGGCGCGCGCCGTCATTGAACAGGTCGTCGCCATATTGCGACGGCAGCGCGCCGCGCAGCCAGCCCTGGCCTTCGAAGTTGGAGCCGACATTCACCGTCATCGAGAAGGGAACGACCGAGATCTTCACCGCGTCGGTCTCGGTGGCGCGGGCCGCGGCCGCGCCCAGCACGTCGACCAGCGACTTGGAAGCGTTGATCAAGGCGTTGATCTTGGTGCCGCCCGATCCCAGATTGCTGGCCATCGAGCCGGTGTTGTCGAGCACCAGCGCGACCTCCAGCTTGTTGACCGAGCGCATGACGGTGGAGGTGGCGGCGACGGTGGAATCGCCGCTGCTCCAGAGGTTGGAGATGATCGGCTTGATCGTGGCGCTGACCGTGCCGACCACGGTGTTGCCGGCGCCCGAAGCAAAGGTCGAGCTGGCGGCGGTGAGGGTGACGCCAAGACCGGCCATTTCCGTGGCCAGGGCGGAGTCGCCAATGGAGTCGAGCCCATCGTCCGTGGTGGCCGTCGAACGCGCGGCCATCAGGGTGGCGGCGTCCAGGGCGTCCTGCAGTTGGCGCTTCTGCAGGCTGGCCCGGCTGATGTCGATAAGGCCGAAGGTCAGGATGGCGATCGGCAGCAACAGCAGGGCGAACTGCACGGCGATCGCGCCGCGCTCGTCCGCGCGGGCCGCCGCGAAACGCCACGCCAGCCGGTTCCAGATGGACTTGAACAAGGCGAAATTCCCCTTCGAGGGCGTCATGATGCGCCCCGGACGGTGAACAGCCTGCAAACGACGATGGTGAATCGCCGTCGCGGGCCGCGCAAATCACCTGCCGCAGGACTGGCCCTTGTTCTGCTGGACCAGCCAGGCGTTGGTCTTCATCGCAAGCCTCCCCAGTCTTCGGATCGTGGAGCCGCACCGGAGGCCTGGCGCCGCCACCCGTCAAGTCGGAGAGGCCGCGACGTCGCGTACTTTTGGAAAAACGGGCGACCTCTGCTATATACTGCCCTCGATCCTGAAATCTCTTGCCCCCACATCCCCTTTTTTTGGCCCGCCCCTTGAGCGTCACCCTCGACCTGTCGCGCATCACTCTCAAAGCCGACGCCCCAAAGCCGTTGATCAACCTGTCGGGCCTGACCCGGCCGCAGCTGGTCGCCGCCTTGATCGAGAGCGGCGCCGTCGAGCATGGCAAGGCCAAGATGCGCGCCACCCAGCTGTTTCGCTGGATGCATCATCGCGGTGTCACCGATTTTTCGGCCATGACCGATGTCGCCAAGGAAACCCGCGCCCGACTGGCCGAACAGTTCACTGTGGCGCGTCCCGAGGTGGTCGAGCGTCAGGTCAGCAAGGACGGCACCCGCAAGTGGCTGATCCGCATGGGTCCGGGCATTGAAGTCGAGACGGTCTACATCCCTTCGGTCGGCCGCAGCGGCGCGCTGTGTGTCTCCAGCCAGGTCGGCTGCACGCTGAACTGCAGCTTCTGCCACACCGGCACCCAGGCCTTGGTGCGCAACCTGACCGCCGCCGAGATCGTGGCCCAAGTGCAGATCGCCAAGGACGACCTGGCAGAATGGCCGTCGGACAAGGACGATCGCCTGCTCAGCAACATCGTGTTCATGGGCATGGGTGAGCCGCTGTACAATCTGGGCCAGGTGGCCGACGCCATCGAGATCATCAGCGACAACGAGGGCATCGCCATCTCGCGTCGGCGGATCACGGTCTCGACCTCGGGCGTGGTCCCCCAGCTCGACGCCCTGGGCGACAAGACCCAGGCCATGCTGGCCATCAGCCTGCACGCCACCAACGACGCCCTGCGCGACGAGCTGGTGCCGCTGAACAAGAAGTATCCGCTGGACCAGCTGATGGCCGGCGTCCGCGCCTATCCGGGCATCAGCAACGCCCGCCGCGTGACCTTCGAATATGTGATGTTGAAGGGCGTCAATGACAGCCCCGATGAGGCCCGTGCCCTGGTCAAGCTGATCAAGGGCATTCCGGCCAAGGTCAATCTGATCCCGTTCAATCCCTGGCCTGGCACCGACTATGTCTGCTCCGACTGGGCGGCGATCGAGGCCTTCGGGTCGATCCTCAACAAGGCCGGCTATTCCTCGCCGATCCGCACGCCCCGGGGCCGCGACATCCTCGCCGCCTGTGGCCAGTTGAAGAGCGAGAGCGAAAAGGTGCGAGCATCGGCCCTCCGCAAGTTGTCGGTCGAGGCCATGGTGGGCCGGCTGGACGACGAGGACGAGGCGGCGGCCTAATCTCTCAAAACACCGTGGAGCTGATCGCCTTGGACGCCACCGCCGAGCCTGACTGGCGCGCCGAACAGTTACTCGACAAGGAATACCTCGTCGGCGTCCGCTTCCAGCGGAAGCGGCATCGCACCTATCGCGAGGGTTGGGATCACGATCATTGCGTAGGCTGCTGGGCCACCTTCGCCGAGCGCGATGTCTCCGAACAGATTGACGAGCCTGTACTGCATGACGGCTTCACGACCTGCGAGGATTTCGAATACGGGGCCGAGTATTGGTGGATCTGCTTGGACTGCTGGGCGACCTTCAAGGGTCCGATGAAATGGACCGAAGCCGTGGCGGAAACCGAGGGTGAAACCGGCGCGGAAGCCTGATGAGCGAGCCCCCTACGCACGGCCCTCGAACCCGTGCTAGCAATGCGTCCCTCAAGTTCGGGGTTTATCGCCTTCATGCCGCCACAGCTCCAGTCGCCCGAGATCCAGGCCTTCGCCAGCGGTCTGCCGCTGACCCTGATGCACGCCGCCATCACTTTGGTGATGCTGGTGGTGGGCACGGCGCTCTATGCCCTGTTGACCCCGCACAAGGAGATCAAGCTGATCCGCGAGGGCAACGCCGCAGCCGCCCTGTCGCTGGGCGGGGTAATGGTCGGTCTGGCCATTCCGCTGGCCACCTCGCTTCGGGCCTCGGTCTCGCCGCTGGAGATCGTGCTGTGGGGCGTGACGACGATCTTCGTCCAACTGCTGGTCTTCCGGATCACCGACATGCTGCTCAAGGGCTTGCCGGAGCGGATCAACGAGGGCGAGGTCGCCGCCGCCGCCTTGCTGGTCGGCGCCAAGCTGGCCACCGCCCTGGTCCTCGCCGCCGCCGTGGCCGGCTGACGCGCCGAGACGCGGGGGCTCACAGTTGCATTTCCCAAGGCTTCCGGACTGGCTGATCTACGGGGCGGTGGTCGCCGCCCTGCTGGTCGTGGCCGTCGGTCGGCAGGAGCGCTCCGACGCCCCCTCGCCGCCACCGCCCGTTCCTGGCGGCGAGGGCTTGCCGCTGGGACCGGCCTCGCCTTTCGATCCCTCGATCGTCGTCCAGGTGCCCGAAAAGGGCCAGCCCGGCAGCGGCACGGCCTTTTCCGTGGATGACAGCGGCGCCTGGCTCACCGCCCGCCATGTCGTGGATGGTTGCAAACAGGCCGCCATCGTCGTTGCCGACGGCCGGGGCGTGGCCGCCAGGATCACGCTCGATCCCACCGGCGACGCCGCCATCCTGACCACCGAGGGCGGCGCCCCCGCCGTGCCGATGCGCGGGATGGGCGAGCCGCCGCGTCGGGGCGAGCGGGCCTATCACCCGGGGTTCCCTCAAGGGCATCCAGGCGAGGTGACCTCCCGCCTGCTGGGGCGTGAAAACCTGGTCGTGCGGGGACGCGGAGCGCGCACCGAGCCGGTGCTGGTCTGGGCCGAGGTCGGCCGCACCGACAATCTGAAGGGCACCCTGTCGGGCCTGTCGGGCGCTCCCGCCCTAGACGGCGCCGGGCGGGTGATCGGAGTCACCGTGGCCGAGTCGCCGCGCCGGGGCCGCATCTATACGACGGCCCCGGAGACCGTCCGCGACCTCATGCTGCAAGGCCGCCGCCGCGCCGCCGGCTTCGCCCTCGGCGAACAGATCACCACCGAAAACTACGGCCGCGTCGCCGACGGCCTGCGCCGCGACCTGCGGGTCGCCCAAGTGGTGTGTTTGAAGAGCGAGACCTAGACTTCAGCCTTGGCATTGGCTTGAGCGTCGCCGGTGGTCGGATCGACTTGGCGAGCCGCGACGAAGAACACCAGCACGATGGCCACGAAGCCGATCACGGTCGTGTAGACGTAGAACACGAAATAGCCGGTCCCTAGCGCCGCCGGACTCACCCCGGACTTGGCCATGGCCTTGGCGTAGCTCTCGGCCGGCAGGCGGCTCATCAGCGTCTTAAGGCCGGCGATGAAGCCCGAGCCATCGGCCGCCTTGGCCACGCTTTCGACGATGCGGCCCGACTGGCTGGCCAGCAGCTTGCCCAGCAGAGCGTACAGCGATGAGAACAGCGCGTACTGCGTGGCGGTGAAGCCGGCGCTGGTCAGGCTGGACATGTAGGCGATCAGGCAGGTGCCGGCGAAGCCGCCGCCGATGTTGTCGGCGGCGATGGCCAGCATCAGGGCCGAGATGTCGTGACCGGCCATGGCCAGCCAGGCGAAGGCCAGGTTGCTCAGCGAGCCCAGGAACGCGCCGGCGATCAGCGAGCGCATCAGGCCAAAGCGCAGCACCGACCAGCCGCCCAGCGTCACGCCGAGGATCGACATCACCGCCCCGAACACCTTGCGGACCTCGGCGATCTCCAGCTTGGAGAAGCCCAGGTCGACATAGAAGGCCCCGTTGATGTTGATGACGAAGTCGGAGACCCGATAGAGGCAGATCAGGGCCAGGATCAGTCCGCCCAGCTTGGCGTAGCGGTTGAAGAAATCGACCAGCGGCTGACCGAGGGCCGAAGACAGATAGACGCCCGGACGGGTCGGTCGGCGCGGGATCGGCCAGGCGGCCAAGGCGATCACCGCGAAGCCGCCGATCACGCCGGCCAGTTGCAGCCAGGGCTTGGCGTCGGACTTGAACGCCTCGATCAGGCTGGCGCCCGCGCTGTCGGCGCCGAAGACGCCCAGCAGGGTCGAGGCCAGGGCCGGATCGCCGATCAGGCCGACGCCGAGCATCAGCGCGCCGAGCAGCAGGACTAAGACGCGAACCACGGTCTCGATCGCTTCCAGAAAGGGACGAGGCGGCAGGTCGCCGGTGTCGATGGCGCGCACGGCGTGCTGGGCTTCGCGCGGCGCGGCCAGCACGGCCAGCATGCCCACGCCCATCAGCGCCGCCATTGCCGCGTAAGAGACGCTCCAGGTGAAGGCCTCGGCCAGAATCAGCGGCACGGCGCCGGCCACGATGATGGCGATGCGATAGCCCCACTGATAGGCGGCGGCCATGGCGCCTTGCTTGGCGTCCTCGGCCACCTCGATCCGCCAAGCGTCGATGACGATGTCCTGGTTGGCCGAGGCGAAGCCGACCATTACCGCGAACAGAGCCATCAGGCCCAGGTGGGTGGCGGGATTGGTGCCCGAGACCAGGGTTAAGCCGACGATGATCACGGCCTGCGAAACCAGCATCCATGACCGACGGTGGCCCAGCCACTTCGTCAGGAACGGCACGGCGGTGCGGTCGACGATCGGAGCCCAGAGGAACTTCAGGGCGGTGAACAGAGTGGCTAAGCTGAAGAAGGCGATGACCTCCAGCTTTAGCCCGATGTCGCGCAGCCAGATCGACAGGGTATCGAACACCAGTAGGGCGGGCAGGCCGGCGGCGAAACCGAGGAAGAACATCACCGTGGTGCTACGAATGTCCCGCGTGCCTTCGCCCTGAGCCGAAGCCGGGGGGCCGAAGCGGTTGGCGTCGTCCTGGCCTTTCACGATGCCCAGATCATAGAGCAGCCACAGCCAGCCCAGCACGGGCACGAGGGCGGCCAGCATCCACCACCCGCTCTTGCCGCGATCGTGGCAGCGCTTCACACCGATGGCCAGAAGCGGCCAGATCAAGCCGAGCGCGATCAGCCAGGGCAGGGCGTCGAGGATTTCCGAACCCGGCGGACGGGGCGGCGGCGGGGCCGTCGGATCGACAGGCGGCTTGAGGTTCACCAGCGCCCAGAACAGGCCGAAGATGGCGCCGGCCGCCACCTGAACCAGCCAGAGCTGCAGGCGGCCGACACGGCCGTGGAACGAGGTCAGAAGGGCCTGGGCGGTCTGGGCTTGCGGCGTCTCGCCCTGGGTTTCAGCCTTCTGCGTCGCCATCCAAGCCCCCTTTGAACCGCCGGGAGCCTTGGTCCCGCCTTAGCCGGCGAGCTTGGCGCGTGTCGCGGCTTTCGTCCAGCCGAGCCCGCTCTGTCCAAGGTGGGCCCAGTTCGTGAGCACCCCGCGCAGGGCCGAGGGCGTCAGGGGCTTGGCGAGAAAGTCGTTCATGCCGGCCGCCAGACAGGCGCGGCGGTCCTCGTCGAAGGCGTCGGCGGTCAGGGCGACGATCGGGGTGGTGACGCCGCGCTCGCGCAGGGCCCGGGTCGCCTCCAGGCCGTTCAGGCCCGGCATGCGCAGGTCCATCAGGATCAGGTCGTAGAAGCCGCGCGACAGGGCCGAGACGGCCTCGTCGCCGCTGGCGATGCGGTCGACCTTGCAGCCCTCGCGTTCCAAAAGGGCGCGGGCCAGCAGGGCGTTGATCGGATTGTCCTCGGCCAGCAGCACCCGGACCCCCGTGGCGATGGCCGGGGCGATGCGGTCGTCGTCCGGGACCTTGGCGGGGGCGGTCTCGACCACGGCGGGATGGCTGGCGGTCCCCTTGATCTGAGGAACACGGGCTTCCAGCACCTGGGCGATCAGCGAGGCGCGGCGCAGCGGCTTGATCAGGTAGCCGCTGAAGCCGGCGGCCTTGAGCTTGGCGATGCGGTCGCGTTGGTCGGGCGTCAGCAGCACGATCGAGGCCCGGCCCGCCGGCGGCTTGAATGCTCCGCGAGGACTTGCCCCTTGTGCTTTGGCCAGCACGGCGTCGAGCAGCAGCACGGCGTCGGCCGGCGCGCCCTTCAGGGCAGCAGCGACCGTCTCGCCGGAGAGCGCTTGACCGCCGCTGGCGCGGATCTGGCGAATGGCCGCCTCGCGGATCATGGCGTTGGGCGAGGCGATGGCCACGCAGCGGCCGGCGAGCGGCAGGTCGACAGCGGCGTTGGCGACGGCTTCGAACGAGGCTTCGAACCAGAAGTCGGCCCCCTGTCCCACCTCGCCCCCTACGCCGGCCTCGCCGTCCATGGCCGCGGCTAGGCGGGCGACGATGGCCAGGCCCAGGCCGGCCCCGCCCAGCTGGGCGCGGTGGGAGGGATCGGTTTGGACGAAGGCCTCGAAGATCGCGGCGCGGGCATCCGGCGCCACGCCCGGCCCGGTGTCGCGCACCGAGAAGCGCACGCGACCGTTGGCCACGTGATCGGCGCTGAGCAGCACCCCGCCGGCCTCGGTGAACTTGATGGCGTTGCCGGCATAGTTCAGCAGCACCTGCCGCAGTCGGCCCTCGTCGGCCAGGATGGTGGTCAGGCCCGGCGCGCAGGCCCAGGCGATCTCGATGGATTTCTCGTGGGCCCGAGGGCTCAGCAGCTCGGCGACCTGGCGCAGCAGGTTCTCGACCTCGACCGGCGCGGCCTGCAGGTCGATCGCCGTGGCCCCCAGGCGAGCGAAGTCCAGCACGTCATTGACGAGCGACAGCAGGTGGTCGCCGCTCTCGCGCAAGGCCGCCACGTAGGTCCGCTGCTCGGCGGTCAGGCGGGTGCCCTCCAACAGGCGGGCCATGCCCAGCACGCCGTTGAGCGGGGTGCGAAACTCGTGGCTCAGGGTAGCCAGCTGTTCGGGCGTGACCCCGGTGGAGGAAGGGCGGTTGCTCATGGGTGGAACCTAGCAGAGACGACTTAACGGGCGGTTCAAGACGGGCGGCCGGAGACGCGGCTCCGCCGCTTCACGCGGCTGACCCGCTGAAGAGATTGGGGAGGGTGCGAAGCGCCCGGGCTCCGCCCGGAGGTTTTGCAGTAGATGTACCGTTTCGACGAAGACGAGCGCTTCGCGTGGCCTTCAGACGGGAGCCATCGGAGCGCGGGGTCTTAACCCGCTTCCGAAGTGGGCCCCCGGCGGGCGGCAGGGCGGCTAACCCTTCCGGACCATGCGGGCGATTTCAGCCCGCACCTGTCGGCCTGTCCGCCTACCCCGAGCGCCGGAGTTTCGTCACCACGGGGGTGAACCTGCTCCGAACCGACCTGGGGCGCTCCTTGTCAGAGCACGGCGGACAAGCCTTCCCGCTCGTCCACCCCTGAAAGCCGCCTCGGTCGCCGTACGTGCGCCCTCCCCGTGCTCTCAGGTGAGGACCATTATGGGGGTGGTTTTGGACGCGCCAGGGTTTGTGACGCTGATTATTTCATAGAGCGTTAATATTACTATAGTTTCTAGTGGGAATATATGGGGATGCAGCAGCGCCGATCCCCCTTTCTTGAACCCTCTCCCGCTGGGAGAGGGAGGGGCCCGCCGCGCAGCGGTGGGAGGGTGAGGGGGTAAACCGTCAGACGGCGTGCCGGCAGGGCGTCCGTGCGAAACCGGCGACGCACCTGTCGCAAGAGACGCCAGCAACGGGTCCGAGCGCTCACGCTCAAAACGCCCCCTCGCCGCTCATCCCGCCCATCGCGCTGGCCCGCCTGTGGGCCAGCGCCTCGGCGATGTGGACACGGCGGACGCTGGGCGCGCCTTCCAGGTCGGCGATCGTTCGGGCCAGGCGAAGGACCCGGGTCCAGCCTCGGGCGCTGATCTGTCGCGCCTCGGCGGCGCGGGTGAGCAGGGCGCGGCCGGTCTCGTCGAGGTCGGCGATCTTATCCAAGAAGCGACCCTCGGCACGGCCGTTGAGGGCCTCGGCCCCGACCGGCGCGGCCTCTCCCGTCAGGGCCATCGCCTCGGCCCGTTCCAGCTGCAGGCGGCGGGCCTGGGCGACGCGGGCGGCGACCTCCGCCGTGCCCTCGCTGGGGGGCGGCAGAGCCAAGTCGGCGGCGGTGACAGCCGGCATGTCGACGGCCAGGTCGATACGGTCCATAAGCGGCCCGCTGACCCGGCCCTGGTAGTCGCGAATGCAGCGCGGGGCCTTGCCGCAGGCGCCCCGCCCCGCCCCGCCCCGCCATGGCCACAGCGGCAGGGGTTCATCGCCGCCACCAGCTGCACCCGGGCCGGATATCGGACATGGGCGTTGGCGCGGGCCACCATCACCTCGCCGGTCTCCAGCGGCCCCCGCAGGCTGTCCAGGGCCTGGGTGCCGAACTCCGGCAGCTCATCCAGGAACAGCACGCCATTATGGGCCAGCGACACCTCGCCGGGCTTGGCCTTCAGCCCGCCGCCGGTCAGGGCCGCCATGCTGGCGCTGTGGTGCGGCGAGCGGTATGGCCGCGCCCGGGTCAGCGTGCCCTTGGCGATCAGTCCGGCCACCGAATGGACCATCGAGGTCTCCAGCAGCTCGACCGAGGTCAGGGGCGGCAAGAGGCCGGGCAGACGTTGGGCGAGCATGGACTTGCCAGAGCCCGGCGGGCCGCAGAACAGCAGGTTGTGACCGCCGGCCGCCGCGATCTCCAAGGCCCGCTTGGCGTGCTCCTGGCCCTTGACGTCGCGCAGGTCGCGAAAGCCCGCCCCTTCCTCGACCGGGCCAGGCAAGGGAGCTGACAGGATCTGGCCGCCCCGGAAGTGGTTGATCAGCGCCACCAGCGAGCGGGGCGCCAGGATCCGCGTGCCACCCGCCCAGGCGGCCTCTGGTCCGCAAGCCTCCGGGCAGATCAGGCCAAGGTCCATGGCCCCGGCCGCCATCGCGGCGGGCAGGGCGCCGGCCGTGGCTGCGATCCGTCCGTCCAAGGACAGTTCACCCATCGCCGCCCAGCCGTCCAGCGCGTCGATCGGGATCACGCCCATGGCCGCCATCACCGCGAGCGCGATGGGAAGGTCGTAATGCGACCCCTCCTTGGGCATGTCGGCGGGCGCCAGATTGACGACGATCCGCTTGCCCGGCAAGGCCAAGCCCAACCCCGCGAAGGCGCCGCGCACGCGTTCGCGACTCTCGGCCACCGCCTTGTCGCCCAAGCCGACAATGACCATGATCTGCTGGCCGCCGGTCAGCTGCACCTCGACATCGACGCGGCGCGCCTCGACGCCCTCGAAAGCCACCGTGACGACTTTGGCCGCCATTGGTTTCTCGCCCCTCGCCCACTCAATCTTATCCACAAGCCAAACATGGCTGCTAGAGCGGAGCAAGAACAAAAAACGAACGTTTCAGGAAAGTGCGAAGAAGTTGTGACGATTCAGTCGTCTAGACGACGTTCTTCAGTCGGCGCTGGAGCGGATCACTTCGATACGATCCCAGAGCACCGCCGCCGCGTCGGCGCCGCCGAACCGCTTGAGCTGCTGGGCGCCGGTGGGAGACGTGACGTTGATCTCGGTCAGGAATTCGCCGATCACGTCGATGCCGACAAAGAGCAGCCCGCGCCGCTTCAGTTCCGGCGCGATGATCGCGCAGAGCTCCAGGTCGCGCGGCGTCAGCCCCACCGCCTCGGCCCGGCCGCCCACGCGCAGGTTCGACCGCACCTGGCCCGCAGCCGGCACGCGATTGACCGCGCCCACCGGCTCGCCATCGACCAGCAGAATGCGCTTGTCGCCCTTGCTGACCGCCGGCACGAACTTCTGGGCGATGACCTGCTCGCGGCTGATCATGGCGTGCAGTTCCAGCAGGGCGTCGAGATTGGGATCGTCGGCCAGCAACCGCGCCACGCCCGAGCCGCCGCCGCCGTAGAGGGGCTTGAGCACGATGTCGCCATGCCGGGCGCGAAAGTCGTAGATCGCCTCGTGGTCCGACGTGATCAGGGTCGGCGGCTGGACGCCCGGAAAGTCGGTGACGAACAGCTTCTCGGGTGCGTTACGCACCTCGGCCGGGTTGTTGACCACCAGGGTGTGGGGGTGGACCTTTTCGAGGAAGTGCGTGGCGGTGATATAGGCCATGTCGAACGGCGGATCCTGGCGCATCAGCACCACGTCGACATCGTCCTTCATGTCGAGGATTTCGACATCACCGAGTTGGGCATGCGATCCCTGCGTCTTGGTCAACACCAGCGACTGAGCGCGGGCGAACACCCGGCCGTCTTCCATCGACAGCTTGTCGGGGGTGTAGACCCACAGCCCGTGGCCCCGCGCCTGAGCTTCCCACATCATCAGGAAGGTGGTGTCGTTCTCGATATTGATCCCCTGGACGGGATCCATCTGGACGGCGACTCTCAGCGACATGGGGGCTCCGGATCAGATGCGGACGCGACGGCGCAGGCCTCGCGTGACGAACGCCTTAGTTAGGATGACCAAGACGGTAATGCGAGGAATGTTCGCCTTGTCGCGATCAAACCGGCTCGACAGCGCGCTCCATGTCTGATGGATTAAAACAAGCTTCACCCGCGGAGATGGATCCGTGCGCAGCCTCGCCTTGTACGTCGGCCTCGCCGCCGCGTTCGTCCTCGGGAGCGAGGTGCGAGCCCAAGCCATCATAGACATGCATCTGCACGCCATTCCGGCCGACAGCCAGGGACCGCCGCCCATCCGGTCGTTTCGTCCAAGAACGATGCGGCTCTGCGGGACGAGACCCTGGCGGCCCTGCGGCGTTAGAGCATTTCCCGACCTGACTGCGTCAGGCCGTGAGCTCTAATCTTCTGTTTTAACGCATTTTTCTTCACGCGAACCGGAACCACTTCGGTCGAACAATGCGCTAGTTCAGCCGCAGCCGCATCCGCTCGCGCGCCGCCCGGGCGGCTATGGCCGCGCCGCCGTCCAGGACCTGGGCGCGCGACAAGGCCTGCAACGCTCCCGCCAGCGCCCCTTGCCCTTCGCGGGCGGCGGCGACGTCGAGCCAGGGATGGTGGTCGGTGGGGTCGAGCAGGGCCCGGCGCAGGGCCGAGCGCTCGGCCCGCGCCCAGTCGCGCGATTGCTGGGCGCGGGCAAAGATATTGTTCTGTAGGCGGATCAACACGGCGCGGTCGGAGATCGGGCTCATCAGCACGTCCAGCTTGGCGGCGACGTCGGGCATCAGGCCAGTTCGCAAGGCCCGGCGCGACAGTTCCGACGGCAGCACTACCCGGCCCTCGCTGAACGGGTCCAGGGCCAGCGGGCCTTCTTCGGTCTCGATGCGCAGCAGGAAGTGACCTGGGAAATCGACGCCGTGCAAATCGAGGCCGCACGACCGGCCCGCATGCAGGTAAAACACTCCCAACGCCACAGGCAGGCCCTTGCGCCGCTGCGCCACGGCGATGATGTCGGCGTTGTCGGAATGGTCGTAGGTGATCAGGTCGCCCGACAGCCGCAAATCCCCGGCCATGGTCTCGGCCAGGGCTTCCTCGGCGGATTCCAGCTTCAGACGCTCGGTCAAGCGATCGACCGAATGGCGGGCCAGGTCGAGCACCGGCGCCGGGTCGCGATCGGGATCATCATGCACGGCGCAGGCCAGGGCTGCCTCCAGCAGCGGAAAAGCCTTGTCCGGACGATTGCCGGCGTCGGTCAGCAGGGCCTCGGCTTCCTCGCGGGTCACGATGCGGGGTTCCAGCTGTTGGGCCAGGCGTCGGGTACGTGACGCGGCCGGCGGCCGGGGGCCAGGGCGATCAGATCGAGCCGCACCGTAGCGTCGCGCAAACCCGAGCGGCTGGCGGCGATGTGGGCGCCGGCCCGCCGCAGCCGCGCCTGCTGCTCATGGGTCACCGCTTCCAAGGCTGTCTCCAGGCTGGTTCTGCGCTTGACTTCAACAACGGCCAGGACGCTTCCCCGTTGCGCCAACAGGTCGATCTCGCCCAGGGGCGTGGCCAGGCGGAAGCCGAGGATGCGGTAGCCCTTGGCGAGCAACCATAGCGCCGCCACCACCTCGGCGCGGCGGCCCGACAGGCGAGCGGCGGCTCCCCTTGCCTTTCTTTCAGGGCGGAGGGGGCGGACAGCCGTCACGAGGCTTCGTCCTTCAGGGCCAGCGCCTGGCGGTAGAGGTCGCGGCGCGGCAGGCCCAGGGCCTTGGCCACCTCGGAAGCGGCCTCGCCCAGCGGCAGGCGGGCCATCGCCTCGCGCAGGGCCGCCTCGGCGTCGCCCTCGCGGACCGGCGCCTCTTGGCCAGGACCCACCAGAATGACGATCTCGCCCTTGGGGGCCGTAAAGCGGGGGTCGGCGGCCAGCACGTCGAGCGGGCCGCGGATGCAGGTCTCGTAGAGCTTGGTCAGTTCGCGGGCCACGGCGCCCTGGCGGGGTCCGAACACGGCGGCCATGTCGGCCAGGCTGTCGGCCACCCTCGATGCGCCTTCGTAGAAGATCAAGGTGGCGCGGACATTGGCCAGCTCGGCGAAGAAGGTCTTGCGCGCCGCGCTCTTGGGCGGCGGAAAGCCCGCGAACAGGAAGCGGTCGGTGGGTAGGCCAGCCAGGGTCAGGGCGGCGAGGGCCGCCGAGGCGCCGGGAATCGGAAACACCGCGTGGCCGGCCTCGATCGCCGCCTGGGCCAGGCGGTAGCCGGGATCAGAGACCATCGGGGTCCCGGCGTCTGACACCAGGGCCACCCGCTCGCCCGCCTCCAACCGCTCCAGGATCCTCGGCGTCTCGCGGTCAGCGACATGTTCGTCATAACGCTGCAGACGTTTGGAGATCGAATAGGCGGCCAGCAGCTTGCCTGAAACGCGGGTGTCCTCGGCCAGCAGCACGTCGCAGGCGTTGAGCACGTCCAGCGCCCGCAGGGTGATGTCCCGCAGATTGCCAATCGGCGTGGCCACCAGATACAGGCCTGGGGCGAGCGGCGCGTCGGACAGGGCGGGCGGGGCAAGCTGGCGACGCAAGGGCAAACTTTCCGACACGAAGGACGCCCACAACTCGGCGCGTTTCGCAGGGATATCAGGTCGCGAGCGTTCCTGTCAGCCGGTCCAGAACGAGACGTCCGGGCCGGGTGGCGCGCAGGCGAATCGAATCGTCGGCCAACAGGCCGTCCTCGACCAGGGATTTCACCTTCGGCGTGTCTGGCGACAGGGCAAGCGCGGCGATCTCGGCGAAGGCCACGCCGTCGTCTATGCGCAGGCCCAGCACGAGGCGCTCCTCGGCGGCTTCGAGCGGGGTCAGGACTTCACGCTCGAAGCCGACTCCGGTTTGCGCCACGGCGCGGATGTAGTCGGCGACCTTGCGATGGGCCGTGGTGGCCAGCTTTCCGCCGTCCAGCGACAGCCGGCCGTGGGCGCCAGGGCCGGCGCCGACATAGTCGTGGCCCTGCCAATAGACCAGGTTGTGGCGTGAGCGGGCGGCCGGACCTTGGGCGTGGTTTGAAACCTCGTAGGCGTCAAAGCCGGCGGCCTCGAGCACGATTTGCGTGGTCTCGAACAGCGACGCGGCCAAGTCCTGGTCGGGCACGACCATCCGGCCGCGGCCGATGGCCCGGTCGAAGGCGGTGCCCTGCTCGATTGTCAGCTGATAGGGCGAGACGTGCTCGGGGCCATGGGCCAGCAGTTCGCTCAGTTCCGCCGTCCAGGCCGCCGCCGTCTGGCCGGGCCGGGCGTAGATCAGGTCGGCCGACAAGCGCGGAAAGGCCTTGGCCGCCACGGCGAGCGCCCGGCGGGCCGAGCCGGCGTCGTGGTTGCGGCCCAGCAGGGACAGGGCCGCGTCGTCCAGCGCCTGGACGCCCAGCGACAGCCGCGCCACGCCGGCCGCCGCCAACGCGTCGAAACGATCCGCTTCGGCGTCGGTGGGATTGGCCTCGAGGCTGATCTCCAGGTCCTCGGCCGGGCTCCAAAGCACCTTGGCCGTATCGATCACCCGGGCGACATGGGCGGGGTCCATCAGCGACGGCGTGCCGCCGCCGAAGAAGATCGACAGCAGCTGACGAGGCCCGGTCAGGGCGCGCTGGGCGATCAGGTCGGCGACGATGGCGTCGACCAAGGCCGCTTGCTCGCCAGTCCGGCCCCGGTCGCGCACCACGTTGAAGTCGCAATAGGGGCAGATGCGGGCGCAATAGGGCCAGTGAACATAGACGCCGAGGGGAGGCGGTTGCGTCATCGCACAAGCCTTCCCCACACCGTCTCCCCGGCGAAGGCCGGGGCCCAGGTGAAACCCACGAGACGCTCAGGATGAATCTGGGTCCCGGCCTTCGCCGGAAAGCCAGATATGGGTTGGCGGTTTGGTGAAACCCTAGTCAAACAGCGCCGCCTTCAGCTTCGCGAACGCGATCGCCCGATGGCTCATGGCGTCCTTGGCGGCCGGCTCCATCTCGCCGAACGTCTGGTCGAGGCCCGTGGGAACGAAGATCGGATCGTAGCCGAAGCCGTTGTCGCCGCGCGGCGGGAAGGTCAGAACGCCGTGCACCTCGCCCTGCACCACCACCGCCGGGCCGCCGTTTGGCCAGGCGACGGCCAGGGCGCAGGTGAACCAGGCCGCGAGATCTTCGGAGCCCGTCTCCTCGATCCGCTCCGCCACCTTGTCCATCGCCAGGCCGAAATCCTTGGTCGGCCCGGCCCATCGCGCTGAATAGATTCCCGGCGCTCCGTCCAGGGCCGCGACCGACAGACCCGAATCGTCGGCCAGGGCGATCTGGCCCGAATGGTCGGCGGCATGGCGGGCCTTGAGCAGGGCGTTGCCGACGAAGGTCGTCTCGGTCTCGTCCGGCTCGGGAATGCCCAGGGCTCCGGCCGTGAGCACCTCGAAGCGGCCCTCGAGCAGCGCGTGCAGTTCCTTGGCCTTGCCGGGGTTGTGCGTCGCCGCGACGAGCTTAAGTCCAGCGTCCAGCTTCAGCGTCATCACGCGTCTCCCTTCGGGCAAATCCTACCGCCAGTCTCTACGCCTTCCCGATACCGCTCCGCTACCAGGCAGACCATGGTGGCCACGGCGCCACACCTCGCATGATCTCGTTCGATGAGCGCGATCATTACAGAGGTTTAATATCGTTTATCGATAAGCGACATTGGCGGGTCGTAAAACGCCGCCTATGTATCGAGCCATGGAAGACCCGCCACCTCGGCGCGGCCCAGAACCCCGATTGAAGCCGCCATGTCCGCCGCCAGACTGATCCGCATCGCCGACGCCGTCGCCACCCGCCTGGCGACCCTGACGCTGATCGCGGGCCTGCCGCTGGCCGCCGTGACCTTCGCGATCAAGACGTTCTAGCCTGGTTTTGACCTGAGTTTCCGGCCCGACTTTGACCCGTCTCGATACACTGGGGCATGGTCGGCGCCTGTGAAGAGGTAAAGGGAGAGAACGAATGCGCGCCTTGGGGCCAGGCTCGGTTTCGAGTTTCCTGAAGATCATTCTCGACGTGATCTATGTGGGCCTGTGGGTCTGGGTCAGCCTGCTAGCGGTGTTCACCGTGGCGGTGCTGCTGCTGAGCTTCAATCCCGAGCTGATCACCGAGAAGCTGCACGTGGGCGGCTCGGCCGACGAGCTGATCGCCAAGGGCCCGCTGTTCGCCGGCGGCCTGGCGGCCTGGGCCCTGATGTCCGGGGGCTGGATGGTGATCGTCGAGCGCCTGCGGCGCATTTTCGCCACCCTGACCGCCGGCGATCCCTTCCATCCCGACAATGTCCGCCGCTTGCGAGTGGTGGGCCTGGTTTTGGCTGGCCTGGAGATTGGCCACTATATCTTCGCAGCCTTGGCCGGCTGGTTGGCCCCGGAGGCCAAGATCGACAGCACCTTCAGCATCAGCGCCTGGTTCCCGGTCCTGGTGGTGTTCGTGCTGGCCGAAGTATTCCGCGAAGGCGCCCGCCTTCGCCGCGAAGCCGAATTGACCATCTGATGCCTATCGTGACGCGGAGATAAGAAAATCATGGCCATCCGCGTTCAACTGGACCGCATCCTGCTGGAACGGCGCATGTCGCTGACCGAGCTTTCCGACCGGGTGGGCGTGACCATCGCCAACCTGTCGATCCTGAAGACCGGCAAGGCCCGCGCCGTGCGCTTCTCGACGCTGGACGCCCTGTGCCGCGAACTGCAATGCCAGCCGGGCGACCTGATGGGCTTCGAGCCCGGCCCCGGCGACGGCGGGTTGGAGGATGTGGACTAAAATTCCCTTCTCCCCTTGCGGGAGAAGGTGTCAGCGAAGCTGACGGATGAGGGGTCCCTCAGACGACAAAAGACGCGACCGGCCTTTCGGCTGTCGCGGCTTTTCTGTTCTTCGACCCCTCTCCCGCAAGCGGAGAGGGTTAAGAACCCTACCGAGGCTTCGCCGCCGCGACCGCATCGCGCTGGATGACGAACAGCTCGCCGATGCCCTTTTCCGCCAGGGCGAACAGGGTGTCGAATTCGCCGCGCGAGAAGCCGCGTTTCTCGCCGGTGGCCTGGACCTCGACGATGTCGCCCGAGCCGGTCAGCACGAAATTGCTGTCGGCCTCGGCCTGGCTGTCTTCCTCATAGTCGAGGTCAAGCACCGGGACATTATCGAACACGCCGCACGAGACGGCCGCTACCTGGCCGATGATCGGGTCGGTCTTCAGCACGCCCTCGGCCAGTAGATAATTGACCGCCAGGCGCAGGGCGACCCAGGCGCCGGTGATGGCGGCGGTGCGGGTGCCGCCGTCGGCCTGGATGACGTCGCAGTCCAGGCTGATCTGTCGTTCACCCAACGCCTTGAGATCGACCACCGCCCGCAGGGACCGCCCGATCAGGCGCTGGATTTCCTGGGTGCGGCCACTCTGCTTGCCCGCGGCGGCCTCGCGACGACCCCGGGTGTGGGTGGCGCGGGGCAGCATGCCATACTCGGCCGTGACCCAGCCGGCGCCCTTGTTGCGCATCCAGCCGGGCACGCTTTCCTCGACCGTGGCGGTGACCAGCACCTTGGTATGGCCAAAGCTGATCAGGCACGATCCTTCGGCATAGCGGTTGACGCCGGTCTCCAGCGTGACGTCTCGCGTTTGGTCGGCGGCGCGTTCGGACGGACGCATGGGAAACTCCAGGGCTTTGCGTGATAGGATGCGGGGCTTATCCTAAGTTTGACGGGCGCGTCCAACCCCGTTGAACCCGCGATAGCCCGATCGGGCGCGTTCGAAGGCTTCATGACACAGCTTTTTTCCGGGTTTTCCGCTCAGACGCCCAGCCTCACCGACCTGGACAGCCGGGCCCGTGATATCTTCCGACGGGTGGTGGAATCCTATCTGGAGACCGGGGAGCCGGTCGGCTCGCGCACCCTGTCACGCGATGTGTCGCTGTCGCCGGCCTCGATCCGCAACACGATGCAGGACCTGGCGCAGTTGGGCCTGCTCGACGCGCCGCACAGCAGCGCCGGCCGCATTCCCACCCATGCTGGCCTGCGGATGTTCGTCGACGGCCTGCTGGAGGTGGGCGACATCGGCGAGGAGGAGCGGCGAACCATCGAGACGCGGCTGTTCGCTCACGGGCGCTCGTTCGAGGACGCCATGGGCGAGGCCAGCGCCATTCTCTCGGGCCTGGCCGGCGGAGCGGGCATCGTCGTGACGCCGGCCCGCGAGGGCGGGGTCAAGCATGTGGAGTTCGTGGCCCTGGGCGCCGACCAGGCCCTGGCGATCATGGTGTTTGACGACGGCACGGTGGAAAACCGGCTGATGAAGCGCTCGGCCGGGGTCACGCCGGCCTCGCTGCAGGAGGCCTCCAACTTCCTCAATGCCCGCCTGCGCGGCCGCACCCTCGGCGAGACCAAGGCCGAGATGGCCGCCGAGCTCGACAAGGCGCGGCTTGAACTGGACGCCACCGCCGCGCGTTTGGTCGAGGACGGACTGGCGGCCTGGAGCGGCGGCGACGACCCCGATCGCGCCCTGATCGTGCGCGGCCGGGCCAATCTGCTGGCCGACGCCAGCGCCCTTGAGGATCTGGAGCGCGTGCGCCGGCTGTTCGACGACCTGGAGCAGAAGGGCCAACTGATCGGACTGCTCGACGACGTGCGAACCGCAGAGGGCGTGCGCATTTTCATCGGGGCCGAAACACGACTCTTTTCGCTTTCGGGCTCCTCCCTGATCGCGGCGCCCTATATGACGGGCCGGCAGAAGGTGTTGGGCGCGATCGGCGTGATCGGGCCCACCCGCTTAAACTATGCCCGGGTGATCCCGCTGGTGGACTATACCGCCCGCGTGCTCGGCCGGATGATGGACGGATAAGGACTGTACGACATGACCGACGACGAAACGCCGGCCGAAGACGTGGCCTTCGAGACCGACGACGCAGCCCAGGAAATCGAGACGCTGAAGCTGGAGGTGGCGGCCCTGAGGGATCAGGCGCTGCGCTACCTGGCCGACGCCGAGAACACCAAGCGCCGAGCCGAGCGCGAGAGCAACGACGCCCGCGCCTTCGCGATCCAGAAGTTCGCCCGCGACCTGCTGGGCGCGGCCGACAACCTGTCGCGCGCCACGGCCATGAGCCCGCGCGAGTCGCAGGATCCGGCGGTCACCAACTATATCATCGGCGTCGAGATGACCGAGAAGGCGCTACAGGACGCCTTCGAACGCAATGGCCTGAAGAAACTCGAGCCCGGCAAGGGCGAGAAGTTCGATCCCCACCTGCACCAGGCGGTGATGGAACAGCCCTCGGACGAGGTCGCGGCCGGCGGCGTTCTGCAGGTGCTGCAGGCGGGCTATGAGCTGATGGGCCGACTGGTCCGCCCGGCCATGGTCGCCGTGGCCGCCAAGGGCTCCAAGGGTCCCGAAGCGCCGGCCGAACCGGCCGCCGCAGCCAATCCCTATGCCAGCAACGGCGCCGACACCGGCGGGGCTTTCGACACCAAGGCTTGATCGTTCCGGGCTCCGGGGCGAGTCGCCGCCTCGGAGCCGCGACATCGCGCCGCTTGAGACGGGGGTCTCGCGGGCCTAGTTCTGAAGCGTCCGCCGCTGGAGACCGCCATGCCTCGCGCCACCCTTCTCGTTCCGATCGCCCTGGGCGCGGCCTTGATCGCCAGCGCGAGCCAGGCACAGACCGTTCAGTCCTTCGCGGTCCAGACCCCGGCCATCACCCAGCGGTCGCTTGACCTGGCATCGCCGCGCGCCGCCTTGCCGCTGCGCTATAGCCGCGCCCCGACCCCGCTGCCGCCGGGCGTCGCCCGCACCTCGGTGGAAGCCGGGACGGACAGCGTCACCGGCTCGGCCGGCCTGCTCTGCGGCCTGCAGCCCAGCGCCGACACCAGCGGCGCGGCCATGGCCCGCGGCTACGATCCGGACGGCAAGTTCGTCGGGGCCAAGCTGGCGCTGCGGTTCTGATTTAGAGGTTGGCCTCGATCCGTTCGACCAACCCCTTCGCCCCTGCCACGGCGTCGCTCCAGGTCACATTAAACCCAGCGTCATCGCCGTAGTAGGGATCGGCCACCGACTTGCCTCGGCGCCCCTCGACCGTATCCAGCAGCAACATCAGCTCCGCCGTAGCATCGCTTGGCCGCAGGGCCGTGAGGTCGGCGAGGTTGTCGCGATCCAAGGCGACGATGTGGGTGAAGCGGCGGAAATCCTCCAGCTTCACCTGGCGCGCCTTGTAACGGCCGATCTCGACGCCGTGGCGCCGGGCCACCGCTTGGGCGCGGCGGTCGGGCGAGTCGCCGGCGTGCCAGCCGCCGGTGCCAGCCGAATCGACCTCGATCTCGAGGCCCCGGCGCTGCGCCTCCTGGCGAAACGCCGCCTCGGCCAGGGGCGAGCGACAGATATTGCCCATGCAGACGAACAGAACCGACGGTCGCATCACGGGCAGCCTTTCAAGACGGGTGGGGTTCAAGCTTGCGTGGAACGCCGATAGACCCAACATGTGGCCTCGAGCGACGAACGCAAAGGAGCCTGCCCCATGACCGCCACCACCGAAACCGCGATCCTGGCCGGCGGCTGTTTCTGGGGCGTGCAGGACCTGCTGCGCCGCTATCCCGGCGTGCTGGAAACCCGCGTGGGCTACTCCGGCGGCGATGTGCCCAACGCCACCTATCGCAATCACGGCACTCACGCCGAAGCGATCGAGATCGTCTTCGACCCGGCGATCATCAGCTATCGCCGCATCCTGGAATTCTTCTTTCAGATCCACGATCCGACCACCAAGAACCGCCAGGGTAACGACCTGGGCCTGAGCTACCGCTCGGCCATCTACTATTCCAGCGACGCCCAGAAGCAGACCGCGCTGGAGACCATCGCCGATGTCGACGCTTCCGGCCTCTGGCCCGGCAAGGTGGTCACCGAGGTCGAGCCCGCCGGTCCGTTCTGGGAGGCCGAGCCCGAGCACCAGGACTATCTGGAGCGGATCCCCAACGGCTACACCTGCCACTTCATCCGCCCGGACTGGAAGCTGCCGACCCGGGCCGAACGGGCCGCCGCCGAGTAACGATCGGGCGTGTCGGTGCGGGTCGTATGCCCGATCCGCACATTTCGGCGCATCCCGCCGCTCGCCCCCTCTTCCCCCACCGCGTGATTTCGCTAATGTCGCAAGTCCATTCATGACGGGGCCGCGAAGGATTCTTTCGTCGGCGGCGGGACCTGGACCGAGATATGAAGCTTACCATCGAGCGGGCGGCGCTTTTGAAGGCGCTGGGTCACGTGCAGAGCGTCGTCGAGCGTCGCAACACCATCCCGATCCTATCAAATATCCTGCTGTCGGCCGATCGCGACACCCTGTCGTTCTCGGCCACCGACCTGGACATGGAGATCATCGACGAGGGCCTGGCCCAGATCGACGTGCCCGGCCAGATCACCGCGCCCGCCCAGACCCTCTATGAAATCGTCCGCAAGCTGCCCGACGGTTCGGACGTGTCGCTGAACTTCAGCGGCGACGATCCGCGCCTGGTGATCCAGGCCGGTCGCTCGCGCTTCAACCTGCCGGTGCTGCCGGCCGGCGACTTCCCGGTGATGAGCAGCGACGGCCTGTCGGGCCGCATCTCGGTCGACACCAACGATCTGATGCGGCTGATCGACAAGACCCGCTTTGCGATCTCGACCGAAGAGACCCGCTACTACTTGAATGGCCTCTATCTCCACACCGTCAATGACGGCGGCGAGGTCAAGCTGCGGGCTGTGGCCACCGACGGCCACCGCCTGGCCCTGGCCGAGATGGCCGCCCCCGAGGGCGCCGCCGGCCTGCCGGGCATCATCGTGCCGCGCAAAACCATCCAGGAGGCCCGCCGCCTGATGGAATCGGCCGGCGAGCAGGTCGAGTTGCAGATCTCGGCCCAGAAGGTGCGCTTCGAGTTCGGTCGCGCCGCCCTGACCTCCAAGGTCATCGACGGCGCCTTCCCCGACTATCTGCGGGTCATCCCGCGCGACAACGCCAAGATCCTGACCCTCGACAACGACCTGTTCGCCAAGGCCGTCGACCGGGTGGCCACCATTTCGGCCGAGAAGAGCCGCTCGGTGAAGCTGGCCATCGAGCCGGGCCGCATCACCCTGACCGTCCGCAACATGGAAGCCGGCCAGGCCGTGGAAGAGGTCGAGGTCGATTATGACGGCGAGCCCTTCGAGATCGGCTTCAACGCCCGCTACCTGCTCGACGTCTGCGGCCAGATCGGCGGCCCGATCGCCGAGTTCCGCTTCGCCGACCCAGCCTCGCCGACCCTGGTGGTCGATCCGACCGATCCGGGCGTGAAATACGTGCTGATGCCGCTGCGCGTGTAGCGCGCAGAGGCGATACCTCGCCCATCCCGATCCCCAGACTCTCTGTCCCTCCCCTTTACGGGGAAGGTGGTCCCGGAGGGGTCGGGTGGGGCTACGCGGCCTGACTCATCAAACCCCACCCGACCCGCTTCGCGCGCCACCCTCCTCGAAATGGGGAGGGAAGGAACGCTGGGTGGGCGCCCAGCGCCTTCCCAATCCGCCCGTAACGGCGAGGCCGCGCCTTGAGGCCTTGATGGCGAGCTTCCGCCAAGCGGGCTGTTCGGGAGTCAGAGCGCGTAACCCTCTCTCTTCGAGAGACGGGATTCTTCGTCCGCAATGTCGAAACCGGCCAGAATGCCCAGCCTCAACCACCCCTCGGCCTCACCCCACCCCAAGCACTCTCACCACCAGCCACAGCACGCCGCAGACCACGGCGAAACCGGTCGCGAGGCCGAGTTCAGGATTGTTCTGCCACCATTGGCGCGGTGCGCCCGAAAACTTGTGTCGCATGAGTCCCCTCCCCAGGGCTTTGTTAGCGCTATTCGTGGCCGACAAGCTCCGTCGCGCAAGCAACCTGTGGTGTCGTAACAAGGTTGCTGCGATTTGACGCGCCTCGACTTGCCCCAGTTTCCACCCGTGCTAGCCTTGGTTGCATAAGAAAACGGGAGGACTGCGCATGGCACGGGTCAGCTACATGACGGTGGGGTCGAACAAACTCGATGAGGCCAAGGCCTTTTACGACGCCCTGCTGGGATCTATCGGCATGGCGGGCATTCACGAGCACGCTTCGGGCGGGCGGCTCTATCGCGGCAAGGGGACGGGGCTGTTCGGGGTGCTCGGACCCTATGACGGCGCGGAGGCCTGCGTCGGCAACGGCATGATGGGCGGCTTCGACTTCGAGAGCCGCGAGGAGGTCGACGCCTTCCACGCCAAGGCTCTGGAACTGGGCGGAACCGACGAAGGCGCGCCTGGCGAGCGGATGCCCGGGGTCTATTTCGCCTATTTCCGCGACCTGGATGGCAACAAGCTGTGCGGCTACAAGTTCGGCTGAACGGGGTTAGGGTGGCGCGCCTAATAGGCTAGAACCCCCCGGTGAGCCGCGCCGCCCTGCTTTCCCTGACCCTGACCGACTTCCGCTCTTACGAGCGCGCGCGCCTGCGACCCGAGGGCCGCAGCGTCTATCTGTTCGGGGCCAACGGCGCGGGCAAGACCAACCTGTTGGAGGCCATCTCGCTGCTCTCGCCGGGCAAGGGGCTGCGGAGCGCGAGCCTGGTCGAGGTGGGTCGGCGGATGCCGGGCGAGGCCACGGGCCGGGCCTGGGCCGTGGCCGCCGAGGTCCAGTCCCCGCAGACGGGTCTGGGCGATGACGAGCCGGTGCGGCTGGGCGCCGGGGTCGAGATGGCCGGCGCCAGCCGTCGCATCGTCCGCATCGACGGCGAGACCCTGCCACCGGGCCGGCTGACCGACCACATCCGGCCGATCTGGCTGACCCCGGCCCAAGACCGCTTGTTCCTGGAAGCGGCCGGCGAACGCCGCAAGTTCTTCGACCGCCTGGTGTTCGCCGGCGAGCCGTCTCACGCCGCCCACGCCAACGCCTATGACAAGGCGCAACGCGAGCGGATGCGCCTGCTGAACGACGCCGCTGAAGGTGGCGCGCCGGCTGACACCGTCTGGCTCGCCGCGCTTGAGGCCCGTCTCGGCCAGGCCGGCGCCCTGATGGCCGCCGCCCGCGCCCGCACACTCGTGGCCCTGCAGGCCGAGATCGACGGCCGGGGCAATCGTCCCTTCCCCCGCGCGCGCCTGTCGCTGAGCGGCGCCTGGGAGCAGATGGCGTTGGACGGGGTCGAAAGTGCCGAGATCGAGGTCCGCCTGGCCACCGCCCTGGCTGCGGCCCGGCCCCGCGACGGGGCCGCCGGACGGGCTTTGACCGGACCGCATCGCGGCGATCTGGCGATCATTCACGCCGACAAGGACCGTCCTGCTGCGGAATGTTCGACCGGAGAGCAGAAAGCGCTGATTTTGAACCTGGTTTTGGCCCAGGCGGCGCGACTTTCGCGTGCGAAAGACGCGCCGAATCCTATATTGTTGCTGGACGAAGTCGCCGCGCATCTCGACCTGGAAAGGCGGGCCGCCCTGGCTGACGAACTCACGGCGCTCGGGCTCCAGGCCTTTCTCACTGGCACGGACGAGTCGCTGTTCGACCACCTGAAGGGTCGGGCTCTCGGCGTTCGCGTCAGCGAACTCGGCCTGACCGCATTGGAAGACGTATGACCGAAGAGACCAAAGGCCCCCAAGACGCTTCTGCGGCCGACAACACCGGCGATCGCCTGACCAGCGCGGACGGTTCGCAGATGGCGGCCCCCGAAGTGATGACCGGCGATTACGACGCCGACTCGATCAAGGTGCTCAAGGGCCTGGACGCGGTGCGCAAGCGCCCCGGCATGTATATCGGCGACACCGATGACGGCTCGGGCCTGCACCACATGGTGTACGAAGTGGTCGACAACGCCATCGACGAAGCCCTGGCCGGCCACGCCACCAAGGTGGAGGTGATCCTCAACGCCGACGGCTCGGTGACGGTCACCGACGACGGTCGTGGCATCCCGGTCGACATCCACGAGGGCGAGGGCGTCTCGGCGGCCGAGGTCATCATGACCCAGCTGCACGCCGGCGGAAAGTTCGACCAGAACAGCTACAAGGTCTCCGGCGGCCTCCACGGCGTGGGCGTCTCGGTGGTCAATGCGCTGAGCGACTGGCTGGAACTGAAGATCCACCGCAACGGCCACAGCTATCAGATGCGCTTCGAGCGCGGCGACGCGGTGACCTCGCTGGCCCAGACCGGCGACTCGCCGGTGCGGTCGGAAGGCGCCAAGGCCGGTCAGACCCTGACCGGCACCGAGGTGACCTTCTTCCCGAGCTTGCAAACCTTCGCCTTCATCGAGTTCGATCGCAAGACCCTGGAGCACCGGCTGCGCGAGCTGGCCTTCCTGAACTCGGGCGTGACGATCTATTTCCGCGACCTGCGCGACGCCGAGCCGTGGGAAGAAAAGCTGCACTACGAGGGCGGCATCGAGGCCTTCGTGCGCCACCTCGACAAGGCCAAGACCCCACTGCTGAAGACGCCGATCGTCATTCGCGGCCGCAAGGACAAGGTCGAGATCGACCTGGCCCTGTGGTGGAACGACAGCTATCACGAGCACATGCTGTGCTTCACCAACAACATCCCCCAGCGGGATGGCGGCACCCACCTGTCGGCCTTCCGCGGCGCCCTGACCCGGATCATCACCAACTACGCCGAGAGCTCGGGCATCACCAAGCGCGAGAAAGTCAATGTGGGCGGCGAGGACGCCCGCGAGGGCCTGACCTGCGTGCTGTCGGTCAAGGTGCCCGACCCCAAGTTCAGCTCCCAGACCAAGGACAAACTGGTGTCGTCCGAAGTCCGCCCGGCAGTGGAAAACCTGGTCCAGGAAGGCCTGGCCTCGTGGTTCGAGGAGCATCCGACCGAAGCCAAGGCCATCGTCAGCAAGATCGCCGAGGCCGCCGCCGCGCGGGAAGCCGCCCGCAAGGCGCGCGAGCTAACCCGCCGCAAGAGTGCGCTCGACATCACGTCCTTGCCCGGCAAGCTGGCCGATTGCTCCGAGCGCGATCCGGCCAAGTCCGAGATCTTCATCGTCGAGGGCGACTCGGCCGGCGGCAGCGCCAAGCAGGCCCGCAACCGCGAAAATCAGGCCGTCCTGCCCCTGCGTGGCAAGATCCTCAATGTCGAGCGGGCGCGCTTTGACAAGATGCTGTCGTCCGACCAGATCGGTACGCTGATCACCGCCCTGGGGGCCGGTATCGGCCGCGACGACTTCAACGCCGACAAGGTGCGCTACCACAAGATCGTGCTGATGACCGACGCCGACGTCGATGGCGCCCACATCCGCACCCTGCTCCTGACCTTCTTCTATCGTCAGATGCCGGAGCTGATCGAGCGCGGCTACATCTACATCGCCCAGCCGCCGCTCTACAAAGCCGCCAAGGGCAAGTCGTCGCGGTATCTGAAGGACGACTTCGAGATGGACGCCTTCCTTGTGGACGAGGGTGTCGAGGGCGCCGAGCTGGACCTGCCGTCGGGCGAGCGTCGCACGGGCAAGGACCTGTTGGCCCTGGTCCAGCTCTGCCGGTCGGCCAAGGGCAATATTGATCGCCTGGCCGCCCGCGCGCCGGCCTTCGCGATCGAGCAGGCGGCCCTGGCCGGCCTGTTCAGCGACACGCCCGACATCGCCGCCGCCGCCAAGCGGCTTGATCTGTATGCGGAAGAAGGCGACGGCCCGTGGTCGGGCGAGCGCGGCGACACCGCCTATGTGTTCAAGCGCGTGCGTCGCGGGGTCACCGAGAGCGTGGTGCTGGACGATGGCTTGCTGCACGCCGCCGACGCTCGCCGCTGGGCCGAACGCGCCACGGCCCTGGCCGAGGTGTTCTCCGGCGCGGCGATCTTCCGTCGCAAGGACAAGTCGACCACGGTTCGAGGTCCGCTTGACCTGTTGGGCGCGGTGATCGACGCCGGCCGAAAGGGCCTGTCGATCCAACGCTACAAGGGCCTGGGCGAGATGAACCCCGACCAGCTGTGGGAGACCACCCTCGACGTCGAGGCCCGCACCCTGCTGCAGGTGCGCGTCAACCATGCCGACGACGCCGACGACATGTTCAGCCGCCTGATGGGCGACCTGGTCGAACCCCGCCGCGAGTTCATCCAGGCCAACGCGCTCGACGCCGAGGTGGACGTCTAACCGCTAGAGCACTTCCCGACCTGACTGCGTCAAGCCGTGAGCTCTAATCATTTGTTTTGACGCATTTTTCTTCACGCGAACCGGAACCACTTCGCTCGAAAAATGCTCTAGCCTGGAGCAGATCGCCATGTTGGAACGTGAACGGGACGAATGCTCGCCAACCGGCGGCGGCCTGACGGTCCGCGCCTTCAGCGACGACCTCGCCGAGCCATTCTATCGGATCAACGCCGAGTGGATCGAGGAGATGTTTGTTCTCGAGGAGAACGACATCACGCTGTTGTCGAACCCGCGCGAACTGATCATCGACAAGGGTGGGGCGGTGCTTTTCGCGGAGACTTCGGACCTGGGCGTGGTGGGAACCTGCGCCCTGATCAAGATGAAGGACAGCTGGTTCGAGCTGACCAAGATGGGCGTCTCGAAGGCGGCGCGGGGCCGCAAGGCCGGCGAGTTCCTGTTGGCGGCGACCCTGGAACACGCCAAGGCCATGGGCGTCGCCGACAAGCTCTATCTGTTGACCAATGCCAAGTGCGCGGCGGCCATCCACCTCTACGAAAAGCTGGGCTTCCAGCACGACGCCGAGATCATGGCGACGTTCGGGGCGCGGTATGAGCGGTGTGATGTGGCGATGTCGTATCGAGGCTAAATCCTTCTCCGCTTGCGGGAGAAGGTGACGCAAAGCGCCGGATGAGGGGTCGCGTTGACCTGTCCGCCGCCCGCGGTTGAGACGATCCTCGACCCTCATCCGACCTCGCTCCGCCAGGCTACCCTCTCCCGCAAGGGGAGAGGGAAGTGGCGCCCGTCATTTCGGACAGACCGCGTCGCCTTCGTTCGAGGCCAGCTTGACCTCGGTGACCGACAGGGCGAACGGCCCCGACGCGCCGATGACGAACGGCGCGGTGACGTGGTCCATTTTCGCTCCGGCCGCCTGGAAGCAGGACAGCTTGATCTTGACACTGCGCCATTCGGGGCCGGCCGCCTTGGCCATCAAGGCGGTGACATCCAGCGTTCCGCCGCAGGACGCATCCTCGCTGCAGCCGATGCTCATCGTCACCGGTCGGGCCGATCCGGCATCGACGCGATAGCGCAGCTGGACGGCCATGTCGCCCGTGGTTTGGCGCGACAGATCGACGGCCGGACCGTGGATGGACAGCATGCCCTGACCCGTCCACACCGCCTGTTGCCCGTTCTCCTGGGCGCCGGCGTCAATGGCCTTGACCGCGCCCGCCCCCACGAAGTCCATCCGCCAGGGGGCCGGAGTGCGGCCGGCGATGAAATAGCGATCGACGCTGCCGGCGGCCGCCACCGCGCCCGGATCTTCCGGCAACATCCCGACCTTGCCCCCCTTGGCGTAGGACAGGCCGTAGCCATAGGCGAACTGCGGGTCATAGCCGGGCTGGCCCCGGTTCAGCGAACCCTGGTCAGCGCGCTTGGGCCAGGAAAAACCGAGCTTGCCCTGGAAGTCCCGCTTCGGTTTGCCGCCCTTGTCGGCGACCAGCACATCGGCCACCCCGCCCCCCTCGCTGCCGGGCAACCAGGCGGCGACAAAGGCGTCGGAGGCGTTGATCTCGGGATTGGTCCACAGAGGCCGGCCCGACAAGAACACCGAGACCACGGGAATGCCCTGGGCTTTCAGGCGCTTGATCAGGGCCAGATCGGTCTTGTCGGCCAGCTGGTAGCCGAGATTGGCGACGTCGCCCTGGAACTCCGCATACGGATCTTCGCCGAACACCACGATGGCGACGTCGGGTTTGGATTTGAACTGGCCGTCCGGCGCGAGCTCGGCCTGGCCGCCGCCGGCCTTGACGGCCTTTTCGATACCGCCCCAGATCGACTGGCCGTGCGGGAAGTCGCTGTTCTTGTTGCCCGTGCCTTGCCAGGTCAGGGTCCAGCCACCGGCCGCCTTGCCGATGTCGTCGGCGGCTCCGGCCACCAGCACCCTGGCCCCCGGCTTGACCGGTAGCACGCCGTCGTTCTTCAGCAGCACCAGCGACTTGGCCACCGCCTCGCGGGCGATGGCCCGGTGATCGGCGGCGCCAAGACGGTCGAACTGGCCCTGCACGCTCGGCGCCACCCGCGCGAACAGGCCGGTCTTGACCTTGACCCGCAGGATGCGCCGCACGGCGTCGTCCAGCCGCGACATCGGGATCTCGCCGGACTTCACCTGGGCCAAGGTGCTCTCATAGAGGGGCTTCCAGCTGTCGGGCGCCATGTACATGTCAAGCCCAGCGTTCATCGCCTGTGGGCAGCTGACGTTGGTGCAGCCCGCGACCTGTCCATGGGCGTTCCAGTCGCTGACCACGAAGCCCTGGAAGCCCATCCGGCCCTTCAGCACGTCGGTGATCAAGGTCTTGTTGCCGGTCATCTTCTGACCGTTCCAGCTGGAGAACGAGACCATCACCGTCAGGATGCCGGCGTCGATGCTGGGCGGGTATCCCTGGGCGTGGATGGCGACCAGCTCGGCTTCCGAGATTCCTGCGTCACCTTGATCCTTGCCCCCTTCGGTGCCGCCGTCGGCCAGGAAGTGCTTGGCCGAGCCGGCAATATGGCCGGCGGCCAAGGGCGCGCCGCGCTTCAACGCGCCCTGCAGACCCAGGGTCATTGGGCCCGAATAGGACTTCACGACTTCCGGGTCCTCGGCATAGCCCTCGTAGCTGCGGCCCCAACGGTCGTCGCGGGGCACGGCGACCGTGGGCCCGAAGGTCCAGTCGCCCCCGACCGCCGCCACCTCCTCGCCGGTGGCCGCGCCGATGCGGCGGATCAGGTCGGGATCGCGGGCCGCGCCGAGGCCGATATTGTGCGGGAAGATGGTGGCGCCGACGATGTTGTTGTGTCCGTGTACGGCGTCGATGCCGAACAGGATCGGGATCGGCGTATGGCCGGGCCGCTGCTCCAGGGACTTGGCGCGATAGGCGTCGACCAGGTCGGTCCAGGCCTTGGGCGCCGCGCGGTCGTCGCCGCCCGGCGCCGAGTTGCCGCCGGCCAGGATCGAGCCCAGCGGATACTTGATCAGATCAGCCGGGGTCATCGAGGCGATGTCGCCCTGGATGGTCTGGCCGACCTTCTCCTCAAGGGTCATCTTGCTCATCAGCCCGCTGATGAAGGCCTCGGTCTTGGCGTCGGTGATCGCCGCCGGACTAGCGGCCTTGGGCCACAGCGTTGGATGGGCCACAGCGTCGCTGGCCCGCGCCGATGCCGGCATCGCCGAGAGACAGGCCGAGACGGCGAGGGCCAGGACCGAAACGCGGCAGGCCAGACGGCGAGGGATCATGAAGCACCTTTGAAAAAAGACGGCGCGGCGAGCAGGACGTCGCCGCGCCGAAGTGGGAGCGCCCTCGCATCGCGAGGGGTCCTGTCACGCAGCCCGCCGGGAGATTGAGCGGACGCACGTTGGGGGGTCGCCGGACAAGCGGCGGCTGAATCGAATAATGTCGGGACACGTTGGTCCGCCGCCCACGAGGGAGCGCGAACAGCATGGTTTCCTTCCCTTGCAACGGAGGCCTTGAGCCCTTCTGTTCCGTGAGGTCACCACAAATTGACAGCGCTGTCTAACAGTTTCTGATAGCGCTAGCATCTATCCTCGTTCCGGCCTCAAGCCGCGACGGCGGCGGCGGCCCACATGCCGTGACGCCTGAGATAATCGACATGGCTTGGCATCGCGCCGACCCGGCCGATGATCTGGGCCTTCATGTTCCGGAACCCCTGGGCGATCGCCTGACTGTCGTGGCCAGCGACCAGAGGGGTGTGGGATTGAGGCCGGATGTTCTGTCCCAGCAAGACCGCCAGCCAGGACGTCGGCGTGAACATCTCGTCGGGATGGATCACCAATTGGCCGCTCTCGCGGAACAGGGCGATGCGGTGGGCCAGGGAGTCGGGGATCGGCATGGTGCGGACATAGGACCACAGCCCCGCGTCGTCGCGGGCCGTGGCGTGGTAGTGCAGGATCAGGAAATCGCGGATCGTCTCCATGTCGGCATGGATGCGACGGTTGAAGGTTTCCCGGTTGGCCGGCGAAAACCTGCGGTCCGGGAAGTGCTGCAGCAGCTTGTTGATACTGGCCTGGATCAGGTGGATGCTGGTCGACTCCAGGGGTTCCAGAAAGCCGCTCGACAGGCCGATGGCGACGACGTTCTTGTCCCAGATCTTGCGCCGGCGACCGGTGACGAACCGCAGCAATCGCGGCTCGGCCAGGGGCTCGCTCTCGAGATTGCCCAGCAAGGTTCCGACCGCCGCGTCGTCGGAAATGAACCGGCTGGAATAGACATAGCCATTGCCGACCCGGTGCTGCAGCGGGATGCGCCACTGCCAGCCGGCCTCGCGCGCCGTCGAGGTGGTGAAGGGCGACAGCGGGCCGTTCAGGGCGCAGGGCACGGCGGCCGCGCGGTCCATCGGCAGATAGGACGACCAGTCCTCGTAGCCGGCCTTGAGGGTCTGTTCGATCAGCAGGCCCTTGAAGCCGGAGCAGTCGATGAACAGGTCGCCCTCGATGCTTTGGCCAGATTTCAGGCGCACGGCGGTGACGAAGCCGGTTTCGGTATCCTGATCGACCCGCACCACCTCGCCCTCCGTACGAACGACGCCCAGACCCTGGGCGAAGCGGCGCAGATACTGGCCGTAGAGGATGGTGTCGAAGTGATAGGCCGAGCCGAAGATCGACATCGGATCGCGCGGATCGTCGCTCTGGCGGTCGAACCGCCCGCCCTTGGCGGCCTGGGCGCACAGCGAATAGTCGTCGAGGGCCAACGCGCCGCCCTCGCGGTCGAGCTTCAGGAAATACTGGAAGAAGTGGCCCATCTCGGCCTTCAGGCCATAGGCGCCGAAGGGGTGGAAATAGCGCTCGCCCAGCCCGCCCCAGTTCTTGAATTCGATGCCCAGCTTGTAGGTCGCCTGGGTCTCGCGCATGAACTCGGCTTCGTCGAGGCCCAGCATGGCGTTGAACAGGCGGATCGGCGGAATGGTCGCCTCGCCCACCCCGACCACGCCGATGTCCTGGGATTCCACGACCTGGATCTGGTAGCGGCGATCCAGCCCGCGCGCCAAGGCCGCCGCCGTCATCCAGCCGGCGCTGCCGCCACCGACGATGACGATCTTCTGGATCCAGTCCGGGTCGGACATCAAACGTCCTCGATAGGTGAGCCGGGATTGATCCTGGGCCCGGCGTTGGGCGCGCTCAAGAGGATGAGCGCGCCCGCCGTTCGGTTGCGTTAGCCGCCGAAGCGGTAGCGCACGCCCAGCGACACGCGGCGGTCGCCCGACACGAAGCGCAGAGGCAGGTTCGAGAACTGCAGATAGCTCTTGGAGTCTTCCTTGGTCAGGTTGGAGCCTTCGAGCGTGACCTTCAGATCCGAGGTGACCTCGTAGGCGACCTGGCCATCCAGCTGGCCGTAGGCTTCGTTATAGATGCCCAGCTTGTGAAGGTCGGCGCCCGAGCCGAAGGTGAAGTTACCGGTATAGGCCTTGTCACGCCAGGCATAGGACAGGCGGGTCGAGAACGGGCCATGCTCGAAATAGCCCTGGACGTTGAAGGCGTTCTTGGAAACGCCTGGAATCGGCAGGCTCTTGGAGAAGTCGGTGAAGTCAGGCGAGCTGGAGTCCGAATAGGTATAGTTGGCGGTGAAGCCGAAGCCATTCTCAAAGGCGTACTGTCCCTGTAGCTCGAGCCCCTTGATCGTGCCGCCCTCGCCGTTGCTCACGGAGTTGAACGTGCCGACAGAAGCGCCCGCCACCGACTGGTCCTTCACCGTCACCGGGAAGGTGTTGGGGACGATGAACGAGTCGATGGTCTTGTAGAAGACGCCGGCCGAGATCAGGCCCTGCTTGCCGAAATAGTGCTCATAGGCGAAGTCGATCTGCGAGGCGCGGAACGGGTTGAGGTTGGGATTGCCGCCGCTGCCGTTGGTGTAGAGGAACTTGTTCAGGTTCGGCCCGGGGGTCGAGGAGCGGGTGAAGTTGTACGACGCGCCCTGGCCCAGGTCGAACAGGTTCTGCGAGGCCACGACGCGCGCCGCGGTCGCCCGGACCTTGTCGTTGTCGTTGATGTTGAACACGGCGTTCAGGCTGGGCAGGACATCGGTATATTCGCGCACGGTCCGCGCCGAGTCCGGGTTCTTCAGGACGCCGTTCCAGCTATCGGTGCCCCAAGACAGCGGCGTGACCGGGGTGTTGGACGAGTCGATGGTCAGCTTGGTGTGGACCACGCGGACGCCCGCATTGATGTGGAACCCTTCGTCGCCCAGGTCGGTCATGACGTAGCCCGAGGTCGTCTCATCCTTGATCTTGAAGGATTCGATTGGGTCCCTGTAGAAGGCCAGCTTGGTCGAGGGATACAGCGCCTGCAGCCAGGCGACCGGATCCTTCATCTGCCCATAGTCCTGGAAGATCGCCGTCACGCCGTGGACATTGTCGGTGACCGCGCGGCCCGGGTTGGAGGCGGCGGTCTGGTAGGGCGTGACCACGGCGGGCGAGTTGCCGAAGCGGCTGCAGTTGTAGAAAGCGATGTCGCACTTCTTCAGGCCGATCGCGCCGTCCTGGAAATAGCCGAGCGGCGTCCAATCGACGAAGGTGCCGTGGTCGGTCGTGCCTTGGGCGCTGGCCGGCAGTTCGCCCTTGGCCGAGTAGTCGGCCAAGTAGCGGCCATAGGTCGAATCGACCTTGTGGCTGGAATAACGACCGCCGAAGCTGATCACCATGTCCGAGCCCTCGCCGAACTCAGGCTTGTACTTGAAGTCGCCGGTCAACGCCTTGTCGTCCAGCTTGGACTTGTCGCCAAACGCCCAGTGCGACTTGAAGAACACCGAACTGGGGGTCGTCATGGCGGTGGCCAGGGCGGCGACCGGCGCGAAGGTCGGGTAGGCGCCGTTGGTGAAGCCGTAGGTGGCCGTCAACGGCGCGGTCGAGTTCGGCGCGAAGCCATTGACGCCGTCGCGCACGCCATATTGCGTGTAGCGCGTATCGACCTGGCCCGACGTCGAGGCGTAGTCGATCTTGGACATCGCCGCGCGAACTCGGCCGCTGAGCCGGCCGCCATTGTCCCAGTCCGCCGAGAACTGGACGTTGTCGGTCTTGGCGTGGGCGTTCTTGGCGAAGCTGTCGCCTTCCGACGAATTGGCGGTGACAAAGCCCGATTGCAGGACGCCGTTATTGTCCTTGGTCAGGCCCTGGGCGTTGTACACCGCGTTTTCGTTGGCATAGGCCCACTTGAGCGAATGTTCGCCAGTGAAGATCTTCAGGTCCGAATGGAACCAGTCGGCGCGCAGCGACAGCGAATCGGAGACGTTCCAGTCGGCGTTGAGCGAGAAGGCGGTGCGCTCGCGCCCTTGGTGACGGTTGTTGCTGTAGCGGTATTCCGGCGACCAGATGTTGCTTGTGCCAGTCTGGACCTGGTTGTTGCCCGTGGCGGTGGGGCGATTGAGAAAGGCCCAGCCACCGCGGTTCTCGCCGCTGAGCACCTCGGTGTCGATCGAGTTCTTGTCATAGGACAGGCTGCCCAGAACGGCGAAATTGTCCGAGAACTTGTGGCCCAGGACCACAGAAACCTGGGGCTTGGTCTTGCCCTTGGTCGAGCCCTTGTTGGCGCGCAGATCGATCGAAAAGGTGCTGTCGCCGCGCACGTCGAGGGCGTTGCGAGTCTTCAGATTGACCGTGCCGCCCAGCCCGCCTTCGATCAGGTCGGCCTGAGGCGACTTGATCACATCGACACCGGCCAGCAGGTCGGAGGGGATGCCCTCAAGCGAATTGGTCTGCTTGATATTGCCTTCGCCAAGGCGGAAGGCCTCAAGGCCGGACAGGAACGTGTCGCTGTTCAGCAGGGTGACGTTCTGGTCCAGACCACGGATCCGCACCTTGGTGCCCTGGCCGTTCTCGCGGTCGATCTGAACGCCCGGCAGGCGCTGCAGCGACTCGGCGATGTTCTGATCCGGGAACTTACCCATGTCCTCGGCGGTGATCGACTCGATGATCTGGTTGGAATGCTTCTTCAGATTCAGCGCGTCGGCGAGCGAGGCGCGGAAGCCGGTCACGACAACCGTTTCAACCTCCGAGGGTGCGTCGGCAGGCGGTGGCGCGGTTTGGGCGGCGGCTTGGCCGGCGGCCATCAGCACAAAGGCCGAGGCGGCGGACAGCAAGGCCGTGCGGGATCGATAAGACATTGTGGTCATTGAGCATTCCCCTGTTTGCGGCAGCAGTTCTCGATCGCGATCAGCAGTGCTGAGCGAGCCAAGACGCAGAGAGTTGAGGGATGCGTGCGCATCCTCCCGTGGATTCCGGCCTTTTAAGCCATGCCGGTAGCATCAACCTATGAGCGCCAGACAGCGCTGTCAATAACTCCATCATATTTCAGAAAGTTGATTTGGTTTATGCGGCTTTTGGGTCACGCTCCGCGAGCGCCGCCATGGCGATGGGCTCCATCAGAGCGTAGCCCTCGCGGGTAGGGTGAACACCGTCATAGGCCAGGCCGGGCCTCATGGCCCCGACGCCGTCTTCCAGCGCCGCGGTGTAGTCGGCCAGCGTCGCGCCGCGTTCGACGGCATAGGCCCGGATCCAGGCGTTGAGGGCCGCGACCTTGGCGGTGGGGCCCAGGCCCGGCCTCCAGGGAAATTCGGCGACCGGCGTCAGGGTGGCCAGCACCACCGCGACGCCGTTGGCCTGGGCCAGAACCGTCATGGCCTGGAGGTTGGCCTTGGTCGCCGCCGGATCATAGGGGCCGGCGTTCTGCGCGATGTCGTTGACCCCGCCCAGGATGTGGACCGCCCGAGGCCGCAAGGCGATCACGTCGGGCCAGAACCGCAGCAGCATCTGGGCCGTGGTCTGGCCGCCTATGCCTCGGCCGATGAAGCCGTTGGTCTCGAAGAAGGACGGGTGAGAATCGCGCCAGCCGCTGGTGATCGAATCTCCCATGAACACCGCCCGCCGCCGCTCCGGCGGCAAGTCGCGATCGACCAGGTTCGCGGCGGCGTAGCGCTGGAGATAGGCCCAGTCTGTGCGCAGCCGCTGTTCCTCCTGGCTCGACGCTGCGGCGACCGGCGCCTGGGCGCGCGCCAGACCCGGCGCGGCGAGGCCTGCCGCCATCAGGGCGCGGCGACTGATCCTCATCGCACGACCGCCATGGCCGGCGTCACGTTCCAGCCGCGCAACTCGACCCTGGCGCCGGCCACCGCGCCCGGATAGCGAACCTCGACCGTCCGTTGCTCGCCCGGCAGCAGCGAGACGTAGTTGTCGGCATAATAGGCCGGCAGGATGCGCTGGCCCTTGCCGTCGACCAAGGTCAGCTTGCCGTTCAAGGCTGGGGTCGAGCCGGTATTGGCAAGCGACACGGTGACCACCGTCTCGGCGCCAGCCTTGACCGAGGCGGCGCGGATCGACACCGGTTGGGCGGCCATGGCCGACAGCTGGCGGCTGCCGGCGGCGTCGCGGCCCAGCCAGTAGAGGTTGCTCGACAGCGCCTTGCCGTCGGCGCTGGCCAGGTCCAGTCGCACCACCACCGCGCCCTGGGCGGCCAGCGGCCCGGCCAGGTCCAGCACCTCGCCCTGGGCGACGGTGTTGGCCGCCGCGTCGATCCGGCTGGACGTGTCGGCCAGGAGTTTGCCGTCCAGGCCCAGCACCCGCGCTCGCAGCGTGGCTCCGGCGATCGGAGCGAGGCCGTTATTGACCGCCTCAAGCCGGTGCTCGGGGAAGTTCATTTGCACGTGGATGGGCTCGGACGCCTTCTGGGTCCCGTAGAAGGCCGCGTGGGTGTCGTAGTCGTGGCTGAGGATCTGCCACATGGTGCTGGGCCAGGCCGGCTGGGTCATCCACAACAGGCGGCCCGACGACTTGGTCCACAGCTCGGCGTTCATGCCCTCGAAGATCGCGCGGTGCGTCTCGTAGTTCATGAGCTGGGCCTTGCGCTCGAAGTCCTCAAGGCTGGTCGGCGCGCCGAGCTTGGCGCTCATGGCGTCGAGGAAGCTCTTGGTCGCGCCGTTCCCGGTCGGATGCCAGTCGTGATAGGCCCAGGTGTCGCTGATCGGCCAGCGGTCCGGCGCGGGCACGGCGGCCTCGAACGCTTCCAGGGTCGGGAACGACGGCGTGCCAACCTCGACCGAAAAGCCCTTGGCGTGCTCGCTGTAATAGGTTTCCGGCTCCTTGTAGCTGTAGGGCCCGCTGTTTTGCAGGTTCACCCGGTTGGAGCTGCCGGTGTACCAGCGGGTGCCGTCCAGATCGTGGACCAGCGCCTCCAGACCTTCATTGAGGATCGGCTGCGGCACGCCCTCGTTGCGGCCGAACCACAGGGCGATCGAGGGGTGGTTGCGATAGCGGCTGATGACGTCGGCGGCGTTGTTCAGGAACAGTGGCACGTCCTGCGGTTCCAGCTGGTAGTCCTGGGTCGAGGCCCAGAAGTCGTTCAGCACCAGCAGGCCGTACTCGTCGGCCAGGTCATAGAAGACGTCCTCGGTGTTCTGCCCCACCCAGTTGCGGATGGTGTTGAGGTGGGCGTCGTGGTGCAGGCGGAAATAGGGCTCGAGGCGCTCGCGCGACACCCGCTTGCGCCAATCATCCGTGCCCCAATTGCCGCCCCGCGCCGCGATCTTCACGCCGTTGACCTTGATGACGAGATAGGGCGTCAGGCCGGTGTCGGGGATGTCGCGGACGGCGGGTGAGGTCGCGCCCACCGGGGTCAGGGAGGTCGCCCAGCCGCCCTCCACCTTGCGGATACCCTCGTGGCTGCCGTCGGTGATCGTCTGGCCCAACTGCCGGGCCTTGGAGAAGTCGACCTCCACCCGTCGCAGGTCGCCATCGGGCGCCATCAGCGACAGCTCGTAGGTCATCTGCCGCAGGCCGATGCGGCTATCCTTCCAGTCGGAGACCTTGCCGTCCACGCTGGCTAGCAGGCGCAATCCGTACAGGGTCTGATCGCCATAGCCGTTGGGCCACCAAAGCTTGGGGGTCTTCACCGACAGCTGCGGGAACTCGGTGGGGGCGAGCAAGACCTCGCTCTTGCCCGGCGCCAGGGTGACGACCTTCTCGACGGCGACCGTGTCGAACGCCGCGCGGACCGTGACCTGAACTGGCGTGTCGGTCAGGTTCTCGACCGGCACGGTAATCTCGACGTCGGCGACGCTGTTGTCCGGCTTGCCAGCCACTTGGGGCAGCGTGGTGACCACATGGCTGTCGCCGATCCGCACGGCGCCGGTCGAGCGCAGCACCACGTCCTGCCACAGGCCGGTATTGCGGTCGCGGACGCTGGGGATCCAGTCCCAACCTTCGCTGGCGATGAAAGTCGGGCCGTCCAAGGCCTGCATCCCCCCGTTCTCACCGACCCCGGCGGTCAGGGACTCCTCGTGGGCGATCCCCGGATGCGGCGGCGGCGAGACCTTGACGGCGATGGCGTTGCGGCCCGGCTTCAGCTTGCCGGTGACATCGAACTGCCCCCGGACGAAGGCGCCCTTCAGGTCGCCCAGCCGCTCGCCATTCAGCCAGATCTCCGCAGCGTAGTTCACCCCCTTGAAGATCAGTTGCTGATGGCGGCCGGCCTGACCGGCGGGGGCGTCGAACTCGGCGCGGTACCAGTAGTCCTGCCTGTTGAGGCTTTCCGGAATGGCGGTGTTGTTAAGGCCGTAGTCGGGATCGGGATAGACGCCGCGATCGACCAGGGTGGTCAACACCGTGCCCGGCGTCGTGGCGGCGTACCAGGCCTTGGCGTCATAACCTGGCGTGGACAGCGCTGTCGGATCGGCCGTGACTTTCGGGGCCTCAGCCAGCGACCAAGCCGCCAGGACCCAGGCCTGATCGCCATCCGGGCGCAGGGCCGGGCCAGCATAGGGGGCGATGGCGGCGGGCTTGGAGAACGGCGCCTTGCTCTTGGGCCGTGTCCAGGCGTCCTGCGGCGTCACTTGGCCGTACATCTGGCGCACCTGGACTGGCCAGGACGGACTGCCAGGCTCGTAGACGGTCAGCGCGGCATCGGGCTTGGCGGCCGCCAGGGTCTTGATCTCGACAGAGCCCAGCGCCCGCGGCTCGGCGGTGAATCCGGCCACTTGGCCGCCGAACGGTACGCTTCCGGCCAGTCCGCGCGGACCCAGCTGCGCTACGGAGGCCGGCCCGACGGGCGTCGCGGCGCCGTCCGCGACCTTTGTCCCATCGACATAGAGCGAGACCCTCGCGCCGTCCGACACCGCCGCCACATGGCGCCAGGCGCCGGCCTGCGCCGCGCCCTGCCCCCTGATCACCGTCGCGCCGACCCACACGGCCGGAACGCCGTTTTCGAGCACCAGGAAGCGGCCGCCCGCGGCCGGGTCGCCGACCCCGGCCACCACCACGCGTCCCGCCGCGATGTTCGACGCCTTGACCCAGCCTTGCAGCGTCCAGGGCCCATCGGCCGGCAGGCTAGCGGCCAGGGGTTTGGCCAAGCCGTCGCCGCCGCGCGGCAGGTCGGCATTGTAAGGTCCGTAGACAGACGATGTCTGGGCGCTGGCTGTCGCGGCGACCAGGGCGGCGCAGGACGCCAATAGCAAGGCGCGTGAAATCCGACGGGCGAACGGGGTCATGGCGTCTTCCTCCTCCTTCAGGCGGCCTCTGATGGCGCGCTCGGCGTGGTTTTCAGGGCGTCAGGGTCGCGGCGGCAGGCGAGCGCAAGTCGCGCGCTGCTCGCCAGGGCGGGCAGCAGGCCTACCAGGGCAAGGAAGCGGCTAGAGCGCCGCATCGGCCTGCGCCTCGGCCAGGGTCCACAGTCGAGCAGCGCCCCGCACGCCGGAAGAGTCGCCCCACTGGGCCGGGGCCAGCCGAGCGTTCCAGCCGTCAGAGAAGACGTGCGGTTCGATGAAGCCCGGCAGCCGCTCATAAAGCTCGACCACGTTCGACAGCCCGCCGCCGAACACGAAGGCGTCGGGGTCGGCGATGTCGCAGATCACCGCCAAGCCCCGGGCGAGACGATCGAGATAAAGGTCGAAGCTGACCACGGCCTGGGCGTCGCCAGCGCGGGCGGCGGCGATGATCGCTTCACCGCTCAGATCCTGGCCAACGCGCGCTGCGTGGTCGCGTTGGAGCCCCGTGCCCGAGATCCAGGTTTCCAGGCAGCCCTGGCGACCGCACCAGCAGGCCGGGCCAGGGCTTTCCGCGACGCTCGGCCAAGGCAAGGGCATGTGACCCCACTCGCCGGCCACGCCGTTGGCGCCCTCGACCAGCTTGCCATCGACCACCAGTCCGCCGCCGCAGCCGGTGCCGATGATCACCGCGAAGACCACGGCCAGGCCCGCCGCCGCGCCATCGACGGCCTCGGACAGCGCCAGGCAGTTGGCGTCATTGGCCAGCCGCACGGGACGACCAAGGCCGGCCTGCAAGTCCTCGCGAAACCGGCGGCCGTTCAACCAGGTGGAATTGGCGTTGCGCATCACGCCGGTGCGCGGCGACACCGAGCCGGGTGACCCGACGCCGATCGTGCCGCGCGCGCCGGCCTGCTGCTCGGCCTTGGCGATCAGGTCCCGAACGGTGTCGATGGCGGCGTCATAGGACCCGGGATTGGGGGCGCGCACCCGGGCCAGGAAACGACCGTCCGGCGCCAGGGCGGCGGCCTCGATCTTCGTGCCGCCGAAATCAACGCCGACCTGGATCAAGCCGTCTTCCTCCACCTGTCCGGAGCGCACGCTGCGGCGCGCTTCCGAGTTCGCTCTTAGCCTTCGACGAATAAAGAAAGCAATTTAAATAATCTATGGCAAGCGGCCCCTATCGCTCGCGGCGCGAGGCGATGCTAGGGAGGACGGCCCTCGCAGATCAGCGGAAAGCCGTCCTTGGAAGCCTCGCGGAAGTCGGACCGAAAGCGCACCGCCGGGACCAGCCTGTCGGGTGCCAATCTGGAGCGGGTCGGCGACCACAACCAGCGGGTCATCCTGCAGGCCATCCGGGTCAACAGCCCCATCACCCGCGTCACCTTGGCCCAGATCAGCGGCTTGACCCCGCCCGCGGTCGCCAACATCACCAAGCGACTGCTGGACGACGGGCTGATCCTGGAGGCTGGCCGAGTGCAGGGGGCGCGCGGCCAGCCGGCCATGAACCTGATGATCAATCCCGATGGCTGCCTGTCGATCGGGGTCAATATAGACCGTGACCACATCACCGTGGTGCTGCTGGACCTGATGGGTGTCGTCCGGGCGCGGGCCAGCGAGGAGATCGAGTTTCCGCTGCCGGACGATGTGGCCAGGTTCTGCAAGGTCAAGATCCACGAGATGCTGGCGGCTTGGAAGGACGGCCCGCCGCGCCTGTCGGGCATCGGCGTCGCCCTGCCCGACGACCTGGGCCGGGTGGACCTGCCGCACCGTCCAGAAAACTACGACGTCTGGAGCACGGCCGATGTCGGCAAGCTGCTGGCCGGCATTCTGCCGCTGCCGGTGTTTCTCGAGAACGACGCCGCCGCCGCCGCCCTGGGCGAGCTGCAGTTCGGCCACGGCCTGCGCAAGCCCAGCTTCTTCTACGTGCTGATCTCGTCGGGCCTCGGCGGAGGCATGGTGGTGGAGGGCAATTACTTCCGCGGAGCGCAGGGCCGCAGCGGAGAGATCGGCTTCCTGCCCATCCGCTCCTCCAGGACCGAGGCCCGCTCCCTGCAGGAAGTGGTGTCGCTGTCGGCGCTCTACGCCCACCTGGAAGCTGGGGGCGTCACGGTCAACCGCCCCGACCAGTTGGCCAGCCTGTCCGCCGGGGGTCAGGCCTTGGTCGAGGACTGGCTGGTTCTCAGCGCCAAGCTGCTGGTCTCGCCCTTCGTGGGGATCAGCTGCGTGTTTAATCCAGAGGCCATCTATATCGGCGGCCGCCTGCCCACCGATCTGCTCGACCGGTTGGTGGACGCCGTCAACGCCCGCCTGGCCAGGGTCGAGAACATGCCCGTCCTGGCCCCGGTCGAACGGGCCGCCACCTCGGCCGACGGGGCGGCGGTGGGGGCGGCCCTGCTGCCGTTCATGGCCCAGCTCCTGCCGTCCCGCGCCGCTTTGAGGAAGACCGGCGAGGGTTGATCGTTTGGGTGCGGATCAGATCATCCGCTGAGCGCTCACGGGCTGGCCCTTCCGGTGCCAGGCGCCGACATGGCTGAGATATTCGCCGGCGAAGTGGATCTGCCCGTCGGGCTGGCCCAGCAGGTGATAGTCGGGCTCGTCGTCGCTGGCCCAGCCAACGCCGATGCCCAGGGTGTAGGGCGCCGCCGCCCATTGCACCTGCAGCGGCTTTTCCAGCAATTGGCCGCAGGCTGGGTGCATCGCCTCGATGACCTTGCGGGTGTGCTCGATCTGGTCGGGGCGCGAGAGTTTGGCAAGTTGGTCCGCCACCTTGCCGCCAGCATAGGCCCCGAGGATCACGCCGGTCTTGGTGTGCAGGCCGTAGCTGGGATACCAAACCATGTTGCTGGGGCCCTTCACGAACGAGAGGCCTGCATGGCGGTGAAGGCGGCGCCGTAACCGCCGGGCGCGCCGATGCCGTGAATGAAACTGCGACGACTGACCGGCATGGATCCCCCTGAACGCTCGTGTTCAAGCGCCATGCGAAAGGGATGCTCACGGCGCGTCAATCAAAGACCCCGCCGCCGGATGATTGTCCGCCCGGCGCCGCCAAGGCTGGCAACCCGCGCCGCATTTCGCGGCGCTGGAGCATCGGCCGTGCGCGTTCAGGCAAGACACCGAGCGCCAGGGTCAAAATCTAGGCTCTTTGGCCGTTCAGACTGGGCGGGCTCAGGTATTTTCTGTTAGCCGCGCAGCACCGAAGCTTTCGCCGTGCGTTTCCCCCCAACCCGCGCCAATGATGCGGCAACGGAAGCTGCCGTCGGGTTGGCAAACAGGATCAGAGCGCCACATGCCTCCCATCGAAACGCCCTCCATTTCCCGCCGTTGCCTGGTGGCCGCGGGCGCGGCCTCGGCCGCGGCGACGGCGTCCCCCTTGGCCGCCACGGCGGCTTCGAACGCCGATGCTCCGGTGCTCGCCAAGGTCTCGTTCGAAATCAACGGCAAGCCCCAGACACTCGAGCTCGACACCCGCACCACCCTGCTTGACGCCCTGCGCGAGCACCTGAAGCTGACCGGCACCAAGAAGGGCTGTGACCACGGCCAGTGCGGGGCCTGTACGGTGATCGTGGAGGGGCGGCGGATCAATTCCTGCCTGAGCCTGGCGGTGATGCACGAGGGCGACCGCGTGACCACCATTGAGGGCCTGGGCGCGCCGGACAGGCTGCACCCGATGCAGGCCGCCTTCGTCAAGCACGACGGCTATCAGTGCGGCTACTGCACGCCGGGCCAGATCTGCTCGGCGGTCGCCGTGCTGGACGAGATCAAGGCCGGGATCCCCAGCCACGTCAGCGCCGACCTGACCGCCTCGCCTGAGGTGAGCGGAGAAGAGCTGCGAGAGCGGATGAGCGGCAACATCTGTCGCTGCGGCGCCTATTCCAACATCGTCGAGGCCATCACCGAAGTGGCGGGGAGGACGGCATGAAAGCCTTCACCTACGAGCGGGTCCGCTCCCCCGCCGAGGCCGCTGCGGCGGCTCGCAAGCCCGGCGCCAAGTTCATCGCCGGTGGCACCAATCTGCTCGACTTGATGAAGCTGCAGATCGAAACGCCTCGACATCTGATCGACGTCAACGGATTGGCGCTGGACAAGATCGACAAGACACCCGACGGCGGCCTCCGCATCGGAGCCCTGGTCCGCAATACCGATCTGGCGGCCGACAAGCGCGTGCGCCGCGACTACGCGGTGCTCAGCCGCGCCCTCCTGGCTGGCGCGTCCGGACAGCTGCGCAACAAGGCCACGACGGCGGGCAATCTGCTGCAGCGCACCCGCTGTCCCTATTTCTACGACACCAACATGCCATGCAACAAGCGCATGCCCGGCGCCGGCTGCTCGGCGATCGGCGGCTTCACCCGCTCGCACGCCGTGCTGGGGACCAGCGAGGCCTGCATCGCCACCCACCCCAGCGACATGGCCGTGGCCATGCGCGCCCTGGACGCCGAGGTGGAGACCGTCAAGCCGGACGGCGCCGTCCGCACGATCCCGATCGCCGACTTCCACCGCCTGCCAGGCGCCACGCCGCATCTGGAGACCGCGCTGGCGCCGGGCGAGCTGATCACGGCCGTGACCCTGCCCAAGCCGATCGGCGGCGTGCATATCTACCAAAAGGTCCGCGACCGGGCCTCCTACGCCTTCGCCCTGGTGTCGGTGGCCGCCATCGTTCAGCGCGACGGCTCGGGTCGCGTGGCGGTCGGCGGCGTCGCCCACAAGCCGTGGCGCGTCGAGGCGGCCGAAGCGCAGCTGCGGCGCGGCGCCAAGCCGACGGCCGACCTGCTGCTGTCGGGGGCCAAGACCACGCCGGACAACGCCTACAAGCTGACCCTGATCGAGCGCACGCTCGGCGCGGTGTTGGCGCAAGCAAGGGCCTGACGCCATGAAGTTCGACACGCCCGCCACCACCAATCCGATCGATCAGCTAAAGATCATCGGCAAGTCCACCGACCGCATCGATGGTCCGCACAAGACTAGCGGCCTGGCGACCTACGCCTATGAACACCACGACGTGGCCCCCAGCCCCGTCTATGGATTTGTGATCGGCGCGGCGATCGCCAAGGGCAGGATCACGTCGATGGACACGTCCAAAGCCCTGGCCGCGCCCGGCGTCCTGGCCATCGTCACGGCGGCCAATGCCGGCAAGCTCGGCAAGGGCAGATTCAACACCGCCAAACTCCTGGGCGGCCCCGAGATCGAACACTACCACCAGGCGATCGCCGTGGTCGTCGCCGAGACCTTCGAACAGGCGCGCGCCGCCGCCTCGCTCGTGAAGGTCGACTATGCCCGCGCCCAAGGCCGTTTCGACCTCGCCCAGGCCAAGCCCGGCGCGACCCGGCCCAAGGATAGCGCCGACGCCGTCGTCGGCGATTTCGCGACCGCCTTCGCCGCCGCGCCCGTGCAACTGGACGAGACCTACGTCACGCCCGACCAGAGCCATGCGATGATGGAGCCGCATGCCTCGATCGCCATCTGGAATGGTGACAAGCTGACCTTGTGGACGTCCAACCAGATGATCGCCTGGAGCGTGGGCGACGTGGCCCAGACGCTCGGCATCCCCAAGGCGAACGTCCGACTTGTGTCACCCTTCATCGGCGGCGGGTTTGGCGGCAAGCTCTTCGTGCGCGCCGACGCCATCCTGGCCGCGCTCGGGGCCCGCGCGGCCCGCCGGCCTGTGAAGCTGGCCCTGACTCGCCCCTTGATCTTCAACAACACCACCCATCGGCCCGCCACGATCCAGCGCATCCGCCTTGGCGCGACGAAGGAGGGCAAGCTCACGGCGATCGGCCACGGGACCTGGTCTGGCGATCTGGAGGGCGGCGGTCCCGAGGACGCCGTCCAGCAGACCCGCTTGCTCTATGCGGGGGCCAATCGCTTGATGACCACCCGTCTTGCGGTGCTGGATCTGCCCGAGGGCAACGCCATGCGCGCGCCAGGCGAGGCCCCTGGCCTGATGGCTCTGGAAGTGGCCATGGACGAACTGGCCGAGAAGCTGGGCATCGACCCCGTCGCGCTGCGCATCCTCAACGACACCCAGGTCGATCCGGAAAAGCCCGAGCGCCCCTTCTCCCAACGGCAGTTGATCCAGTGCCTGCGCACCGGGGCCGACCGGTTCGGCTGGGCGAAGCGCCGCGCGCCGGCCCAGACCCGCGACGGGCGTTGGTTGGTCGGCATGGGCGTCGCGGCCGCCTTCCGCAACAACCTGACCATGACCTCCGCCGCGCGTGTACGCCTGGACAAAGACGGCGTGGTGACGGTCGAGACCGATATGACCGACATCGGCACGGGCAGCTATACGATCATCGCCCAGACGGCCGCCGAGATGATGGGCGTGCCGCTCAGTCAGGTCTCGGTGAAGCTCGGCGACTCCTCTTTCCCGGTTTCGTCGGGCTCTGGCGGCCAATGGGGCGGCAACAGTTCGACCGCTGGCGTCTACGCCGCTTGCGTCAAGTTGCGCGAAGCCGTTGCGCAAAAGCTGGGTTTCGATCCGAGCCTGGCGAAATTCGCCGACAGCCAGGTCAGCGCCGGCGGACGCAGCCTCCCCCTGGCCCAGGCCGCAGGCGAGGCGGGGCTGACGGCTGAGGACAAAATGGAATATGGCGACCTGGCCAAGACCCACCAGCAATCGACGTTCGGCGCGCACTTCGTTGAGGTCGGGGTCGATGCGGCCACGGGCGAGATCCGCGTGCGGCGGATGCTGGCCGTCTGCGCGGCGGGGCGGATCCTGAACCCCAAGTCGGCTCGCAGTCAGGTGATTGGCGCCATGACCATGGGCGTTGGCGGCGCTCTGATGGAAGAGTTGGTCGTCGATAAACGGCTGGGCTTCTTCGTCAATCACGACCTGGCCGGCTACGAAGTGCCCGTGCATGCCGACATTCCGCACCAGGAGGTGATCTTCCTTGACGAAACAGACCCGATGTCCTCGCCGATGAAGGCCAAGGGCGTTGGAGAGCTGGGCATATGCGGGGTCGCCGCCGCGGTCGCCAATGCCGTCCACAACGCCACCGGCGTACGGGTGCGGCACTATCCGGTCACGCTCGACAAGCTTCTCGATCGGCTGCCGCAGGTCGCCTAGAGCCTTTCCCGACCTGACTGCGTCAGGCCGTGAGCTCTAATCTCATGTTTTGACGCAATTTTCTTCACGCGAACCGGAGCCAATTCGCTCGAAAAATGCTCTAGAACGCTGGACCAGGCGCAATCGTCGCCTTTCCACCAGTCTTCCCTGGCCAGCAAGGGGCGGGGATCAGGCAGGCCATAGGCTCGGAATTGGCCCGTGCTCTTCGCGCTGACGTGGGTCTTGTGATTGTAATAGACCATGACGACGCGGAATTTCAGGTCAGGGAACAGACCATCGAGAGCGGCTAGCAAATCCGCTACGTGATCTTGCGTCAGACGGAAGGGGTCGAACCGGTAGGGGTCCACCTCGATCGGCGACTCTACCCCGCCGAGTCGCACAAAGGTGACGTCCCCCTTCAGCGCCAGGAAACGCTTCATCCTCCGCCTCAGGCGCGCCGCGCACAGCGCTCGGCCTTCATCGGTGATGATCACCCGGCCAGCTTCGTCGCGGGGAAATTCGTGGTGCATGATCAGGCCAGACTCCCTGCCGCGCACTGAACTTCTGTCGTCCCACGCGATGGCGTCGAGCCCGTAATCGTCGTGAGGGTTGCGCAGCACGCGGATCAGGTCAGCCCAGGATGAGCCGAGGAGGTCGAAGAACCCAGGCGCCACCATGCCGGTCCGTTCAATCTGAGCATGGGGCTGGCAAACGCAGCCCAAGCTGACAAACTTCGTTTCCATATCTCCGAATCTACCTCTGATAATCGCCCCAACCAAGACGGCCCATGAGTTTACCGGCCAAGCTCAGGTCAGCTGCGGCGCAACCGGGGTCTGCTGCTCAGCGCGAAATTCTAAGCCGGTACCAGCGGCAGCGAGGACATAAGCCGCGCCCACTGGTTGTCGTCGCCTTCCCATGTCGCGAGATTGGCCTCGTCGGGCAAGGTCATCGGGTGCAGCGAAACGCGAGAATTGGCGCTGGGCTCGGCGCGGGTCAGGCCGTCGAAGAAAACGATCGCGACCCGATAGGCCAGGCCTGGAAAACGCTTGTCGAGCGCGTCGGTCAGGGCGTCGTAGTCGGCACTTAGAAGGTTGGATGAATCGGGCAGGTAGGGCGAGACCGTGGGTTGCGCCAGCTTGCCACCTTGGCGGATGAACACGACCTCGCCTTCGTCGGCGAGGGTTTTTTCGAGCGCCGCCATTCGGATCCTGAACTGTCGCTGGCAGACCGATTTCGAGCGATCGTCGATCAGCGGCACGCCAGCTGCGTCTCTCCGGAAGGCGTGGTGATAGATGACCCTGGTCTGGGCTCCGATCACCGTGGTGCCGTCGTAGGGGATCGCGTCAGGGCCTGGCTCGTAGTCGCCCCTCAATATGCCCACTAGGCCGTCAAAGCTGCCCGCCTGGTCATCGAATGGGCCGGGGATGTGGAGGTCGTGCTTGGCCAATTGGTGAGCGACCTGACACCAGACACCAAGGCTTACCGCCCGCACGGTCCTGGCGGACTCGCGCGGCATGAAGGTCCCGTCAGCCATCTTCGCACCATGGTCGTCGCTCGGTCGGATCAAGCTCTGACCCTACGCCTTCCGCATCCAGAGCGCCCCGCCATGGCGGCCCTCAGCCAACATGCCGGGGTGTTCTGGGAAGGGGGCTAGTCCGCACAGATCCTCGCGCCACGCCACATGCGCCGAGGGGAAGGCGACATGGTCTCCGGCTGCGCCGCCGAGGAGGTAGGCCGCCATCAGGTAGTGCTCGTTATACCCCCTTGGGGCCATGCGCTCGTCGTAGTCGAGGGGGAGCGGCATATCGTGCAGGCCATAGACCACACCAGAGGCCAGGGCGGGCAACACCTCAGTGAAGAAGACCGCCACGTCGGATCCCGCGCAGGCCATGTGGGAATTATCGACGAACAGCATATCGTCTCGACCTAGTCGGCCGAACACCTCCGGCGCCACGTCTTCCATGGGCTGGCGTATGACTTCATCGCAGAGGGCATCGATCTCGGCGCGTGGGTGGGGATCGATCGAGACGATTCGGGTTGAGAGCCCCAGGTCTTCGATCGCGCGTCGTACGAACTTGGTCGAGTTTCCGGAGCCAACCTCCACATAGAGCCGAGGCCGGTTCATAGACACCATGGCGTAGAGCGACAGGCCATCCAGGGGTGGGATGAAGCCGTTGCTCCAATAGGGCGACCGGGTGCACTTGGGCTGGTTGAAGGGGACGCGTGCCAGGGCTTCGGCGTTGGCCCGCATGGCGGCGAGCGCGCGCCGGGTGTTGCTATCGAACTTGTCGAAGATGGCCTCGAACCTGGCCGCCGCGCCGTTCGCTCGGAAGTCGCGCGGCCTGGATTTGACCGGGTAATCGGTCACAATGATGCGGCCGGCGGCCTTGAGCGCCAGATATTCGCCGAAGCCGTCGAGATCGACGACATCCGGGAACCGAAGCAGCCCCTCGCTCATCCAGGATCTACCTTAGACCGCTTTGCGGCACTGCGATGTAGGGCGGCTTGTCCACGCGGAACTCGATCCGTGCGACTCTATGTGGCAGCGGCGGCAAGGGCGAGAGAACCAGCCGGTCCAGAAACCCAGCCACGTCCGAATAGTCGCGATTGCCCGGCAGGTAGGAAAGATCCAATTCCCACCACTTGCTGGCCAACAGGCGTTCATAGGTTTCCGGGAGGCGGCGGCGGGTCATGCGCGCCGGCACGCCGCCGACAACGGCGTAGGCCTCGACGTCGTGCGTCACTACAGCGCCAGCCCCGATGACGGCCCCGTCTCCGACCGTCACGCCGCCCAATATGGTCGCGCGCGCTCCGATCCAGACGTCATTGCCGACCACCACGCGGTTGGGGCGGGCGTCCGTTTCGTCCGTGAAATCGACCGCGATGTCGCTATACTCAGGACGGCCGGTTAGGCCGCAGGAGGCGCCGTCCGCCTTGTAGGCAAAGGGGTGCGTCGAGAGCATATTTGTCGGATGGTTGCCCGGGTTGATCAAGACGTCCTGGCCGATCGAGCAATACCGGCCGATGACCGCATCTGCGATCGCGCCGCCGTTGCAATAGGTGAACGCGCCGGTCTCGCAGACCCCATGGAAGCGGGTGTCGCCGAGGTTACAGGGCAGTTCCGCCTTCAGCGATCCAAGAACGTTCGCGGCCCCGACGTAGGCCATGAAGCCGGCCTCCAGTAGCCCGTCGCCCTCGATGTGGGTTGTCCCGTCAACCATGCTCTCGAATCTACCTCAGATCGAAGCGAAGGCAACGAAGCCAGTGAGAGCGGGGCTAAATCACGCGCCATTGCCGATCAAGGTTGGCACGAATAGCGTCGAGCGAGACACTCCAAACAGAGCATAAATGGCATCCTGGGGCGCGAAAGCCTACGCCACGCGAGGTTCGCTCTCCGTTGCACCTAGCGCACCCGCCGAACCGGCAACGCGCCCCAGCCAGGACGCACGATTGGGACGCACGATAGCCCGTTTTCTTCTCTGCTACATGAGACAGGGCAGATCATTACGCGCGGCCTGGCCTGAGAGGTCAGGATATGCCGTGCACGCCCTTAGTCATGAGGCATCCGGCAGCCAATAACAGGCGGCCCGAGGTGATTTATCTATATATCAGAGCGTTCACCTTGCTTGACGCCGCCGTCTGAGACGCGCCATCTTGTCGATCGAAAGAGGGGGATATCTTGATGGCTTGGCTAGAAATTCAAGCCGCTGATCCAACATGCCGCGACCGCTTCACCGCGCGGCGCTCTTCCTAGAAGCACGAATCCCAGTATCCGAGCAGCTCACCGACCCATCGGGCCTCCTGTCCAGTCAAGGCAGTATCATGTCGTCGATTTACATAACCACCGGCGCTCCGGATCTCGGCAACCCGTTCCTCAACGCGCTGCTCGGGCCCACCGTTTATGATCTTGGGAATATTTCCGGCTCTATAACCTACGTCCTACAAGGGAAAGCCGGCTCAAGTGGTTATGATGGTTACGGCGGTACGCTCTGGTCAGCAAACGGCGCGGCCACTGCTTTTATCAATGCTGTCAGAACTTGGACGGCGGTAAGCAACATCTCCATCGCCGCCTATCCGTTTTACTATAACGGGTCGGGTGGAACCGGCGCAAATTGGGTCGAGAAAATCGACTTTTTGGGCAGTGAAAGCACTGAACTCGGTCATCACCAGCTGCCTTACAGAAACGCCACGTTCGCGATGCAACTCGAGGGCGGGTTCAACAACCAGAGCGCGGTGTTCACGCGCGAAAACAATGCGCTAGGCGGCTACAGCTTCACCACCTTCGTGCATGAGATCGGCCACGCCCTGGGCCTCGACCACCCTCACGACGGCGCCAGTTTTCCAGGGGTCACGTCCGAGAGCTCGCTCGGCAGCTTTGGTTTGAACCAAAGCATTTTCACCGTGATGAGCTACAATGACGGCTACCTGACCAAGGGATATTCGCCGTCCTACGCTTACGGCTGGATGTCCACGCCGGGCGCTTTCGACATCGCAGCGATCCAGGCGCTGTATGGCGCCAAGACGTCCGCCCACGCCGGTGACGACGTCTATCGCATCCCCCTACTCAACCAGGCCGGCACATCCTATTCCTGTCTGTGGGACGCCGGGGGCGTCGATACGCTGTCCGCCGAAGGCGCGAGCATCGCCTGCACGATCGACCTTCGCGAGGCGAGCCTGCTTAACGAGGTGGGCGGCGGCGGCTTGCTGTCCAGCGGGTCGGGAATCTATGGCGGTTTCACGATCGCCCATGATGCAAAGATCGAAAACGCCATAGGCGGCGAGGCCGACGACATCGTTACCGGAAACGGCCTTGCCAACAAGATCTTGGGCGGAGGCGGAAACGATAAGCTCTCAGGCGAACTCGGCGACGACCAGCTCTATGGCGGGGCTGGTGCGGACATCATCGACGGCGGCGATGGGAATGACTTTCTGGAAGGCGGCGCGGGCGCCGACTATCTGGATGGCGGCGCGGGCGAGGACACGGCCAGCTACGCTGCGGCGTCGGCGGCGGTGACGCTCGACTTTACGACCAATCAGCACACTGGAGACGCGCAGGGCGACACCTTCTTCCTGGTGGAACGGTTTACTCTGAGCGCGTTCGCTGACCAGTACGTCGGCAACCAGGCTGTCGATATCGTCTTTGGCGGCGCGGGCGATGACCGCCTGGAAGGCGGTGGCGGCTCGGACTGGCTTGATGGCGGCGCTGGCTTGGACGTTCTTGTCGGGGGGGGCAACGACGACGTCTATGTGCTGGACAGCGCGCAGGATGCGATCGTGGAACTGAAGAGCCAGGGCGTCGACACGGCCTTGGTCAGGTTCAATTACCAGCTGCACGTCAATGTCGAGATCGCCAAAGCGGACGCCGGGTTCGACGTCAATCTGTTTGGCCGCGACGATCAGAGCGACAAGCTGGTGGGCAACGAGCGGGCCAACTACCTGGGCGGCCTGGCCGGTGACGACGACCTGTTCGGCGACGCTGGCGCGGATTCTCTCGACGGCGGGAGCGGTAACGACTGGCTCAACGGCGGCGACGGAGACGATGTCGTCTACGGGGGAACCGGCGACGACGGCTTGGCCGGCGGGGCGGGCAAGGATTGGCTGGACGGCGCATCTGGCGCCGACAACATGTATGGCGGTCTGGACGATGATATCTACTTGGTCGACAACGTCTCCGACCAGGCGATCGAGGAGGTCAACGCGGGAACCGACACGGTGATCTCGACAATCGACTTCCAACTGCACGGCAATGTTGAGATTCTGCGCCTGGCCGGCGCGGCGTCGAATGGCTTCGGGTCGGACTATGACGAGAAGCTGTACGGCAATGCCAGCGCCAACTATCTGGGCGGTCTGGGAGGCCGGGACTTCATCTATGCAGGAGGCGGCAACGACGCGGTGGACGGCGGAGCCGGCGACGACTGGCTTGATGGCGAGACCGGTGACGACACCCTGGCCGGCAACACGGGGGCCGATGGCCTGCAGGGCGGCGCCGGCAATGACTGGATGGACGGCGGCGCCGGGTTCGACGTGCTGTACGGCGGAAAGGGCGACGATGTCCTGATCGGCGGCGCCGATCACGACCAGTTCGTGTTCGCACCCGGGGACGGCGCCGATCGCATCCTGGATTTCGTGGCGGGGGGCGCCGAAGACGCCATCAATCTGCAGGCCTATGTGACGGCCTCAATCGGCTGGAGCATCGCCCAGGTCGGCGCCGACACCGCCATAACCCTGAACAACGGCGACAGCATCACTCTGTATGGCGTGCATGCCACTGACCTTGTTTCGCAAGGTGGGTGGATCTTCTAGAGCATTTTTCGAGCGAAGTGGTTCCGGTTCGCGTGAAGAAAAATGCGTCAAAACAAACGATTAGAGCTCACGGCCTGACGCAGTCAGGTCGGGAAATGCTCTAGCCCGATCCGAGAGGCCGCGACCCGCCACCCCGGCCGCGACTCGTTGACGGAGCGGCCGCTCCGATTTTTGGCAGCAGTACGCGAACGCGCGAGCGCGAGGCCTTGGCTGGACGAGCCTGCCTGTTGATCCGCGAGTTTTTTAGACGAATTTCGGGGTTTCCGGACGAGTACGTGCGCGCGTGGTAAGGGCGAAGCTCCCATAATCGCCATGCATCGGGCGCTGCGCGCCGTGCGCGAGACGCCGCGCAGCATCCTAGGTCGATCGGTCCAGCATGAGCCTCTTTGCCGGCATCGCCCGGGTGGATGAGTTTGTGACCACCGCGATGGTTCATCCTGAGATCGCGCGAGAGTTGCTGAAAAAGGCTCCGCCTTCACCGCACCCGGCGGCGACGCGGAAGCTCATCTTCGCGCTTCATCGCATGGCTGGTGTTGGAGCGGCGGCCGGAGCCACGAATGATCGGGGAGTTGATGATCCGATGTCGCGACGCAACGATGAATGAGGCAGGCAGACGAGGCAGCCGCCTATAGCCAGTCTCCCAACCCGTCCAATGCCTCTTCGCGCTCCTCGTCGGTCAACACGTCCGAACCCTCAATTTGGTCGACGATGCGACGTAGCAGCTCCACTAAGAGGCTGACCCGAAATGAAGTTGTTTGATTTCAGGCCCTTGTGATTCTGTTGGAGATGCGAGCCATCAACGGAAAACGACATGTGGACCGAAACCACCCGGAGCAAGCGCGCTTGAAAGGGCCTGCGGTATTCAAGCGATCTAACGGACCAGGAATGGGCGGTTCTGGAGCCGCTGATCCCGGCGCGGTCTCGCCTGGGTCGTCCGGCGAAATGGTTGTTGCGGACGATCACCAACGCGCTGCTCTATGTTTTGCGCGGCGGTCTGCCGTGGCGGATGCTGCCGGGGGACTTCCCGCCGGTGACGACGGTTCAGCGCTATTTCTACGCCTGGCGCGACAAGGGGCTCTGGCAGACCCTCAATCATCTGTTGCTGATGGATTGCCGCGAGACGGTGGGACGCCAGGCCTCGCCCAGCGCCGGGGTGGTCGACAGCCAGAGCGTCAAGACCACCGAAAGCGGCGGGCCTGTTGGGGGAGCCTGTCCTCGGCCAGCCGGAGGCTGGACCGGGGGGACGCGGGCAAGAAGATCAAGGGCCGCAAGCGTCACATCCTCACCGACACCGGCGGCTTGCTCGTCACGGCCCTGGTCCACACAGCCGATATCCGGGACCGTGACGGCGCGCCTGACGTCCTGACCTCGATCCGCGCCAGCTTCCCCTGGCTGCGCCACGTCTTCGCCGACGGCGGCTAGGCTGGCGACAAGCTGCGACACGCCATGGTCGGACGCGGCGACTGGGAGATCGAGATCATCAAGCGATCCGACACCGCCAAACGCACCTTCGTGCTGCTGCCCCGCCGCTGGGTCGTGGAGCGCACCTTCGCCTGGCTCGGCCGAAACCGACGCCTGGCCAAGGACTTCGAGGCCACTCTCGAAAGCTCAACCGCATGGCTCTTCTACGACCAAAACTCGCCGCTTCCCGCTTCCCGCTTCCCGCTTCCCGCCTCCTACGGCGGCGGCGGGTTTGCGCCCCTGAACAAGGGACGCACTGTCGGGATCGAGCTGAACTCTAAATATTGACGACGCAATGCGGCGAGGCCCAGCGCCTCGCCGCGATTGAAGCCGCAAGGATTGGAGGCGTGAAGCAGACTGTCATCCCGGCGGCGTAACTTGGCCCGCGATAGCAGCAGAACCGGTACGTTGCAGCGGTGCTTGAGCGGAGCAAAAATCGAGGCAAATCGCCCTGCGCCCGACAGAGACCTGACCCAGTCAGCCGCTAAAACGCTGCAAATGGGAATGGCGAGACAGCCTTGCTGTTTTCCTCGACCAACAGCGTGCGATTGATCGGCGCCGCCGCCCGCTGCGGGCAGGCCGGGCGCTCGCAGATCCGGCAGGATGGGCCGATCTCGACAGCCAGGGGCGCGGTAATGTCCAGCCCCCGGGCATAGACCAGCTTGCCGGCGTATTTCAGCTCGCAACCCAGGCCAATGACCAGCTCGTCCTCCAGCCCCGCCTGCAGGCCCGACACTCGCCGCACCGTGCGCGACAGGGTGAAATAGCGCTCGCGGTCGGGGGTCTCGATCACCTGGGTGATGATGCGGCCCGGAGTCTTGAAGCTGTCGTGGACGTTCCAGCGCGGGCAGGCTCCGCCGAACCGCGAGAACGGAAACGGCCCGGCCGCGAACCGCTTGGAGATGTTACCCGCCGCGTCCAGCCGCATCATGAAGAACGGCACGCCGCGTGAGCCGGGGCGGCTGAGCGTCGTCAGCCGCTGGGCCGCCTGCTCGTAACTGATCCCGAACCGTGAGCGGACCCGTTCGATGTCATAGCCGCTAGCCTCCATGGCCGCCAGGAAAGGCTCGTAAGAGGTCATGATCGCGGCGGCCAGGTAGTTGTCGAGGAACACCTTCAGCAGTTGGCGCGTGGCACGGTCGGGGGCCTGGAAGCGGTCGGTCAAGGTCGTCAGCGTTTCGCCGGCCTCCATCAGACCCAGCTGGTAGCAAACCGCGAAGATGCGGCTGGCCGGGGCCAGGGTCTCCGACACCATCAGCCGCTTGCGGTGATGGTCGTAGCGTCGCAGCGAGCCGGCCATGGTCTCGACCGGCATCACCCGGGTCTGGACGCCGAACTGTTCCAGCAGCCGGGCGCGGACGGCGGGACCCAGGTCCTGCGGGTCGGCCTTCATGGCCGCGACGATCCGCTCGGCCACGGTCTCCAGCTCGGCAAAATGGTTGCGCTGAGCGCTGACCAGGTCGCGGACCCAGTCCGTGGGCGAGGTTGTCGAGGCCGCCGCCGTGCCGTCCGGACGCTCGAAGGCGCCAAGGTCTATCAGGCGACCCCGATCCAAATAGGCGCGGTAGAGCCGGGTCATGGCCTCGGCGAAGGCCGGCGACAGCTCGGCGACCTCGGCCGACTCGTGGCGATTGACGCCCAGGTCGGCGAACATCTTGTCGGCCAGCACCTCCTCCAAACTGGCCCCGCCGCCCGGATCGTCGGCCGACAGGCTGCGCAGGTCCAGGTCGTAGGCGTCGGCCAGGCGCAGCAGGATCTGGGCGGTGACCGGACGCTGGTTGCGCTCCAGCAGGTTGAAATAACTGGGCGAGACGCCGAGGTCCTCCGCCATCCGGCTCTGGGTCACGCCGAGATCGCGCCGCAGCCGCTTCAGCCGGCCGCCCAGGAAGAGCTTCTTGTCATTCGTCGACATATGGTCAAGTTGTCATAGATTGACAGATTTACAAAGTCTTGATGTGACAAATCGCCTTCATTAGGTTCGACGGCTTTCGCCGGGCGGCGTTAGCTCACGGTCACGAACGCTTCCTTGTCGACCCGCCCTCCCGCACCTCCTGCGGCCAAGCCGGATCGGCGCCTGATGTGGGACAAACGACCGATGACGACGCTGCGCAAGACCTACGCCCAACACCGCCAGGAGCTGCTGGGCCGCTATCCCGACGGCCTCGCGCCGGCCGGCATCGCCGTGGACGACATTATCCAGCTGAAGCTGCAGAACACTTTCTCGACCCACCTGGACATCGCCCGCGAAATGGCCGGCGTCATGCGTGCCGACATGGCCGCCTACGACGCCGACAGCGCCCAGTTCACCCAATCGCTGGGCTGCTGGTCGGGCTTCCACGCCCAGCAGATGATCAAGTCGGTCAAGCGCCTGCGCGGCACGACCAAGGGCGCCTACGTCTATCTCTCGGGTTGGATGGTCGCCGGCCTGCGCAACCGCTTCGGCCACCTGCCCGATCAGTCGATGCACGACAAGACCTCGGTCGTTGATCTGATCGAGGAGATCTACGTCTCGCTGCGCCAGGCCGATGAGGTCGCGATCAACGACCTGTTCAAGGCCCTGAAGACCGCCCGCGACGTCGGCGACCAGGTCGCCGAGAAAACCGCAATCGCCGCCATCGACACCTTCGAGACTCACGTCGTGCCGATCATCGCCGACATCGACGCGGGCTTCGGTAACGAGAACGCCACCTACATTTTGGCCAAGGAAATGATCAAGGCCGGCGCCTGCTGCCTGCAGATCGAGAACCAGGTCTCCGACGCCAAGCAGTGCGGCCACCAGGACGGCAAGGTCACGGTGCCGCGTGAGGACTTCATCGAGAAGCTGCGCGCTTGTCGCCTGGCCTTCGAGGAACTGGGCGTCGACGAGGGCGTCATCGTCGCCCGCACCGACAGCCTGGGCGCCGGCCTGACCCAGAAGATCCCGGTCAGCCAGGCGCCGGGCGACCTGGCCTCTGACTACATCAAGTGGCTGAAGACCGAGGCGATCACCGTCGATAGCCCGATCCTGCCGGGCGAATTGGCGATCTATCTCGACGGTCGGTTCGAAAAGCCGGTGCGCATGCCCAACGGTCTGTTCGCCTTCCAGGAAGGCACCGGCCGGGCCCGCGTCATCGAGGACTGCATCGCATCCTTGACTCAGGGCGGCGCCGACCTGCTGTGGATCGAGACCGACACCCCCAATGTCGACGAGATCGCCTCGATGGTCAGCGAGATCCGCAAGGTCGTCCCGAACGCCAAGCTGACCTACAACAACTCGCCGTCGTTCAACTGGACCCTGAACCTGCGCCGCCAGGTTCGTGATCAATGGATCGCCGAGGGAAAGATCCACAAGGACTCCTATCCCGAGGGTAACACCCTGATGTCGGCCGAGTTCGACGCCAGCGACCTGGGCCAGGAAACCGACGCCCGTCTCGCCGCCTTCCAGGCCGACATCGCGGCTCGCGCCGGGGTGTTCCACAACCTGATCACCCTGCCCACCTTCCACCTGACGGCCAAGAGCATGGACGAGTTGTCGCGCGGCTATTTCGGTCCCGACCGGATGAAGGCCTACGTCAACACCGTCCAGCGCGAGGAAATCCGTCGCGGCGTCTCGGCCGTGAAGCACCAGCACGAGGTCGGCTCGGATCTGGGTGACACCTTCAAGGAGATGGTCGCCGGTGAGCGCGCCCTGAAGGCCGGCGGCCACGCCAACACCATGAACCAGTTCGCCGCCGAATAGTCGGCGAACGGCCTTTCTTTCCCCACCCGATCAAAGGATTCCATCATGACCGCCACGCAATTTGCTCCCGCCGCCATGCCGAACGCCTCCGCCGAACAACGCGCGATCGATCGGGTGGCCGAGGCCGCCCACCGCCTGAACGAGGCAGTGCAACGGGCCATCGCGGCCGGCTATTCCGTCGAGCTGGTGCGCACCTCGCGTCACCACGACGGGGCGGGCAATTGGGGCGACCAGATCGTCCCGACCGTTCGACCCAATGGCGCCGCCAAGAGCGACTGATCTACAACACCACCTCGTCGATATGCTTGCTCCCGGGCTTTACGCCCGGGAGGCCTCCACAGAGCCTGCAGGATTTCCCATGCCCCTCGACATCGCCGCCAATATCCAGATCAACGGTCCTGTCGAGGGCCGCGCGGTAGAGATCCTGACGCCCGAAGCTTTGGCCTTCGTGGCCGATCTGCACCGCCGGTTCGACGCGCGTCGCCGCGAACTCCTGGTGGCCCGAAGCGTACGCCAGGCTCGTTTCGACGCTGGGGAGCTGCCAGACTTCCTGCCCGATACCGTCGACATCCGCGAGAGCGACTGGACTGTCGCGCCGATCCCAGTCGACCTACAGGATCGCCGCGTCGAAATCACCGGCCCCGTCGATCGCAAGATGATCATCAACGCCCTCAACTGCGGGGCGAAGGTGTTCATGGCCGACTTCGAGGACGCCACCTCTCCGACCTGGTCCAACCTGATCGAAGGCCAGGTCAACCTGAAGGATCGCTGGGCGGGCCAGCTGGCCCACGTCGATCCCAAGTCCGGCAAGAGCTACGCGCTGGGAGAGAACCTGGCCGTCCTGAAAATCCGCCCACGCGGCTGGCACCTGCCTGAACAGCACATGGAAGTGGATGGCCTGCCCGTCAGCGGGGCCTTGTTCGACTTCGGCCTGTACTTTTTCCACAACGCCAAGGCCACCCTGGCGCAAGGCTCGGGTCCTTACTTCTACCTGCCCAAGCTAGAGAGCCACCTGGAGGCGCGCCTCTGGAACGAGGTGTTCGTCCACGCCCAGGCCGCGCTGGGCGTCCCCGACGGCACGATCAAGGCCACGGTGCTGATCGAGACCATCCCTGCCGCCTTCGAGATGGACGAGATCATCTTCGAGCTGCGCGACCACATGGCCGGCCTCAACTGTGGTCGCTGGGACTACATCTTCTCGTTCATCAAGCGCCTGGGCGGACGCGCTGAATTCCTCACGCCGGACCGCTCGGCCATGGTGATGGGCCAGGCCTTCCTGGGCGCCTATTCGCTGAAGCTGATCCAGACCTGCCACCGCCGGGCGGCCTTCGCCATGGGCGGCATGGCGGCCCAGATCCCGATCAAGGGCGACGAGACCGCCAACCAAGCCGCCTTCGCCAAGGTGCGGGCTGACAAGGAACGCGAGGCCGGGGCCGGTCACGACGGCACCTGGGTCGCCCACCCCGACCTGGTGCCCGTGGCCATGGAGGTCTTTGACCGCCTAATGCCGACGCCCAACCAGCTGGACAAGCGCCTCGCCGACCTCACGATCACGCGGCAGCAAATGCTGAAGTTGCATGACGGCGTCCGCACCGAAGCAGGCGTGCGCGAAAACATCCGCGTTGGCGTGCGCTACACTCAGGCCTGGATCGAGGGCCGGGGCGCGGTGCCGCTCTACAACCTGATGGAAGACGCCGCGACCGCCGAAATCTGCCGCACCCAGCTATGGCAATGGCTGCGATTTAACGCGGCGCTGGACGACGGCCGAGACCTAAGCTCGGAGTTGTTCGTCAGCTTCTTCACCCAAGAGCTGACGGAACTTCGTCAGCATTTTCCCAGCGACAGGCTGGAGGACGCTGCGCAACTTTTCTCACGGATGGTGCTGACCGAAGCTCTCGATGAATTCCTCACCCTGCCGGCCTACGAGATGATCGTTTAACGCCGGCTTTCGCGGCGCCCGACTGCGACTGACATGTGTTCCGTGTCGTCTGGCGCCCAAGCGGCCCGTTTGGTCATTGAGCGAAATGCCGTTGAGGGCAAGCCCGCTCGGCTTTGCAAACCTTCGAGGCTCAGGGTCAGCAAACCTCGATTCTCTCAGAGGCTGACCCGAAATGAAGTTGGGTGATTTCAGGCCCTTGTGATTCTGTTGGAGATGCGAGCCATCAACGGAAAACGAAATGTGGACTGAGATCACCTGGGGCAAGCGTGCTTGAAAGGGCCTGCGGTATTCAAGCGATCTAACGGACCAGGAATGGGCGGTTCTGGAGCCGCTGATCGCGGCGCGGTCTCGCCTGGGTCGTCCGGCGAAGTGGTCGTTGCGGACGATCACCAACGCGCTGCTCTATGTTTTGCGCAGCGGTCTGCCGTGGCGGATGCTGCAGGGGGACTTCCCGCCGGTGACGACGGTTCAGCGCTATTTCTACGCTCGGCGCGACAAGGGGCTCTGGCGGACCCTCAATCATCTGTTGCTGATGGATTGCCGGGAGACGGTGGGACGCCAGGCCTCGCCCAGCGCCGGGGTGATCGACAGCCAGAGCGTCAAGACCACCGAAAGCGGCGGGCCTGTTGGGGGAGCCTGTCCTCGGCCAGCCGGAGGCTGGACCGGGGGGACGCGGGCAAGAAGATCAAGGGCCGCAAGCGTCACATCCTCACCGACACCGGCGGCTTGCTCGTCACGGCCCTGGTCCACACAGCCGATATCCGGGACCGTGACGGCGCGCCTGACGTCCTGACCTCGATCCGCGCCAGCTTCCCCTGGCTGCGCCACGTCTTCGCCGACGGCGGCTAGGCTGGCGACAAGCTGCGACACGCCATGGTCGGACGCGGCGACTGGGAGATCGAGATCATCAAGCGATCCAACACCGCCAAACGCACCTTCGTGCTGCTGCCCGCCGCTGGTTGGTGGAGCGCACCTTCGCCTGGCTCGGCCGAAACCGACGCCTGGCCAAGGATTTCGAGGCCACTCTCGCAAGCTCAACCGCATGGCTCTTCATGGCCTCGGTCCAACTCATGACCCGAAGGCTCGCAACACTCTGATCATAATCAGAAACATTATGAGTCAGACTCTGAAGCTTTAGCCTGCGGTTGCTTTCCCGCCACCAAGCATGATGGAGAGCGGTCGCGTGTTCCGGTCTGGGCGTGAGCAATGGCCGGGCAGGCCCGTTTGTGCCGGGCGTGGCATGGAATGCTCGCCCCCGACCGCACGCTGGGCAGGGCGCTGGTCCCGACCTTGTTTTGGGTCGTGATAAGCGATCTGGTCCGACCAGTCAGCGGTGTCTGACACCACGTCCGGTGACATCGATGGCCCAATACACCCACTCGCGCGCATCGCGTCTATGTCGTAACGCTCAGGTTTATAGAGATCGATCCCTTGGCCAACCAAGATGAAGAATTGCCATCCTAAATATGCGCCGCGACCGTCTTTTGCATTGATCCAACCGCAGAAGCCGACAAATGGCGTGGTCTTTTCAAGAACGCCATAGTGCGCGCTGACATCGCGGAACCGAGCGGCTGGATAGTCTTTCAGTTGCGCTTCAAGGCCGCGTCGAGATTCGCGTGCAGCGGCGTGGAAGAAGGACCCCCTTAGCGGGGTGATAGGCGCCTAAAAGGGACCCCTCATTCCGATGGCTTAGGCACGGCGGCTTGGTTCAACCGGGCGGTCGAGATCGGGATGTTGGTCGTGGAGACAGTGGTGCGGATTCGCGGTGAGTCTGCGGCGGGCAAGTCGATCAAGGCGATTTGTCGGGATCTGAGGCTCTGTCGCAAGGTTGTGCGCAAGGCGATCCTGGCGGAGGAAGGCGCGTTCAGCTATCGGCGCGTGACGCAGCCGTTTCCGAAGATCGGCCCGGTGCGCGAACGGCTTGAGCAGCTTCTGACCGAGAACGAGGCGCGGTCCCGGCGGGAGCGGTCCTTCAAGCCGCGCCTGCGGTTCGCCACCCTGGAAGAGCTGAACGGCTGGCTTGAAGCCGAGTGCCGCCGCTGGGCGCGCCTGCACCCCGACGGCTTCCACGAGGTCGAGCACGCGGTGACCGGAACCTGCCTGATCACCTTCGATCGCAACCGCTACTCGGTGATGGCCAGGGCCGCCAAGCGCAAGGTGCAGGTGCGCGCCTATGCCGACAAGATCGTCGTCCGCTGCGCCGGCGAAGTGGTTGCTGAGCATGCCCGGTCCTTCGGCCGGGGCCGGACGATCTATGATCCCTGGCGCTACCTGCCGGTCCTGGCCCGCAAGCCGGGCGCTCTGCGCAACGGCGCGCCGTTCCAGCCCTGACGCGGCTCAGCAAGAAGCTGGGGCGTGGCGGCGGTGCTGATCGATGGCCTGGATGTGGTCGATGACGCCGTCCGCGAGGCCCTGGACGCCGGCGCCGCCAGCGACGGGGTCATCCTCAACATCCTGGCCCGACGGCGCGAGCCACCCAGGCCCGAGGCGATCACCACCTCTCAGGCCCTGGTCCTGCGCCATCCGCCCATCGCCGACTGCGCCCGCTACGACCTGCTGCGAGGTCCCCGTGCAGCGGCATGAGATGATCCAAGCCTTCGCCCAATTGGGCCTGAAGGGCATGGCCGGGGCCTTCGATGAGACCGTCACCACAGGCCTTCAGCGTAACCGCACGGCCATGGAGATCCTGGCTGACCTGCTCAAGGCCGAGACCAACCATCGCCAGGCCGCCTCCATCCGCTATCGCCTGACCGCCGCCAAGCTGCCGAAGCCCGGCGCGGCAAGGCCGGCGCCCTGGCGGCCCAGCTCTCGCGCCTGGACCTCGTGGTCCTCGATGAGCTGGGCTACCTGCCGTTCGCCCAGTCCGGCGGGCAGCGCCTGTTCCATCTGGTCAGCAAGCTCTACGAGCGCACCTCGGTGATCATCACCACCAACCTGACCTTCGGAGCGTGGCCCGCCGTCTTCGGCGACGCCAAGATGACCACGGCGCTGCTCGACCGCCTGACCCACCACTGCGACATCGTCGAGACCGGCAACGACAGCTGGCGACTCAGAAACCGCGCCTAACCGGCACGCCCCGCTTCATCCACAACTTGTTCAACCTCCCCCCAGACCCCCTCCCGGGCAGCTGATCAATCAGTGGCTCACCCCGCGGCGATGCTCTGCGCTGGCTGAGAGCTACGCGCATCGCCGCTCGGAAGCCGAATAGGGGGTCCCGATTGCGCGCCGATGGGGGGTCCCGATTGCGCCGTTTGACAGTCTAGCCTATGCGGCGGATCGTGCCTGTCAACGGCAGGGCCGCCGCGACAGTGTTGGAGATTGTCCCGTACTTGCGCACGTTCTTGTGCAAAAGCTCGAGGCGTTGATCGTCCTCATGGGTGTCGATGATCAGCTCGTAGTCCACGGCGATGAGCATCGGCGGGGCGTCCTGGCGAACGCTGTGCAGGCGCACTTCTACTCCGCGAAGCTCGAAGTTAAGCATCGGTGTGACCCGCTCGATGCCTTTGATCATGCAGGCGGCTATGGACGCTAGAAACAGTTCTGCTGGGTTGAAGGCGTCGGGTCGGCCGTTGACGTCAGTGTCGAGGGCGACCTCAGCTTGTTTGCAGGTGGCCAGGCTCCCGTGAGAGTCCTGACGGACGGCATTGACGCGATATTCCAGCATTTTTCACCGGCACGGGGACGAGAAAGGTTTGCGCTCGCCGGCTTTTGCGCGAGCTCGCCAGCGGTTTAACGCGCGTAGACCTCTATTAGGTTGCCCTCGGCGTCTCGGAGCCACAATTTTCGTGGGGCGGCGGCGGTCAACGCAGGTGGAGGGGAATCTCGACCACGCCCGCATTTGACGATGTGGTATCGAAGGCGACCAAGCGAAGCCGATAGCGCCCAGAAGCCTGCTTCGCGACGGCGCCGGTAAACTGGCTGGGCTGGCCCGCATAGGCTAGCGCCGCCTTGGCTACCTGCCGATCGCCCTGCATCAGTTGCGCCTCGACCTTGTAGGTGTCGGCGTTCCAAATGCCGCCCGGCTCAATGGGGCAACCGCACATCAAACTGACCTTGGCGCTGATCTGCAGAGCGCCACCGGGCGTGACCGGCGCCATCGGGTCAATCACCAGGCCGGGGAAATCCAGTACCCATCCATCGCCGATGATATCGCGACCCGGCAAGATTTACTGGGTCGATGATACCTTGATAGCTGCGGCGGGCTTGCCGACGGGTCCGACCGCCTCAACGCGCCCGAGGGTCGGCTGTTTCAGATCCAGGACCGCCTCGAAGCCGGCCGACGACGGGCCGGCGATACTCATTCCGCGCGTCCGTGGCGTTTTCATGATCAGCGGCGTATCGCCGGCGCCGCCCTTGGTCAGGCCCTTGGCAAGGACCACCCCCGTCCTCGCGTCGACGAGCGTGACCTGCACCCCGCCCATATGGTCCCCGATGAACTTGGCGTCGTGGGCCTGGGCTCGGACCATCGCACGGGTTGGCTCGGCCAAGGCGGCCGAAGCCAGGAAAGCGAGCGAAGCGGCGAGGGTGAGGGCTTTGATCATTGGCCTCATCAAACGGCGTTGAGGCGAATTTTCAAATAGCGAACGCCGTTGTCTTCCGGCTCCGGCAAATGTCCGCCGCGCATGTTGATCTGCACCGAAGGCAGGATCAGGCGTGGCATGCCGAGCGTCTTGTCCCGGGCTTCGCGGAGCGCCACGAAGGCGGCCTCGGTGACCCCTGCGTGCACATGGACGTTGTCCCGCCGCTGCGCGCAGATGGTCGTTTCCCAAGCCAAATCGATCCGTTCGGACGCCTTGTAGTCGTGGCACTGGAAAACCCGGGTAGCGTCGGGCAGGGTCAGTAGCCGCTGGATCGACCGGTAGAGGGTCGCCGCGTCGCCGCCTGGGAAGTCGCAATGGGCCGTTGCCGTAGTCGGGCATGAACAGGGTGTCGCCGACAAAGACGGCGGGCCGATCACATAGGCCATGCAGGCTGGGGTGTGGCCGGGCACGTGCAGGGCGATGGCTTCGCTTACGCTTGTAACCTTGCGCAGTCACTCGCAGGGCCTGCCCCCCAGCGAGCTCAGTACCCGTACGAGTGGACGGGGCGTTCATCTGAACATGTGGCGCAGCCGCACGTCCTTGACCCACGCCCCGTCGCCTCGACCTAATGTGCGTGCGGATGAGGTGGCGTCGCGTCAAGCTTTGTCCGTTGGGCGGGGCTGAGCGCGGCGTACAGGGGGAACAACGCCGCCTTGACCTTCCTGAGGGCCTCCAATCGGTCCGTCATCATCGCCTCGTGGCGATCCAGCCGATCAGGGAGCGACCCGTGCGCGCCCATCATGCCCATGCCGGATTTTGGCATGGCGGCGCCCTGCGGCATCGCCGCCGCAGGCATCATCGGCTTGTCCTTGGGCATTTCCATCCCGGGATGCATCGTCATGCTTTCGCTCATCGCCCGGGCTGCGTCGGCGAAGGCGTCCCACAGAGGTAGCTGTGCGGGTGTCAGGGCGAGTTCTCCCTTCAAGGCGCCCAGCCGGGCCGCACTCATCCCAAGGCCATGCATGTCGGCCATGTCCATCATGCCCCCGCCCATCATGGACGCCCCGGGCTTGGCGCCGGCCTTTGCCGCCGGCATCGACGCAGCGGCGGGCGCGGGGTGGTGAGCGGCGTGCGCATCCGGCTCTGCGGCCCATGCCGTGCTCCCCGCGAGCGCGGCAAGCAAGGAAAGGCATTTGGCTGTCGTCTTCATTTGTTCGGTCCAATTCGAGTTGAGTCGGGACGTCTCGATTGCAGCGGTAGGGGAGGCCGGAGATCAGTGCGGATCGCGCGAGTTTGAAGGCTCGCTTGAGGACCTCGGTGTCATAACGCCGCTCCGAGAAGTTTGATGGCGCCAGGAGAACAAGGTTGCCGCAAGTTTCAATTTGCGTAGCATCAAGCAGCGATCGGATTTTCAAACCTTCCATTTATTGGAGGGTTTCTCGCGGCACAAACTATTGCCATAGGACGAACAATGGCGTTCTGCCACCAAAGTTCCGCAGCTCACCAATAACGGCTCGATGAAGTCTGAGGTGGCGCTGGAAATTCGGACAGTTGGCTAGGGTAGGTTCGACAGCGGTGGTCGGGATTGTCTGGACAGGGATTGCCGCTGGCTAAGTGGAATCGCTGCCGGTTGTGATTGGTCGGGAGTGACGCACCAACTCCGGCGGCGAAAGTTTTATGCCGCGAGGGCTTGGAGCCGGTGGTCGAAACAGGCCTGGTCCGGGGTGCGGGCGCCCAGGCTCGAATGCGGGCGCTTGCGGTTGTAGAAGTCCAGATAGCGGCCGATGCAGGCGCGGGCTTCGGCGACGCTGTCATAGGCCCTCGGATAGACCTCCTCGTACTTGACCGACCGCCACAGCCGTTCGACGAAGACGTTGTCGCGCCAGGCGCCCTTGCCGCCCATACTGATCGCGATGCCGTTGTCGGCCAGCAGGCCGGTGAAGGCCGCGCTGGTGAACTGGCTGCCCTGGTCGGTGTTGCTCGAGATAATTGACCGCTGTTAAGCGGTTTTTATCCGCTCGTCACTAAGGTCTCAAAAGGGCTGCACTTGGGGGCGACTATGAAGGGAATTATCTTCAACCTCTTGCAGGAGGTGGTCACCCAGCACTACAGCGAAGACGTTTGGGACGACCTTATCGACGCCGCTGGCGTCGATGGCGTCTATACCTCAGTTGGCAGCTATTCCGACGATGAGATGACCGCCCTGGTCGGCGCCGCATCTGACAAGCTCGGGCTGCCGCCAGCGGCGGTGCTGCGCTGGTTCGGTCAGCAGGCTATGCCGCTCCTGGCCCAACATTATCCAGGCTTTTTCGAGGGGCACACCTCGGCCCGCTCCTTCATCCTCAGTGTCAACGACGTTATCCACGTCGAGGTCCGCAAGCTCTACGCTGGCGCCGAATGCCCTTACTTCCAGTTCCGCGAAGGGCCGGACGGCAGCCTCAGCATGGACTACCGATCGACCCGCCGGCTCTGCGTCTTGGCGCAAGGCCTCGCTGAAGGGGCCAGCGCTTACTACGGCGAGAACATCGACTTCCAGCACGCCCGGTGCATCGACAAGGGCGATGCGGCCTGTGTCTTCCATATCCGATGGCCGCAGCTGGCGGTCGCCTGAGGCCCGACCTTGGAAGACGATAGCTACCATCTTAACCGCTTGGAGCGGCGCCTGCAGCGAGAACGCGCCACCCGCTTCGCCGCTGAAGCAATCGCCGAGACTAGCACGCGCGAGCTCTTCGTCCATGCTGAGCGGCTGCGGCTGCTGGAAACCATCGCGGTAGCCTGCAATCTCTCCCAGGGTCCCACCGCAGCTCTGAAGACCACCCTCGAACAGGTCTGTCGCTTCACCGGTTGGCCAGTCGGCCATGTCTATGTCCGGCGGCGGGGACGCGACGCCGTGATGGCGTCGGAGAAGCTCTGGTGGGCGCTTGACGGGGCCGACATCGCCGAATTCTACGAGATCTCGGAAAGAAGCACCTTTCCCGCTGGCGTGGGACTGCCCGGCCGGGTCATGGCGGACAAGGCGGCCATTTGGGTCACCGACGTAACCGTCGAAGCGAACTTCCTGCGGGCCGAAGCCGCCAAGCGCTGCGGATTACGTGCAGCCTTCGGCTTCCCGGTCCTAGTCGGAGAGGAGGTCGCCGTCGTTTTGGAGTTCTTCTCCTACAAGGCCGAAGAGCCTGACGAATCCATGCTTCGGATCATGACTCAGATCGGCGCCCAACTCGGCCGGGTGATCGAACGCAGCCGCGCCGAGGCGGATTCCAAGGCCCGCAACAGCAAGCTGGTGCGCTCTGTCAAGGCGGCGCAGGCCCAGCGCGTCGTCGCCGAGGCGGCTAACCGCGCCAAGTCCGTCTTTCTCGCGGTGACCAGTCACGAGGTCCGCACGCCCTTGAATGCCGTTCTCGGCTTGACCGAAGCCTTGGCGCGCACGCCGCTCAATCCCCACCAGCAGACCCTGGTCTACGGCGTGCTGGAGTCCGGCGGACTGCTGCTGCGGCTGCTCAACGCGGTGCTGGACCTAGCCCAGATCGAGGCGGGCAAGATGTCTGCTCAGGTCGAAGCCTTCGATTTGCGCCGCACGATCGAGGCGACCGAGCGGGTCTGGAGGCCACGAGCCCAGGAACTAGGCGTCGAGCTGGTCACCGAACTCGGCGCGCTGCCCGACGATTGCTGCATCGTCTCCGATAAGGGCAAGGTCGAGCAGACGATGATCAACCTGTTGTCCAACGCCCTCAAGTTCTCGCCGCCCGACAGTCAGGTTGTCCTGGCGGTGCGCGCACAGCGAAAGGAAGGGCGGTATCTGGTCTCTGTCGAGGTAATCGATCAAGGACCGGGCATCGCCCCCGCCGACCGCGCCAGAATCTTCCAGGCGTTCGAGCAGACGGATGCGGGCCGCCAGGCCGGGGGCACGGGTCTGGGCTTGGCCATCTGCGCCGGCAACATCGCCAGCCTTAACGGGACCATCGGCCATGACCCGACCAATGCTGGCGGTAGCCGCTTCTGGTTTGAATTCCCTGCCGACGTTGGCAACAAGTTGTCCGGGCCTATCCCGGAAGAACCCCCGGCTACGCAGTCCCACCGGCCGCTGCGCATCCTGGCGGCTGAAGACAACGCCGCCAATCGGCACGTTCTGCGGGTGTTGCTCGACCCCCTAGGCGTGGAGTTGAGATTGGTCGAAGACGGTAAGGAGGCTGTCGAGGCCATGCGGGCTGGCGTCTTCGACATGATCCTGATGGATGCCAACATGCCACGCATGGACGGCGTCACCGCCGTCCGCGCCATACGGGCGTTGAACAGCCACGCCGGTGTGATGCCGATCTTCATGCTGACCGCAAACGTCTTTGAGGCCGATATCCACCGCTATCACGCTGCCGGCGTCGATGGCGTTCTGAAAAAGCCCATCGACGTGGCCGAATTGTTCGCCGTGCTTAGCGCCGCCGCCGCGCGGATTGAGCCGCTCGATATCGCCGTTGCCCTACAGCTAAGGGGCTAGGACCTGGGGCAGCGTTAGCTTTTTCGTCTCGCAAGCAGCTTTTCGGCCCGCCCTATTGTGAGGTGGCGCCGGAAATTCGGACAGTTGGCCAAGGTAGGTTCGGCCTCGATGAAGGACGGGCTTTATGACTGGGAAGCGGAAGCGGTACGCGGCTGATTTGAAGGCAGAGGTCGCGCTGGAGGCGTTGAAGGGGGAGCTGACCCTGTCGCAGTTGGCGGCGAAGCACGGTGTCCATCAGACGATGATCGCGGCGTGACGCAAACAGGCCATCGAGGGGCTTTCCGGGGTGTTCTCCGGCAAGGCCGAGGCGACCGAGGGGGCCCGGGAGGGCGAGATCGACAAGCTGCACGCCAAGATCGGCCAGCTGGTGGTGGAGCGGGATTTTTTAGCCAAGGCCTTCGGTCGTTGAGCCTGGACCGGAGGCGATCGATGATCGACCCCAACGACCCGAAGATCTCGATCCAGCGCCAGTGCGCCCTGGTGTCGATCAGCCGCTCGGCCTTCTACTACCGGCCGGCGGGCGAGACCCCGCTGAACCTGGCGCTGATGCGGCTGATCGACGAGGCGTTCCTGGAGACGCCCTGGTACGGCTCGCGCCAGATGGCCCGCCATCTCCGCCGCCAAGGCTACAGGGTCGGCCGGATGCGGGTTGCGCAGGCTGATGGCCAGGATGGGCCTGGCGCCGATCTATCAGAAGCCGCGTACGACGATCCCGCACACGGAGCACCGGGCCTGCAAGTACCTGCTGCGCGGGCTGGTGATCAACCGGCCCAATCAGGTCTGGTGCGCCGACACTACGTATATCCCGATGCGGCGGGGCTTCCTGTACCTGGGCCGCCAGAGATCTTCCACACCGACCAGGGCAGCCCGTTTACCTCGCCCCGCTTCGTCGACGTGCTGAAGCACGCCGGCGTGCGGGTCTCCATGGACGGCCGCGGCCGCTGGATGGACAATGTCTTCATCGAGCGGCTCTGGCGCAGCCTCAAATATGAGTGCGTCTACATCCACGCCTTCGAGACCGGATCGGAGACGCGGGCCGGCCTGACCAAGTGGATCGGCTACTACAACACCAACCGGCCCCACTCGGCCCTTGCCGGGGCCACCCCCGACGAGGCCTGTGGCCAAATCCGGGCGCGGCGCGTCTACTACCAACCCCGTCCGGTGTCGGCGGCGGACCTGGCGGTCATGCGGCGGACTCGACGAGTTGCACCTGGACTACCCGTTCGCGGGCAGCCGGATGTTGCGTGATCTGCTGCACGGCGAGGGTGTCCAGATCGGCCGCGCCCGGGTAATCACCCTGATGCGTCGGATGGGCGTCGAGGCCATCTACCGCCGGCCCAACACGTCCAAACTCGCGCCGGGGCACAAGATCCACCCCTATCTGCTGCGCGGCCTGACGGTCGATCGGCCCAACCAGGCGTGGGCGATGGACATCAGCTACATCCCGATGAAGCGCAGCTTCGCCTACCGGGCCGCAGTGATCGGCGGGTGTCGATCAGCATGGAGGTGGATTTTTGCCCGGAGGCCGTCGAGGAGCCCGCCCTGGAGGCCGCCCTGGAGGCCATGGCCCGGCATGGCAAGCCCGAGATCTTCAACACCGATCAGAGCAGCCAGTTCACCAGTTCAGCCTTCACCGGCCTGCTGGCCGCCAACGGCATTCGGATCAGCATGGACGGCAGGGGCGCCTGGCGCGACAACGTCTTTGTCGAGCGCCTCTGGCGGTCGGTCAAGTACGAGGAGGTCTATCCGAGGGCCTATGACAGCGTCGCCGAAGCCCGCGCCTGCATCGGCCGCTATCTGGACTTCTACAACCGCAAGCGCCCGCATTCGAGCCTGGGCGCCCGCACTCCCGACCAGGCCTATTTCCACCACCACCAGGCCCAACCCCGGGCCCAACCCCGGCCAATCACAACCGGCAGCGATTCCACTTAACCGACGCCGATCCCTGTCCAGACAATCCCGGCCCGCTCTTTTTCAATGGGTCGCGCCACCGCCGTCAGGCAATCAGAACCTGCCAAGGTGGCGCTTGTGCACAAGAAGTCCGGAAGTCGCAGTGGTTGCCAGTTGCCAGTTGCCGCTGGCCCACTGGAAACACGAAAGTCCGCGCGATAATCTTGGCCAACCGGACAAGATAGATGTCAGAGCACTCGGTGTTAGCTGAGGACGTCATCCTGCGGGTTAGCGGCGATCATCCGTCCGATCGCATCAAACAGAAGGTCCATTGCGACGGGCTTGAGGATCACATCGTTGGCGCCCGCCGCGAGGCAATTCTCGCGGATGTTGACCGCCATGTCGGCCGTGATGACAATGATCGGAAGTGTTCCTTTCAGGTCGCCGCGAGCGCGGATATTCCGAATGGCGGAGAGGCCATCCATCCCGGGCATGCGCAGGTCCATCAGAATGAGGTCGTAGTCGTTTTCGCCGATCATCTTAAGGCCAGTCTCGGCCTCAGGCGCCTCTGACATATCGAGCCCGGCGACGCCCAGCATGTCGCGAACGACCCGGCGATTCATCGCATCGTCCTCGACGAAAAGTACGCGCATCGCTTCCGGCCCTTCTCGACAACAACCTTGACTACTAAGCGCGCTGCGCCGTGGAGGGTTCAATCGCGCCGGCCGCAGCAAGAGCTTCCAGGTGAGTCAACAGGCTTGGCCCGTTGATCGGCTTGGACCAGACCTGCGTTGCGCCGGCGTCAAGAAGGGTTGCGATCACGTCGGGTGTGGGTGAGGCGCACAGGGTAGCGATAGGGGCGCCATTTGCCGTGCGCACCATTTGCTCGAGGGCGTTGAGCTGCGTCGTCAGGTCGGGTCCCAAGGCGCTGATTTCGACCAAGATGAGATTTGGAGCGCTGGTGTGCAACGACTCAAGCGCGGGCGCCACGGACGACGCCATCTCTAGCCCGGCTACCTTGGCGTGCAGCAGGGCACGCATCACGCTCTGAGCCAAGGGGTTGGCTTCCACGATCAGCAACCTGGCGTCGGACAGCGTGCCCACGACCCCAGTCAAGGCAGCGAAAGCGGGCGTCGCTATAGCCGCGGGGCGCAGTGGTAGACTGAGCGTAAAGGTTGAGCCCGCCCCCACCGCGCTGACCACAGTGATCGTGCCGTCCAGGGCGGCGGCCAGGTTGCGGCAGATCGTCAGGCCAAGGCCGGTGCCCCCCTGCTTGCGCGTCAGGCCGCCATCCAGTTGCTTGAACGACTCGAACGCTTCCTCGATCTGATCGGCGGCGATGCCTATGCCGGTATCGGCCACGCGGAGCAAAAGTCGTGCTTCATCGCCCTGGCCCTCGACAAGCGCTATAAGCGTGACCGAACCCTGATCGGTGAACTTGATGGCATTGGACATCAAGTTCGACAGGATCTGCTTGAGACGTGCGCCGTCCTCGATGATCCGCAGTGGAACGTCCTGAATCTCCAGTTCCAGAACCAAGCCCTTGTTGGTCGCGGGCTGTTTCCACAGCTGGGTCGTTTGTCGAAGCAGGTTATGGACGTCGAGTTCGGCCGTGGACACCGCGACCTTGCCCGTTTCCATCTTGGCGACGTCGAGCAAGTCATCGACCAGCGCCTTCATCGCCTCGCCGGCGCCGTGGACGATCGAGATTTTTTCCCGCACGTCATGACCCAGCTTGCGGTCCGCCAAGAGCACCTGGGTCATGCCGAGGATGCCGTTGAGTGGCGTCCTGATCTCGTGGCTCGTGGTCGCCAGGAATTCCGTCTTGGCCTTCAGAGCTTTCTGCAGCGAGCCGTTCACTTCGTTGAGCTTCACGTTGGACGCCCGAACGGCGTTTCGGCTGCGCCGGATCGAGACCAGGCCAAAGGCCAGCAGCGCGAGCACGATCGCCGCGGCGACCAGCAGCACGGTGCTGACCACGTTTCGCGACCGCGCCAGTTCCACGTCGCGCTGAAGTTGTCCCGCCTTTAGTTTCGTGATCTTCAGATCCTGGTTGGCGAAGTCGAACCGCGCCGTCATCAGGGCGGCGTTGGTGTCGGCGGCCAGGCTGCGCGTTGCGTCGTCGATGCGCTTAAAGGCGCGGAGGTGAATCAGCGCTTGGCGGTCGTCGCCGAGATGGCTGTAGGTTTGGTAGGCCGCTTCGTGGAAGTCGCGATAGGTGGGATTGGTCGATGTCGGATCGACCCCGACAAAGATTTTTTCCAGCAATTGGGCGGCGCGTTGATACTGGCCTCGCTTCAGGGCCGCCTGAGCCGCGACGCCGTCAATGAATGGCCGCTCCTGGCGAGCGGCGGCGCTGCTGGTCAAGTTCCGCGCTCGCGCCAAATCAGCGTCGGCCCGAGTCAAGTCGCCCGCTGCGACCTCGGTGGAGGCCAGGTTGGTCAGGATGTGAGCCTCGAGCGCTGGACTTTCCAGCTTGCGGGCCTGCGTAAGGGCCAGGCGGTACTGCCCAATCGCTTCGGGGAACCGGTTCAGCGCTTTGAGGGCGTTGGCCTTGTTGTTGTGGGCCGAAACCAGAAGGGAAGGGTCGGCCGCATAAGCTTCGGCCGACTGATCATAGTATTGCAGCACGCGGGGGTAGTCGCCGGCGTCCTGGTAGATCGAGCCGATCTCCTGCAGCGCCTTGGCTTGGCCACGAGCCTCGCCCGCGATCCCAAACACGTGGTGAGCGGCCAGGAAGTCCACCAAGGCTGGCTGGACTTGCCCGAGGACGGATTTGGCACCGCCGCGCGCCATCAACAGGTCGCCATGCAGCTTTGTGTTGGGGTGGTTCTTCTGGATCGCCGCCAACGCCTGGGCGATGACGGGCAGGGCGGCCTCGGCCCGCTCGGTCCGGATCAGGGCTTCTGCCTCGAGCCATTGGGCGGTGGCGGTGCGCGTTGCGTGGGTGTCGGGGTCCGGCGCGGTCTTGGCCAGCCGCAGCGCTTGGTCGGCCAGGTCGTAGGCGACCTGAGGATCGGTCATCATTGCCATCTTCGACGCATCGATGAGGCCGTCGAAACCGGGGTCGGGCGCTGGCATGGCAGCGGCCGAGGTCGCCGCCAACAGGCCCGCGACCATCAGACCACAGAGCATTTGCTTCTCGCCCGCCATGAAAGTCTCCCTTTAGAACCGGGAGTTTAGCGGGAGTCTCTTAAGGCTGGCCTAAGGCCTGCGACGAACGTGCCGCCGCAGGCCTTGGTTCAGAAGCCGATGCGGATCCGGCCGCCCGCCATGAAGGTCTGGGTGACAACCGCGCCAGGGTTGACCTCGACACGGCCGAACAGGCTCAGGTCGGACGTCCGCTGGAATATCTGACGCCCGTAGAGCAACTCGCCCGCGAGGGGGCGCGACTGCCCGACCTCGATCCGATTATTGACGACACCAATCGCCCCGGTGCTGCGGTCGATCACCTGAACCGTAGAGGTTCCGAGCACGCCGCTGTTGACGAACAGCGGCTGCGAAAAGGTCAGCCGCGCCACATCGTTCTTGCCGATGAAGCCGACCTTGGTGAGCGCCATCTCGAAAGCGGTAGAGGTCAGGCCGTCCTCGATGCGGATCGCTTGACCGCCGCCGATCTGGCGCGTGCGCGCCACGGTGCCGGAGATGCCTAGCGTCGTCCGATGACCTAGGTCCGCGCCCACGCCCAAGGTGAGACCGTCGGTCGTCGTGCCTTGGCGGAAGTCCTTGGCGTCCAGCGACTGGGTTCCCAGCAAGGCCGAGCGCTCGTGGAGGCGGGTGTAGGACCCCACCACATTGACGCCGGGGCGCACCGCGTAGTCGGCCCCGAAATGCTGGGCCGAGGCCTGGTAGCGCTCGGCGCCGGTGTCGATGAAGTTCAGGCCCGGCAGGTCGCTGCGGTCGCGGCGCACGTCACGCTGCGTCGTGCCGGCCGAGATCTGCAGCTTGTCGTTCATGGCGTAGGCGAAGTTGGCGAAGGTGCCGCCCGAGGCCAGGCCCAGCAGCGGGTTGGCCCCGCCGCGATCGCTGTCATAGTCCGAAGCCGAGTTTAGCCCGCGAACATTGGCCAGGGCCACGGCGCCGTCGCCGAAGCCAAATTGAGAGACGACCTTCTCGCCGGCGATCTTCAGCCGCGACTGGTAGTCGGGACCGTCCTGCCGGAAGCCGTAGTGCGCCGGGCGCGGCGCGATCGACACCGTCATGCTCATGCCCCAGCTGTTGGGCACCGGCGCGTCTTCGACGAAGCCGTTAGCCGCGGCGAACTTGGTCTTGCCGCCAGCGGCGGCCTGAGCCGCGACCCAGACGTTCATGCGGCTGAGCAGATAGGACTGGAACTGCTCCTGCCCCCCGTTGGCCGTGATGACGTTCTGGCCGATTAGCTTGGACGACAGCGGGATGGCGAAGTCGCGGGTGGTGCCGCCTAGCGGTTCGAAGGCGTAGAAATACATGCCCTTGGCGTCGAACTTTAGCTGCTGTTCGCTCATCGACGTAGAGACGACGGTGCTGACGGACGCTTCGGTCAAGGTCGTGGGCAGACCGCCCACGGTCTTGATGACGTCCTTCAGGGCCTGTTCCTTGGGCTTGCCCTTGTCGTCGACCTGATACCACTTGAGCTTGTTGAAATCCAGGGGCGACTGCGAGGCGGTGACGTCCAGCAGACCCACGCCGTACACCGGGTCGACACCGGGCGCGCCGAGGTCCTTGGCCGACTTCAGGATGATGTCGGTCGTTTCCTTGGGATAGTTGGCCAGCCAGGGCCAGCGGTCCTGCAGCAGCGCGATGGCCCCCGAGACCAGCGGCGCGGCGAAGGAGGTGCCCGACATGCGGGTGACGCCGCCCTTGTCATCCGACACCAGCATCAGTTCGCCCGGCGCGACGATGAAACGGTCCATCAGGCGGTCGCCGGGCTTACAGGTGCTGTTGTCCAGTAGGCACGCCGTGCCGGGTGTGTTGGAGAAGTTGGAGATATTGCCGGCTAGGTCGATCGAGCCGACGACGATCAGGCTGGGATTGGTGGCGAAGTTCCAGTTGATGTTGGCCGTCTGGGTGACGCCGTCATTGCCGGCGGCCACCACGAACACAGCGTTCTTGGCCGCCGCGGAGACGGCGGGATCGGAGAACACCGCGTTCCAGCCTTGATCCAGCGTCGAACCGGGCACGCCCAGCGACATGTTGATCACGCTCGCCCGGTTTTGGGTGAGCATCACGATGCCTTTGGAGATATCGGCCCAACCCGCCGTGCCGCTGGCGTCGAAGGGGTTGTAGGCGATGACCGAGGCTTTGGGCGCGATCCCCATCACGCCTTGGCCGTCATGGGCGCCGACCATCAAGCTGGCCACGGCCGCGCCGTGGCCGTTGGTGAAGTTGGAGACGCCGCCATACTTGACGATGTTCTTCTGGATCACCGTGTCGCCGGCGACGGTGAAATCCAGCAGGCCGATGACCGTGTCGGCGCCATAGCCCTGGGTCTGGGTCAGTTGCGGCGTCCAATTGACGGTCTTCATCCAGTGATCGACATGGTCGGTCCCAGTGAAGTTCATCAGGCCGTCGTACCATTCGAGGAAGAACATCGAGCGGTCAGACTGCGAAAGCTTGGACAGCGAGGTCGGGTCGTTGAGGTCGAGGCCATACTTGGCCAGCAGGGGCGCGGCGAAGCCCGCCTGGAACGACTGGCCGGTCTTGGCTTGAACGGCCGAACCCCAGAAGGTCTCGGCGGAGACGACGAGGCTGCGCAGTTGCGCGGCGGCCTGGCTGTAGTCGCCGCTGGCGCCGGCCGTCTGGGCCACGGTCCAGCTGGCTTCCACGCCATCCCAGTCGCCGCCGGCCTTGGTCCAGTAATCACCGACCGTGGGGGCGCTTAGGCCATTATCGAACGCACGAAGCTTGCCCCAGAACGGGACCAAGTCGGCGGCGAACGGATTGGCATCGCCCCAGAAAGCGCGGATGTTGCCGTAGAACGGGCGGATGTTGCCATAGAACGGGCGCAGATTGCCGTAGAACCCGCGGATGTTGCCGTAATAGGGCGTCAGGTCGCCATAGAAGGCGCGAAGGTTACCGTACATCGGCTTGACGGGGCCGACCGTAGTCGCGGGAGGGTTCTGTGCGACTTGAGCAAAGGCCGGCAGGGCAAAGACTGATACCGACGCCAGGGCGACCAACCGCAAGGTGTGGCCTCTCAAACATTTGACCTTAAACATGATTTCCCTCCAGCCCGAAGTTCTTCAGGTCGCCGAAGATTAGGAGGGGTACGCTTATTGGGCCGTTAAGGGGCAGAGTAAAAGTTGCATTATCTATAAGTTATACTTGGTAATCTACGGATTAACTTTAAACATCAATGGTAAAATTGCAGAAGATGGCAAGTGGTCGCCTTTATCCATGAAGTTCATGAGCTCGCTCAGGGCGATGGGGTGTGAGACCAAGTAGCCCTGAGCCATGTCGCAACCCATCATCCTAAGAAGCGCCAGGGTCATGGCGTCTTCCACGCCCTCGGCCGTGACTGCCATGCCCAGAGCATGGGCCAGATCTATAGTTGAGCGTACAAGCAGCGGGTCACGGTGGCTGCTGGTTAGTTGCGAGATGAACAACTTGTCGATCTTCAGCTCATGGGCTGGCAACTGCTTTAGGTAGGCAAGCGACGACAGACCAGACCCATAATCGTCGATGGCGATCACCAGTCCGGCGTCTGCGAAGGCCTGGAGGTTACGCAGGGCCTTTTCGGGTTCGTCAATGACGGCGGTCTCAGTGATCTCCAAGCCCAGCGCTCCCGAGGGAATGCGGGAGATCTCGGCGAGTAGCCAGGCCGCGAAATCGTCGTCAGCGACCATCTGACCGGAAAGGTTCACGTGGATCGAGAGCGCATGATCGCTGGCCGCCAGCCGGGCTTGATCCGCGATGGCCGTGCGGACCACCCAGCGCGTCAGGTCGCCGATGAGACCGGTTTCCTCGGCTAGAGTCACGAAGCGATCCGGACTGACCATGCCAAGGGTTTCGTGGCGCCAGCGTACTAGCGCTTCAACCACCCGGACCTTGTTGTCGGCCAGTGAGAGCTTTGGCTGGTAGACGAGGGAGAGGTTTTCTTCCTCGATCGCGCAACGGAGATCGCGCAGCAAAGACAGGCTAGCGGCGGAGCGCGCCCGATCCTCGTCGCGATAGAGCGCGACTTTGATCAGCTGCGACTGGGCATGGGCGAGAGCTTCTGCGGCGCATTCGATGACGAACTCGCCGCAGGCCTCCCGGCCGGCTAAACCCAAAGCCATGTTCAGATCGAAAGCCTGTCCGCTTTCCAACTCATACCGGTCTTCCAAAATTGGTCGGAGCATGAGCAAGGCGCGCTCTGCTTCGGCGTCTCCGGCAGCAGGGAAGGCGAACTCTAGGTTCGTGCGCCCCACACGGCCAATACGCGCATTGGGCATGTGGGCGCGCAGGCGGGCGCTGAGACTGTTCAGAAGCAACGCCGCGACGCTCGAACCCAATTGGCGTCGTAACCGGCTAAATCCGTCGATCCCGACGATGGCGACGTAGAGGCTTTGACCTGCCTCGACCGCCTCAAAAGACTCCAACTCCAAGAAAGATGTGGGCGCCTTAGAGGCGGGAGGGAGAACCGAGCCCAGGCGGTCGAGCCGCTCGGCCAAGGCGTTGAAGGCTTCGACCTCTGGATTATGCGTGTCGCCGGCGCATAGTCTCACCCCGATCTGGCCCGTCGCCAGAGCCGTCAGGGCGGCGGTTAGGCCAAGGGTTCGCCTTGGCGCCGCCTCTGGCCAGGCCATGGCCTCGGTCGCATTGATCTCACTGCCAGTCATCGGGTCAATGTATGGAGGTGCGACTGAAAGACATATTAACCGCGCCCATAACTGGACCGATTGCTTGATGACGCCATTTCGCCGCGTCAGCCTGACCCTCTATCGCTGGCAGGAGGCCAGTCTGCTGTTGACGCTGCACGGTAAGGACCATGGGCAAAACGACTTCCCTCGCCCTCCTCGATAAGGTTGACCCCAAGCTCTGACGACTACCCAAGCAGTGACGCGGGCGTGAAGAGCATCACCCCGGCAGACATTTAATATGACAGGGGTCTGAGTAGCAGCGGAACAGAGAACCTACACAAGCTCTCTGTCAGGGGCACTGCACGAAAGTGACCCCATCTACGGCGTCTGCGCCGATCACCCATGCCGCGCGAGCGGCTTGGTCCAATGGCGCAGTTCCGCCTTCATTGCTTGGCAAAGGCTAGGTTACGGACGCCGTTCGCCCATGCGCTAAAGCACTTAACCTGTCCGTCCGCCGTTCTGTCGAACACAAAAGTGGTCGTTCCGCGCAGACGAGTCGTGAAGCCATCGGCGAAGCTGGGGCTCAGTATCCACCCGACCGCGAAAGGCTGACGCATCACCAGGACATCGTTCTGCAGGATGACCGAAATACGAGTGTCCAGCTCGGGGCAGTAATAGATTCCGACATAGCCGGCGAACGCGGCGCTGTCGTTCTGGGCGGCCTGCACGGCGACGAACCTCTGGCGGGTCTCGCCGTGGCTCAACGTGACTTCGGCCGCCTTGGAACCGCTCCTGGCGAAGGTGACGAGGTCGCCGTCTGGGCGCTGGAAGCGGTTGTCGCCCAGCGGGGCCAACACCTCGGATGCGCCGCGTTTCAGCGTCAGATGACCATCTGCGGCCTGTAGCTGGATTAGCTCGCCGGTCACAGGATTGCGGAACAGGCCTTGGTAGGCCGCGAGATCGGCCGTCGGCGCTTGCGCTGCCGCGATCGTCCTGGGCGCGGAAACGATAGCTCCGGCGTGGCCGGTCGCCAGCAGGGCCTGCCTGGCGACCCGTTCGCCCATGTCGATCGGATCGATCCCGCCGTTATTGCCCATCACGGCGATCGATAGGCCCTCTTCGGGATAGCGCCCCAGGTCGCCGACCGTGGTTAGCAGGCCGCCATTTCCGTAGACGTTGGTCAACGGCATGTTGGCGATGAAGCCGTCGCCGGCTGGCGCATAGGCCGTCGCGCGCCCTAGAACGACGGTGCGGAAATCCTCCCGCCAGCGCGTGTGGCTCATGCCTAGCGGTTGGAAGAGACGCTGATCAGTGAACCGCCGAAGGCTCTGGCCGCTGACCCGCTCGATGACCATCGCCGCCATCGCGTAGTTGGTGTTGGTACAGAGAAATTCCGCGCCAGGCCTGAAGTTGAGGCCCTTCTGACGCGACGCCAAGTCGAGGATCATGGTCATGGTGTGCGCTTGAGTCCCGGGCCCATTTCCGGTCAAGGCCATTAGGCTCCATCGTTCGCGCAGGCCGCTGGCGTGGGTCAGCAGGTGGCGGATGGTGATCGGCGTTCCGTAGTCTGGCATCTCTGGCAGGTAGCGCCGGATGTCGTCGTCGAGGGTAAGCTTTCAGTCCTGGACCAGCAAAAGCATGGCTGCGGCGCGCGTGCGCTGGGTAATTTTCCCGAACAGACTCCCGAGCCCCGGAGCCCAAGACCGCGTCCGCCCTGACCTGCCCGTGTTGCGGTGGCGGTCTGCGCATCATCGAGGTCATTGGCGGGCGCGGCGCGTGGCGCGCCCGCCAGATCAATCTCAAGTCGCATTATAGTTCATGAGCAGAGCCATGATCATCTTCGACATCTGCTCCGCCATCACCCTGGGTCTTGGCGCGGGATCGGCTGCGTCTCACGTCCAGCGTCACCTCAAGCTTCGTTCAGCCGCCGCGAGCATCGACGCTTCACCCCGCTTGGGACCGACTTGTTGGCCGTTTGAGACTGTCCACAGGCACTGCCCAGGCCTATTCGGCCGCCGCCAGACCGGCAGTGACAACCGCTATCGCCATAGCCTGACACACCCGGAGCACTGACCGCCGCTTCCTCCCCTGAAGGCTTCCCTCAAGCGCCAGCTCACAAGTCCGCGCATGGGCCATCATCCGAAACCCTCAACAGAAAGAGACTCTGGGACCGCTCCAACTTCCAAACCTTCCACCTCCGCCGATGACTGCCCTAGCGCATTTTTCGAGCGAAGTGGTTCCGGTTCGCGTGAAGAAAAATGCGTCAAAACAGAAGATTAGAGCTCACAGCCTGACGCAGTCAGGTCGGGAAATGCTCTAGGTTCGGGACTTCTCGCGCGGGCGAGTTATTGCTGGGGGAGTTTCAGGGGGTCGCGTCAGGTCTCTTCGTCGCCGGCCGCCCGATCACGCCATCTGGAACTTCGGCGGCGGCAGGGCCAGCCGGGTGTCGGCCACGGCCTCGCCGCGGAAGAAGCGCACCAGCAGGTCCTGCACGTCGGGATGGGCCTCGAAGACGTTGTGGCCGGCGTTCTCGACGATCACCCGTGACTTGCGCTGGAACTGGGCCGCCACTTCGTCCTGCTCGGCCAACGGCGTGCGGCCGTCCAGCGTACCGGCGACCAACAGGGCGGGATGGTCGATGCGGAACGGCGCCCGGAAGCCTTCGCCCAGGTCGACGCCTGGGACCGCGCCCAGCAGCTGCGGCATCGGGAAGTTCAGCGCCTCGCCCAGCACGGCGACCCGCGCCTCCCGCCGCACCAGGGCCAGCCGGCCCGGCGAGATTCCCGACGCCAGATCCGTGGCCTCGGGCATGCCGGTTATGCTCAGCAGGTCGGCCACATCGCCCAGGAACGGCGCCAGCATGTCAGTCTCTCCTGCGTCGAGGGCGAGGTAAAGACCCGGCAGCATGGCAAGGGTGTTGGGATTGGCGATCAGCCCACCCGCCAGCATCTGGACGCCGAAGCCGCCCATCCTGATCTCGCCCGGCGCGCCCTTCAGCGTGACCTTTGTCACGACTGGCCGCGCCTCCAGCCTGGTGTGCACGCGGCGCATCAGGGCCGGCAGGTCCGGCACAGCGGCGCGGGCGGCCGGATCGGCGGCCAGCAGGCCGTCCACCTGGCGCAAAAGATCGTCGATCGCCGCCGGCCGCTTCACCGTCTGGTCCTGGCCCTCCAGGCTGGCCAGGGCCACGCGGTTCACCCTGTCGCCGTGCCGTTTGAGCATGCTGAGCGCCAGGTGCGTGCCGTAGCTGATGCCCCAGAGGTTGACCATTTCCGCGCCCAGGTGACGTCGCAGGTCGTCGATGTCGTCGGCGTTCTGTTCGGTGTTGTAGCCGGTCATGGCCACGCCGGCCTTCGTCCAGTCGACCCAGGCGCTCTGGAATTCCGTGCGAAAATGGGAGGTGAGCCCGGCCTCCGTGAACACCGGCGGCGGGCGCGTGAAGGCGGGCCGCTCCGGGATGGCGTTGGACAGGCCCGTGCCCCGCTGGTCGAAGGCAATGACGTCGGCCACCTCGCGCAGGGCCATGAAGATCGGAAAGCGCGGTCCGCCCGCCGCCCTCGTCGCCATGCCGCCTGGTCCGCCGGCCAGGTAGATGATCGGCGGACCCGGTTTGGCCGCCGTGGAGGCGAACCGGACATAGCTCAACCGGATCTTCCGCGAGCCGGGATCGCGGCGATCCTCGGGAACCTCGAAGAAGCCCCGCTCGGCGTCGGTTTCCTGACCCTGCCAGCCCTTGAAGCGGAAGGGGCCGGCCCGCGGCGGAGACGTCGCTGGAGCGGGGGTCTGGGTCGGGGCCGGGACCTGGGCAAACGCCAGGGCCGGAAGGGCGAGGCCGGCGGCGGCGAGCAGGGCGCGGCGATTGAGCGAAGTGTGGGTCATGCCGACAGATGAGCCGTCGGTGGCGCCGTCCGCCACCCCGCTTCGGTCAACGGCGCCTAGTCACCGGCGAATGGCGGCCCATCTCGGTGAGCGGCGCCGTAGAGTGGGGAGCATGTGGCGAATCCTGCTTCTCGGCCTGGTCCTGTCCGGCCTCACGACCCTGGCCCGAGCCCAGGAGACGCCGTGGCAGGCCTGTCATGGCGTGCCCAGCCCGGCCGGCCCGGTGCTGAGTGACTGCCGCCCGATCCAGGATTTCGTCGACCCCCAAGGCCGCGAGCTCTGGATCCGCTCCTCCGTCAGCGCCCCCACCGACACCCGGCCGCGCGCCCTCTATTTGGCGGGCGTCGCCTCGTCCGAGGCCTGGCTCAACGGTCAGCGCCTGGGCGTCAACGGTCGCCCCGGCGCCACGGCGCGGGACGAGGTTCCTGGGCGCTACCAGGCGATTTTTCCGATCCGCGAGACGGCCTGGCGGACCGGCGAGAACGTACTGGTGATGCACCTGTCGTCCTTCCACGGCGGCCTGCGTTTCGCCCGTCCAATGAGCGCGATAGGCGTCTTTCCCTACCCCTATCCGCAGCGCCCCGCGCTGCTGGCGGTAACCTTCTTGGCGGCCGGCGCCCTGCTGGCCGCGGCGTTCGGCTTCGGCGTCATTCACGTCATGCGTCGCACGGGATCCAGCCTGGTCCTGGCCGCCATGGCCGGGGTCGCGGCCGTGCAGGCCATTGTCGAGAGCCTGAGGACACTGTTCGACTATCCTTATCCCCTGCACGCCTGGCGGATGAGCGCCATTTGGGTGCTGGCGGCCACCTTCGCGGTCCTGCTGGTGAGCTATGTGGCCGGCCGGTTCCTGCCCAAGGCGCGCCGTCTGATGATCGGTCTGGCCCTGGGCGTGGTCGGCGCCACGGCCCTGCTTCCGGGCTTCGACATCAAGACGGGCTGGGCGCTGATCCTGGGGGTGGCGCTCGCCGCCCTGCCTGCCACGGCGGGCGTGCGTCGGCGCGTCCCCGGCGCGCGGCTGACCCTGGCCTATCTGGCGCTGTTTCTCGCTTTGGCCCTCGGGTTCCCCGAATGGCTGGCCGACATCTCGTTCTTCCTGCTCGCCGCTGGTCTGGTGCTGCCGTTGCTGACGGTCGAGGTGGTGCGGCTGGGTCGCGACGATCGGGGCCGCGAGGCCGCCCTGACCCGCGCCGCCAGCCGCCCCGACCGCCTGACAGTGGCCTCGGCCCGAGGCGTCGAGCTGGTGCCGATCGCCGAGATCCTGGCCGTGGTGGGGGCCGACGACTATGTCGAGCTGCGGCTGGTCGGCGGCCGCAGCCTGCTGCACGCCGCTCGCCTCGACGGCTTGGCGACCCAACTTCCGGGGAGTTTCTTGCGCATCCATCGGTCGGTGATCGCCAATCTCGCCCAGGCGCAGCGCCTGGAGCGCGACGGCGACCGCTGGCGGCTGCACCTGAGCGAGGGCGCGCCCCTGCCGGTCAGCCGCTCCCGCCAGCCCGCCCTACGCGAGGCCTTGGACGTTCCTCCCGTGGGGGCGGTGTCGGCGTAGCGCCAGCGGACTAACCCGCTCGCGCGGCCCCGCATCCGCGAGCGCTACGGCTACCGCGCCTTCGCCGACTTTGGAATCGCGTTCCGCCTCGATCGCTTTCTATATGCGCTGTGCTGGACGGGCGCCGACCGCCCCTCGGCGCTGTTCGACCGCGCTGTTGCATGGCTGCTTGAGGCCAAGGTGCTGCTGCCGGGCCTCTCCGTGCTTGGGCGCGCTGCGGCCAGGGTTCGGACGCGCGCAAACTCATATCTGCACCGCCTGTTGATGGAGGCGATGACGCCTGAGCAACGCGCGAACCTCGACGAGCTCGTCGCGGTCCCCGATGGCGGGCGCCAAAGCCCGCTCGATCGCTTGCGCGACGGCCCGTATATCCAGAGTGGCCGCGAAATCAGCCGTGCGCTCAACCGCCTGGAAGAGATCCGCACGATCACCAACGCTCTTCCGCAAACGGATCGCCTGCCGCCAGGCAAGATCGTGGCGCTCGCGCGCTTCGCGGCTGCGGCAAAGGCGCAGGTGGTTGCGCGGCTTCCAAACGACCGGCGTGCGGCCACGCTCCTTGCCTTCGTCAGGACGCTGGAGGCGACGGCCGGCGACGATGTCATCGACTTGTTTGATGCGGTCGCCACTTCGATGTTCGCGCCGGCCGACGCAGCGTCGAAGGAGGCCAGGCTGCGCTCGCTGCGCGATCTCGACGCCGCCGCGCTCAAGCTTCGCGATGCTGGGATCGTTATTCTCGATGAGGAGACGCCCGACGATGACGTCCGCAGGGCCGTGTTCAATCTGATCGATCGTGACGCGTTCGTCACTACGGTCGAGCGCGTCGGGGCGCTCGCCGAACCCCGCGATGATACCTATTTCGCCGAGCTGCGGAAAAGTCATCGCAAAATCGGATACGCGCCCGCGCTCCTTGCCGGCCTTGACCTCAGCGCGGCGCCGGCGGGCCGGCCGTTGCTCGAGGCGGTTAAGTACCTGCGTGCCAGTCACTCCGGCCGCAAACGTCCAGGACCGGCGCCCACGGTGTTCGCACCGAATGGATGGCTGGGCCAGATGAAGACGGCCGATGGCTCATTGGACCTGACCGGCTATCGGCTTTGCGTTCTCGACGGCCTTCGCCGTGCCATCCGCAGGCGCGACGTCTTCCCACTTCGTTCGCTGCGCTATGCGGATCCGAGAAAAGGTCTGCTGTCCGTCGCTGCTTGGGAGGTGGCGCGGCCGGCGATCTGTCGCACCGTGGGCGTTTCGGCATCGGCCGATGAGGAACTCGCCAGGCTGTCGCGGCGTCTCGATCTCGCTTACCGCGAGACCGCCGAACGCGTGCCAGTGAATTCGGCGGTGACAATCATCGCCACGCCCGACGGCCCGGACCTCTCGGTCGAGCGCCTGGAGAAAATTGACGAGCCGCCGAGCCTGGTTGCGCTCCGCGCAGCGGTCGATGCCCACCTTCCCGGCTCACACTGCCGGATTTTGTCGCCCGAGGCGAACTCCGGCCGCCGCGCGACCCGCGCACGGCCGGTGTCGATGAGGCCTGACACCGAGCTTGTGCAGGTTTTCTGTTCCGCTGCTACTCAGACCCCTCGTAGCTTTCCAGGTCGGGTGGTCGTCCGGAATGAGATTCAGATCGAGCGACTCCCCGCAGTGGCCTTCCATTCAGAAAGGCGCGGCTCCGACGAGCGGGCCGGTCTGGACAAACTCTAGAGAACGCTAAGGGAGGACTGGGAAGCGCACCTGGAAGCTGCTGCCCAGGTTCAATCCACTGCTCGTGAGCGAAATTGTCCCTCCATGAAGCTCGACCAGTTGCTTAACGAGAGCCAGGCCAATCCCTAGCCCGTCCTGTGCGGTTGCCCCTGAGCCCCTAACCTGCGCGAACAGCTCGAAAATCGTGGACTGCATATCGTCTGGAATGCCGATCCCGTTGTCGGAGACCTCGATCTCCGCAAACCCATCCACCACCCGTGCGACGAGCCTGATCTGCCCGCCTTCCGGCGTATACTTGGCGGCGTTGTTCAGGAGATTACTGACGACCTGCGCGATTCTGGTGGGATCGGCGTCCAGCCAAGTCGGTTCCGTCAGGATGTCGATTGTGAGCGCATGATGACCGGTGTCGATTTGCGGCTGGCTAGTCTCGATCGCGAACTTGAGGACATTCAGAAGTGCGACCTTCTCCTTCCTCAGGGAAAACTTTCCCTGATCTATACGGGAGATATCGAGGAGGTCATCGACCAGTCGCGACAGATGGACGACCTGTCGGTCCATCTCCGCCCGTATCTGCAGAACTTGCTCGGGGTCGTCGCGCCGCTTCAGGAGGCTAAAGCCCGCGCTGAGTGCCATAATCGGATTGCGTAACTCGTGGCCGAGAACCGCGAGGAACTCATTCTTGTGCCGATCGACGGTTCGCAGAAGATCCGCATTGGCTGCAAGCTCGTCACGCTGCACCACGATCTGCCGGCGCTGTTGATACAGGTCGAAGAACACATTGGCTTTGCTGCGCAGGATGCCCGCTTCGATTGGCTTTTGAATGAAGTCGACCGCGCCGGTTTCGTAACTGCGGAACCGGCGTTGAATGTCGACGCTGCCGGCCGTGAGGAAGATGATCGGGATGTGTCGCGCCCGCTCAGCGCCTCGCATGAATTCCGCGAGCTGAAATCCGTCAATGCCCGGCATCTGTACATCGAGCAGCGCCAGAGCGACGTCATGGACGAGGAGGAGTTCCAGGGCCTCCTCGCCCGAGCGCGCCTTGAGGCAGCGGAGGCCCTCACGCTGCAGCAGCGCTTCGAGCGCTAGAAGGTTTTCCTCAAGGTCATCGACCAGTAGGAAGTTTATCGGCGCCTCGCGGGTCATGCCGTTCCCAGACTCAACAAGTAGGATGTGATCGCGTCCAGTTTCATGGCCTTTGCAGATGAGCATGCACTGAGCGCTGCGGCCGGCATCGTTGAGGCGTGGGCGTCGGCCGGGTCCTCAACGATGGCGACGCCGCCCGCGTCCATGACCGCCCTGAGCCCTAGGGCGCCGTCATGATTTGCCCCTGTAAGGATGACCCCTACGAGCGCGGGTCCGAAGGCGTCGGCCGAACTCTCGAACAGCACGTCAATAGATGGGCGGGAATGATTCACAAGCTCGTCCGAGGAAAGCGAAAGTGATCCATCCACCTCTACCAATAGGTGATAGTCCGAAGGCGCGAAATAGACCACACCCGCAAGCGCGGGGTCCTTGTCTTCGGCTTCCTTGACCTCGATTTGGCACTTCATCTGGAAGAGCGGCACCAGCGCATTTCTCCGATCAGGCGGAACGTGAACGACGATCAGCACCGGAAAGGGATAGCTGGCGGGCAGCGATGGCAGGATCTGCAAGAGCGCCTGAACCGCACCCGCCGACGCGCCGATCGCGACCGCCTTGATGGGCGCCTCCGTCATGGCTCCTGTCTTTCGTAGATCTTCTCGTCGCGGTCGAAATCGGAGAATGCGGCGGCGTGCTCTGACAAGCGCAGGCTCTCCTTCGACCCCAGGCCCAGGAAGCCCTTGCGTGCGAGCGAGTCCCGGAAGAGGCCTATGGCCCGATCTTGCAGGGCGCGATCGAAATAGATCAGGACGTTGCGGCAGGAGATGAGATGCATCTCCGCGAAAACGGCGTCGGTCACCAGGCTGTGGTCCGAAAACACGACGCGGCTGCGCAGGGTTTTGTCGAACACAGCCCGTCCGTAATCGGCGGTATAGTAGTCCGACAGCGACGTCTTGGCGCCGGACTTCTGGTGGTTCTCGGTGAACTTCCGAATCCGGTCGAGCGGGTAGACGCCGGCCTCGGCGGCACGGAGGGCCCCCGGATTGATGTCGGTGGCGTAGAACAGCGTGCGTTGATCGAGCCCTTCTTCGCGGAACAGGATCGCCAGCGAATAGAGCTCTTCGCCGGTGCTGCAGCCGGCGATCCAGACCTTCAGCGAGGGATAGGTCCGCAAGTACGGCAAGACCTTCTCCCGCAGCGCCCGGAAATAGGACGGATCACGAAACATCTCGCTCACCTGGACGGTGAGGTAGTCCAGCAGCCGGGGCAGCGTGGACGGATCGTGCAACAGGCTATCCTGCATGGCCGAGATGCTACTGAAATTGAGCTGCACGCGGGCTTGGATCAAGCGCCGCTTGATCGACGCCCGAGCGTAGTGACGGAAATCATAGTGGTAGCGCTGGTAGAGCGCCTCCAGCAGCAGCGGGATCTCGATGCCTTCAACGCCGTCTCGCACAGATCACTCTCATCTTGGCATCCATACGCGAACGAGCGAGAGCAGCTTGTCGACGTCGATGGGCTTGGCCATGTAGTCGTTGGCGCCGGCCTCGATACAGCGCTCCTGATCGTCGGGCATCGCCTTGGCGGTCAGCATGACGATGGGCAGTTTAGCCCATTGCGGATCGCTGCGGATCTGCTGCGTCGCGACCAAGCCGTCCATCACCGGCATCATCACGTCCATCAGCACGAGGTCGATGGTCCGCGACGGATCCTGCGCGGACCCTGCCAGCGCGTCGAGCGCCTCCTGACCATTTCGCGCGATCTGGACGACGGCGCCGCGGGGTTCGAGGACACTGGTCAGGGAGTAGACGTTGCGGACGTCGTCTTCGACGATGAGGATGCGGCGGCCCTCGAGAACGGCGTCTCGATTACGCGCCTTCTGGATCATCTTCTGCTGCTCCGGCGGCAGCTCGGCCACCACCTGGTGCAGGAACAGCGACACCTCGTCGAGCAGGCGCTCCGGCGATTTCGCGCCCTTGATGATGATCGAGTTGGAATAGCGGCGCAGTTGCTGTTCATCGTCCGCCGACAGATCATGGCCGGTATAGACAATGACCGGTGGGAAGGCGTGGTCGCCCTGGCTCAGCGTCTCCAGCAATGAGTACCCGGAGGCGTCGGGCAGAGACAGGTCGAGCACCATGCAGTCGAAGGTTTGCCATTGGAGCTGCTCCAGGCATTCTGCGGCGGTGCCCACGCCGACGGTTTCGACATCGCGCGAGGCGAGTAGCTTGCCGACAGCGTCGCGCTGAACGTCGTCGTCCTCGACAATCAACACCCGCCGCTTGGTCTTTGTCAGCTTTGACTTGAGGGCTTGCAGCACCTCGGCCAGGTCTTCACGCTTAACCGGCTTCACGAGATAGCCGACCGCGCCCAGCGACAGCGCCGTCTGGCTGTGGTCGGTGCCGGACACGACGTGGATGGGGATGTGGCGAGTTTGGTCATCGCGCTTCAGGCGATCGAGCACCGTTAGGCCGGACTGGTCCGGCAGGCCGATGTCGAGGACGATCGCGCTGGGCTTAAATTTCCTGGCAAGGGTCACGGCCTCCTCGGCCGTGCCGGCCACGATGCATTGGAAGCCCATTTCGCGGGACAGGTCGCGCACGATGGCGGCAAATGCCTCGTCGTCTTCAACGACCAAAAGCAGACGGCGCGCGTCGGTGAGGGCGTCTCGGTCGTCCTCGGGTGTCCCTAGTGAGGGCGCTCGCTTGGTCTTCGGTGCGGCAGACGACGTCGCGACTGCCGCCTCGGACGGAGACGGTTCGCGCTGATCGCGGGGCGCGACCGAGGCGGGGTGGTAGGAGATCGGAACCGTGACGGTGAAGGTAGCGCCTTCGCCAGGCATGCTCTCAAGCGTGATCGCGCCGCCGAGCAGCCGCGCCAATTCGCGCGAAATCGACAGGCCAAGCCCGGTGCCGCCGTACCGGCGGCTGATGGTGCCATCCGCTTGGCGGAAGGCTTCGAAAATATCCTCCTGCTGCTCCCTTGAGATGCCGATCCCGGTGTCCGTCACCGCTAACGCCAGTCGATCGGCGCCGGCGCGTGCGATGGCGAGGCGAACGCCGCCGCTTTCTGTGAACTTGAAAGCGTTGGACAGCAGGTTCTTGAGAATTTGCTCAAGCCGCATGCGATCGGTGTCGATGGCGGGGGGGCAGTCGTCGGCGAGGCTAATCTCGAACGTGAGTTTGCGTTCGCCCGCAACGGGCTGGAAAAGCTGCCGAAGATCGCCGGCCAGTCTCTGTAGCGGAAGGCTCGCCGGTTGGATCTCGATGTGACCTGCCTCAATCTTCGAGAGGTCGAGAATGTCGTTGATGAGCGTCAGAAGATCGTTGCCCGATGATTGAATGGTCCGGGCAAACTTCACCTGTTCGTCGGAGAGAGTGCCCTCGGGGTTGTCGCCCAGCAACTTGGAGAGGATCAGCAGGGAATTCAGCGGCGTTCGCAGCTCGTGCGACATGTTGGCCAAGAAGTCGGACTTGTACTGGCTCGCTTGCTCCAGTTCGCGGGCCTTCAGCTGCACGGCGGCGCTCGTGTGTTCAAGGTCGTTGCGTTGGGTTTCGAGCGTCCGAGCCTGTCCCTCAAGCTGACTGTTCGTCTGCTCCAGCTCGACCTGCTGTTGCTCGAGCCGCACCTGCGATTCCTTGAGGGCGCGGCTTTGTTCTTCGAGCTCTTCGTTGGAGACGCGAAGCTCCTCGCTCTGTAATTGCAGGTCCTCGGCCTGGCGCTCGGTCTCCTCAAGAACATCCTGCAGCTGGGTCCGATAGCGCGCCGAGCGCAGAGCGATACCGATCGACGCCGAAGCCTGCTCCAGCAGATCGAGCACGCGATCGTCGACGGCGTGCAGGAAGCCCAGTTCGATCACCACGTTGACGACATCGTCGGCACGGGCCGGAACGATGACAAGATGCTTGGGCGTGTCCTGGCCGAACGCCGAACCGATGGTCAGATAGCCCTTCGGAACGTCCCGAATGATCGTTGCCCGCCCTTCGGCCGCGACCTGTCCCAGAAGTCCTTCCTTCACGCTGAACCGGACCGGGACCTCCGCGTCGGCCGGAACGCCGAGGGTCGCCGCCCGACTGTACTGGTCGCCATCGCCGTTGAAGAGCGCGCCCGCCTGGAAGCCGACGTAGCGCGCCAAGAAGGCCAGGATGCTGTCGGCGAGTTGCTCGACCGACTTGTCGCCCATCATGGCCTCGGCAAGCCCGACCTCACCCGACTGTAGCCACTGCTGGCGCTTGCGGACCTGCGTGTTCCTGCGGATCAGGATGAACACGACGACGGTGAGCCCGGCCCCGAGAAGGCCGGAGAGCACGCCAGTGGTCTGGGCCGCGCTGAAGGCGCTCGACATCTCCGCAATACGGATTTTCCGCAGGCGAGTTTCGTCCTGCCGCATGACCTCGACCTGGGCGCGGATGGCGTCCATCTCGATCTTGCTGTGATTGGTGGTGACCACGGCGCGCGCAGCCTCGATTCCTTTGGTTTTGCGCAATTCAACCGTCTCGCTGAGCTCCGCGAGCTTGGCGTCAATGTGGCGTTGGAGCTGGGCGAGTTTGGCTTGCTGGGCCGGGTTATCGCGTGTCAGCGAGCCGATTGCGTCGACTCGGCCGGCGAGTTTCGCGACGGCGTCTTCGTATGGCGCGAGATAGGTCTCGTTCCCGGTGAGTAGGTAGCCCCACTGGCCGGTCTCGGCGTCCTGGGCCGTCGACAGCATGTCGTTCAGCGCGATGATCACTTCGTGCGTATGCCGGACGTTCTGATCGTTCGCCCGCAGCGCCTGAATGTTGATGTAGGCGACAGCCCCGCTGATCAGGAAGAACGTAAGGACAGCGGCCAGCCCCAGCGTTGCCCACACCTCCGCGCCGGATTTGAGGCTCGACGCGGAACGGGGGCGGGTCAGCGGCATGGAAATCTCGAGTGAGTGGCCGTTCGCACCTGCCTAGCGGGTGTGGTCAGACAAGCAAGGGTGGATGGGCGTGACGCGGTCGGCCTTGATGGTCCTGCGGACGCGGTGGGCCGCGGCCTCGTTTTGCCCCTCGCGGCGCGGGGCAGGGGACTTCGTCCGCAGGAAGGTTCCATCTTTATAACGGAGCCGCAGCGATCGACCAGCGATTCCCGGGCGTTTGGAGGCTTAAGCGTCCAGGACCTTGCGCAGGGAGGCCTCGATCTGGCCGCCGCAATAGGTGTCGCCATAGTCTTTCCGGGCCTCGGCGGCCAGCTTGACGAGCGGCGGCGGATCGGCGACCCGCCGTGTCAGCGCCGCTGTCCTGGGCGCTGTGTCCTCAAGGATCGCCTGGATCTTGGAAAAGCGGTCGGTCACGGTCGACCACAGAACAGCCGTCACCACGTCGGCAACACCTGGCGCCTTTTCACCCAGCAGGAACCCAGAGTCCGGCTTCAAGTCGTGGCGGCGGCCGGTCTCCTCCCAGAAGGACATCCATTTCTGCAGGCGCGGTATTGTCCGCCACACTGAGGTGAGCCTGCGGCTGTTCGCGGTTCTGACTGACGTTGGGAAGGACCGCTTGCAGCCTGTCCGCGCACTCACCCGATGCGTGCAGCCCAGTCCCTCATCGCCTTCGGGCAGCTCTGGCACGTGAATGAGGCGCGGGCCGCGCGGGTGATTTCGCCGCCTTTTGGACTTCTGACCTAATCCCTTGCGCGTCAAGGATACGCCGCAGGTGCTGCAGACCTGGCAGCAGCTTCGCCAGTAGTGTTTCGTCGATCTCGGTCTGCAACTGGGCCAGGATGGGCTGCAGAGCGGCGATCGCCGCATCGCGAGCCGTGCGGCCGGCAGGCGTGACGCTGATCTCCTTTGCTCGGCCATCCTTCGGGTCTGGATTCGAGTGAACCAGGCCCTGCGCTTCCAGCCTTTTAACAGTCCCGGTGATGGCGCCCCGGGTGACTTGCAGCGCGCTCGCGATCAAAGCTGGCGCCCGCCTTTCGTGGCGCAGGCGGATGAGGTGGTTGAGGACCGTGAAGCCCGCCAGGGAGAGCCCCCTCGGCAGCACCCGCTCGAACGCCGTGCTCGACAAGTGTTCAATAGTTGCGATCTCGTTGAAAACCTGGAAGGCCAACGGATCCTCAACGGCATCTGTCATGTTCGAATGTGCGCCGCTAAGCCGCGTCGCGGCGCCGGAGGCGAGGCCTTGGCTCGGCCCACCCTGACCAGCATCTGAAGTGGAGCTTCAGGGCCCGCACCCAACAACACTTGTGTGGCCGCGTAGGGCCCTGCCATCTCCTGATACTCTTGCAGGGTCATGCTCCAAGGCTGAAAGTTGAGGCCAAGCCTTGTAGCTGTGAGGTGGGCTCGGGCATAGGCTCGGCCGGCGGCGATTTGGGTCGCCCGGCTATTATTCGCGCCTTTCAGCCAGAAAAACGCGGGTGTCGCGTCTAGCGCTTTGCGGGCCATGTCGTTGCTGGACTTCGCCGCGAATGAGTCTGGGTCGGCGAGGGTTGCGGGCGTCAGCACGCCGCCAGCCTTGAGTATTTCCAACATGGGGCCACTCAGCGAAATGCCGTCGCGATGTGCGGCGATCTCCGCCGCCCCGATACGGATCAGGCGAACGGATTCCATATGGGTCGCAGGCGTGTGGCTCTCGATCGTCCATCCTTGCCAAGCCAGTTGCATGATTTGCACGCGGGTCGCCTCGTCACTGATCGTTCCGGCCGTGATCCCGCCACCGTCCGCTGCAGCCAAGATGGCTGCGAGTTCCGCGGCGGTCGGCGGCGCCTTCAGGTCGTAGGGGGCGCGGTTCGTATGTCGATTTGTGATCTGTTCGAAAAGGGCATCGCGCGTGATGTTGCGATCGGAAACTAAGCGAATACGGGCAATAGGGCGGTTGTCCAGGCGCGGATGGGGTTCGCCCTCGGGCCAAAGCGTGATGTCCGCCCGTCGCCCCACTTGCCGCACCGCGAGGTCAAATAGCTCCAAAAACGCGCCGCAGCCTAGGGTGATCTGGCGGTTTGGCGGATCCGTAGCCGGCAACAGGCGGGCGGTGTCAGGGTAGAATAGAACCTCATCATTTCCGGCCAGATCGATGAGCCAGGGCTGCCGGTTGTGGGGGTTGGGGGCCAGGATCGCATGCGCCAGCGCATAGCGTCGCGGATCAGTCTCGCCGGCGCCCGGCGTGCGCCATGCCGCAGCGGGGTCTATTGTTGAACCTGACCCACATCCGGCGGACACGACTGGCATTGCGATGAGGCAAGCGAGCACACTACGACGAGTTGTCATGAAGACCTCACAGTTGAGACCTCAACTATATAATTGAGCCGTAAACTAGTCAAGGTCCTTAGGTTGGACATCCGCGTGCGTGCCTAAGCGTCGACGACGTGCTGGAGCACTCCAAACCGACCTTCGAAGATTATCACGGCTCCTTGGAAGGGCACGAGGTCGAGGTCGGCCAGACTGTGGCCGGTGGCCAAGCGCCGCGCAAAGGTCTGCTCCTGTGGCTGGATCGAAGGCTGGCCAGTCTGCGGTCACTTCCCGTTCCCTCAGGGCGTCGGCCTTGTCCAGCCCGCGACGCGCAGCAGTACCGCGCCTCGGGCCTGAACTTGGTGATCGCCGCCATCGTCTGGTGGAACTCGACCTACATGGCCGACGCCGTCGACCACCTGCGAGCTGCTGGCCAGCCTGCCCCCGACGATCTCCTCGCCCACACCTCGCCGGTCGGCTGGGAGCACATCGCGTTCTCGGGCGACTTCCTGTGGGACCAGGCCGCGACGCCGCCAACGGGGCGCCGGCAGCTGACCATCGGTCGCCGAATGCGCGGCGCGGCCTGAAGTTGGCGGGTTCGGGTTCCGTTCGCCCTCAGCGTTGCTCAGCTAACAAACGTCGCGCCGTTCTCTACTTGGACGCCTCGACGGCTGCGCCTTGCGCGGCAATCCGAAGTGGCCGCTGTTGCGCACCATTGAGCGGGGGAGGCGGTGCTGACCACCACGCCACTGCCCTGGTCCGACGCCTACGCGATGATAGGCCGCCGCGCCGCCCGCGCCGGCATCGTCACCAGGATCGGCAACCATACTTTCTCGGCGACCAGCGTTATGCTCCTTCTGCCTCGTCACCCAAGGCGAAAACGCTGTCTGGCGGATCGGCCCCGTATGGATCGAGGTCGCGATCGAACCGAAATAGGGTCGCGCAATAAGGGCAGAGAATGCTGGTGTCCTGTCCGCCCATTGCAAGATAGATATGCGGGTGGTCCTGGGGTGGTGATGCGCCGATGCATTTGAACGCCTTAACCCCGATGCGAATCTCCGGCACACCGTGGTCGTTCGTGAACTTCGGATAGACCTCACGTGCCATATCGATCTGCTCGCTCCACCGACGTCCAACCTGAATAGAATGCGATCAAGCGTGTTTGAAGCTCGGGATGGTCAGCTTGAGTCCACCAGTTTCGGCGGTACTCGTTGATGGGCTCAGCTGTGGGTTCTGCGCGGCTGCACCACCCTCATTGTCCCACCGGGAAAGCGCCCGCCGTAGTGCTTCCACGTTTTTGTTCGTTTCCGACGCGTTGTCGGTCATGGCTCTCTCCTTTCCAAAGAGGGGGTCGGCGGCGAACCAGATCAGCCTTGTGAAGGTGGCCTCGGATTTTCTTGATCGCTGGTCCGGCCGCGCTGCAGCCTCAAGGCCAGCATTCAGGCGCCTACACCGTGCAGGGGATTCCATGAGCGATAGGGCGGCTCGGCGAATGAGTTTGGTCCTGTTCCAGCATCTGTGATCGCTGAATCAGGCAACAGGTCGGCGAGCCTGACACCGCTTAGGAAAGTCATAGTATAGGTCATGAGCGAATATTTAAGCAGATCCACCCCGATTACCGCGTCCCTGGGTCGGAGATAAGGAAGATATCGTCGCGCAGCCGGGGTCGCTCTTCCCCGGTACACGGCTTCGAAAAAACATCTGCAGCGGAGATCAACGCAGCCGGTCGCGCTAAGCGATAACCGTGACCCCTGACGGTTTTCACAAGGGTGCAGTTCCGTAGTCGAGCCAACAGCGCCTCCGTATATGACAGCGAACGGGCCAGTTGGGCGGCGAGCTCGCCTGCTGTCACCTGGCGATCGGCGGCAGCCAGCCGAACCATGAGCTCGACGGCATCGTAGACAGCTGGACCGATGTTCATTCGCGCCTCGACACTGATTTCGAAACACAACTATTAATCCCCAGATCGCTTGTCAATATGGTTTCGAAGGGCTATCACTTTGCGGGAAAGGGTGAACATGTCAGCACGCGAAACGGCGGTCATCCGGCTGCAAACATCGCGGATCGTGCAGGCGGAAGGCCATGACGGCGAGGTCGATCACCGACACCGACCGGGCCGCCTTCGTCGAAGCCTGGACGCCAAATTCATCCCGCCACTCCGCGCGTCGCTGCGCGCTTGCGGCCTTGGAGCACGCATATGTCCGCTGCCTTACAGACCATCGAACATGTCGAGAGCCTGGAGAAATACCAGCACGGCTTTTCCACCGACATCGCCCAGGACTTCGCGCCCAAGGGTCTGAACGCCGACATCGTTCGCTTCATCTCGGCCAAGAAGAACGAGCCGGAATGGATGCTGCAGTGGCGGCTGGACGCATTCGAGCGCTGGCTGGCCATGGACGAGCCGGCCTGGGCCAAGGTCCACTTCCCGCGCATCGATTACCAGGACAGCTACTACTACGCCGCCCCGTCAGAGAAGAAGGGCCCCAAGAGCCTCGACGAGGTCGATCCGGAAATTCTCGCCGTCTACGAAAAGCTGGGCATCCCCTTGAGGGAACAGGCGGTCCTTGCCGGCGTCGAAGGCGCGCCGAGGTACGCAGTGGATGCGGTGTTCGACAGTGTGTCGGTGGTCACCACCTTCAAGAAGGAGCTCGCCCAGGTGGGCGTGATCTTCTGCTCCATGAGCGAGGCGATCCGCGAACATCCCGAACTGGTGAAGCGATACCTGGGCTCCGTCGTGCCCGTTTCGGATAACTATTACGCCTGCCTGAACGCTGCGGTTTTCTCCGACGGCAGCTTCGTCTATGTGCCGCCCGGCGTCCGCTGCCCGATGGAGCTCTCCACCTATTTCCGGATCAATGCGGAGAACAGCGGCCAGTTCGAGCGCACCCTGATCATCGCCGACCAGGGCGCCTACGTCTCGTACCTGGAGGGCTGCACGGCCCCCATGCGCGACGAGAACCAGCTCCATGCCGCCGTGGTCGAGCTGATCGTGCTGGAAGACGCCGAGATCAAATATTCCACGGTCCAGAACTGGTATCCGGGCGATCCGGTCACGGGCAAGGGCGGCATCTACAACTTCGTCACCAAGCGCGCCGACTGCCGCGGAGACCGCTCGAAGGTCTCCTGGACCCAGGTCGAGACCGGTTCGGCCATCACCTGGAAATACCCGTCCTGCATCCTGCGCGGCGAAGGGAGCTCGGGCGAGTTCTATTCGATCGCCATCACCAACGGCCGCCAGCAGGCCGACACCGGCACCAAGATGCTCCACCTCGGCGCTAACACCCGCTCGCGGATCATCTCCAAGGGGATCTCGGCGGGGCGTTCGTCCAACACCTATCGCGGCTTGGTCTCGGTCCACCCCAAGGCCAGGGGCTCGCGCAACTTCACCCAGTGCGACTCGCTGCTGATTGGCAAGACCTGCGCGGCCCACACCGTGCCCTACATCGAGGCGCGCAATGGCCACTGCATCCTTGAGCATGAGGCCACCACCACCCGGCTGTCGGACGACCAGCTATTCTACGCCACACAACGCGGTCTTTCCCAGGAGGAGGCGGTCCAGCTGCTGGTCAACGGCTTCGTCCGCGAGGTGCTGCAGGAGCTGCCCATGGAGTTCGCGGTCGAAGCCCAGAAGCTCGTCGCGATCTCGCTCGAAGGTTCGGTCGGATGACCCTCGCCATTCCGGAACGGATCGCCCCTATATCCTCAGGGCAAGTCTTGAAGCCGAACGCCACGCGCGGGAGGAGGCCGAGCGGTTCCACCAAGGCACCGACCTGGCCCGCGCTGGGTGGCTCGGCCACCAGGCCCACCGCTTCCCCCACCAAGCAGCAGCCCGTTGCAAGCGCGCAAGAGGCCCTTGAGGTCCTGGCGCAGTTTCTCGTGGAGTGACCCCCAAGATGCTTTCCGTCTCCAATCTGCGCGCCGAAGTCGGCGGCAAGGAAGTCCTCAAAGGCCTGACGCTTGATGTGCCCGCGGGCGAGGTCCACGCCATCATGGGCCCCAATGGCGCCGGCAAGTCGACGCTCTCCTACGTGCTCACCGGCCGCTCGGGCTACGAGGTCACCGGCGGGACCGCCGCCCTGGACGGCGAGGATTTGCTGGTGCTCGATCCCAACGAACGCGCCGCCAAGGGCGTCTTTCTGTCCTTCCAGTACCCGCTGGAAATCCCCGGCGTTCCGGCGCTGACCTTCATCCGCACGGCCATGAACGCCCAGCGCAAGGCGCGCGGCGAGACCGAGATCAGCGCCCCGGCCTTCCTGAAGCTGGCGCGCGAGAAGGCCGGCGAACTGAAGATCGACTTCGAGATGCTCAGGCGCGCCCTCAATGTCGGGTTCTCAGGCGGTGAGAAGAAGCGGATGGAAATCTTCCAGATGGCCATGCTGGCCCCGCGCCTCCTGATCCTTGACGAGACCGATTCCGGACTCGACATCGACGCCCTGAAGATCGTCTCCGAAGGCGTCAACGCCATGCGCGATCCCGATCGCGCCATGTTGGTGATCACCCACTACCAGCGGCTGCTCGACTACCTCAAACCCGACAAGGTCCACGTCCTGGCCGGCGGCCGCATCGTCGCCACCGGCGGGCCCGACCTGGCGCTCGAGCTCGAGCGCGAAGGCTACGACAAATACGCGAGGGCCGCTTGAGTCTCGCCACCGCCCTGAAATCCGGCGACGCCGGCCTGCTTCCCAGCAAGCGCGACGAAGACTGGAAGTGGACCGACCTGCGCGGCCTGCTGCGCGTCCTGCCGCCGCCCTCGCCGCCAAGCGAGGCGGCGCTGACCGCTGGCCCGTTTGGTGATCTGGGCGAGATCGAGGTCGCCATCGTCAATGGCCGCCTACGCGGCGACGCCTCGGCCCTGATTCTGAAGCCCGGCGAGAAGCGTGTCGTGCGCCTGCGGTTCGTCGCCCAAAGCGCCGACAGCGCCCATTCCGTCCAGCTCGCCATTCAACTGGGCAAAGGCGCCGACCTGACCTTGCTGGAGAGCTATGAGGGCTTAGCGGGCGACTATGTCGCCGACACGGCCCTCGATATCTCGCTCGCCAAAGGCGCGGCCCTGGAGCGCATCGTGGTGGCCGCCGACAGCGAAGGCGCGATCTCGGTCAGCTCGACCCAGGTTGCGCTCGGCCCTGAGACCCGCTTCGCCCAGACCCTGCTGACTGACGGCGCCAAACGACAGCGGATCGAGACCCACGTCGCCCACCCGGGCGCCGGAGCCGGTGTGCGCCTCGATGGCGTTTATCTGCTCTCCGGTCAGCATCATGCCGACTTGACCACGATGGTGGAGCACGGAGGGGTTGATGGAACCACGGACCAGCTCACCAAGGGCGTCGTGCGCGACCAGTCCCGCGGCGTCTTCCAGGGGCGCATCGTGGTGGAGGAGGGTGCTGACCGCACCGACGCTCGCATGAGGCACAACGCACTGATCCTGTCGGATCGCGCCGAGGTCGATGCAAAACCGGAGCTGCTGATCTTCGCCGACGACGTGCAGTGCGCCCATGGCAATACGATCGGCGCCCTGGACGAAGAGGCGCTGTTCTACATGCGCCAGCGGGGTCTCCCCGAAACCGAGGCCCGCGCCCTGTTGATCGAGGCGTTCGTCGGTCAGGTGATCGAGCGGATCGCCTACCAGCCCGCCCGCGAGGTCGCTCGCGCCTGGGCCGCCCAGAGGTTGAGAGCCTGACCATGGACTTCGACGTCGAAGCCATCCGCGAGCGGTTCCCGATCCTGGCTCGCCAGGTGAACGGCGAGCCGCTGGTTTATTTCGACAGCGACGCCTCAGCTCGGAAGCTGCCGGCGGTGGCCGGTGAAATTCCGGACTGGGTGAAGGATGTGGTGAAGGAACTGCCCGGCATCGGCCGGGTGAAGGTCGATCTCGTGTTCGACCCGACATGGGATTCCTCGCGGATGTCCGACGAGGCTAAGCTCCGACTGAATGGATTCTGACCATGAGCGATCTCAATCTGACTGCGGCCGGCGCGCCGCCCCGCCGACTCCGCCCCAAGCTCGTCTCCCTGACCGACACTGCGGCTGAGCGCGTGCGCGAGATCATGGGCCGCGCTGATGTCCCTTATAGGGGACTACGGGTTGGGGTGAAGAACGGCGGCTGCGCCGGCTCCGAATACACCATCGAATATGCCGAGGCCGCCGCGCCCCTGGACGAGGTGGTGGAAGACAAGGGCGTCACCATTCTGGTCGATCCCAAGGCGGTCCTGTTCTTGATCGGCAGCGAGATTGACTACGAAAAGACCAAGCTCTCAGCCAAGTTCACCTTCCGAAACCCCAACCAGACCGACGCCTGCGGTTGCGGGGAAAGCGTCACTATCGAGCCTGGTAAGGTCGTTGAGTCGTGAATATTTGCCCTACATCGCCGTCCGCCAACATGGCGGGACTCAGAGCATGCCAGTTTCCAGCTTGGCGGCGTCGGACATCATTGAATGGCTCCACTGCGGATCGAACACCAGATCCACATCAGCCTCCGCAACCGTGGGAATCATCTTGAGCTTGGTGCGGGCATCATCCACCAGGATGTCGCCCATGCCGCAGCCGGGGGCGGTCAACGTGAGCTTCACATAAACCTTGCGCTCGCCTGAAGCCGTCTGCTCCAGGCGCAGGTCGTAGACCAGCCCCAGATCAACCACGTTGACCGGAATTTCCGGATCAAACACGGTGCGAAGCTGATCCCACGCCAGCTTTTCCACATCCGCATTGGTGGCATCGGCGGCCACCTCGATAGCCGCCGGCGGCTCCTTGCCCAGCGCGTCGGCATCGCTTCCGGCAATGCGGAATAGGTTGCCGTCCACATACACGGTAAAACTGCCCCCTAGCGCCTGAGTGATGTAGCCGATCTGGCCGATGGGCAGGCATGCTGCGTCGCCAAGCGGCACCATGACGGCGTTGCAATCGCGCAACAGGGTGAAGGGTTCGTTGCTCACACTGAAACTGCTCATGCCGACGCCAATCCTGTGGCTGCGGGCGCGACTAAGCGTCGAACCCAGGTTGTCTATAAGAGCCGGCCCGGAGAATCTGGACAGGCCGTCAGTCCGGACCTTTCCCTCAGTCTGCTAGAGCATTTCCCGACCTGACTGCGTCAAGCCGTGAGCTCTAATCTTTTGTTTTGACGCATTTTTCTTCGCGCGAACCGAAACCACTTCGCTCGAAAAATGTTCTAGATGGAGAAGCTGACGCCGCAGCCGCAGCTGGACTTGGCGTTGGGGTTGCGGACCTGGAACTCGGCGCCGGACAGCTCGTCCACATAGTCGATCACCGAGCCCCTCAGCAGGATTAAACTCATCGCATCGACCAGGGCTGCGGCCCCGTCACGTTCGACCACCAGGTCATCGGCATGCAGCTCGCTGACCAAGTCGAACTGGTACTGGAAGCCGGAACAGCCCCCGCCTTCCACCGCCACCCGAAGCATGACGCGATAGCCCTCGCTCTGGCTGAGGGCGTGAAGCCGTTGGGCTGCGGTCTGGGAGAGGGTCAGGTTTGACGCAGTCATGCTGTTCATGGCGCCCGGGTCTTCAAACTGTCGACGGCATGCACCGGAGCCCTGTCCCCCTTCATCAAATCGGCGATGGCGCTGTACACTATCCGCTGGCTCTCCAGCATATTCTTGCCGGCGAACACGGGCGACGTCACCTCGATATTGAAGTGGCCGCCGCCGCCGTTCACTCCGGCCCGTGAATCGGGAATCTTGCGCTCGATGGCCTCGCGGAGCGCATCGATGACGGAACCTTGGAAGTCAGTTGGATGGGACGACATGCTGGTCTCCTTTTTATATCAGTAACGCGGCACTGAGGCGTCGATGGGCAGCTCCCTCGCGTCGATGCCGCCTTTGAGTCCGATGTTGGCTTGAGCATTTCCCGACCTGACTGCGTCAGGCCGTGAGCTCTGATATTTTGTTTTGAAGCATTTTTCTTCACGCGAACCGGAACCACTTCGCTCGAAAAATGCTCTAGCGCTCCCCGTTGCGTCACCCGGATCTGCGACAACTGCCGCAAACCCCTTCCGACCGCCTCGCTCATGGTGGTCCTCGGCATGCGGGGCTGCTAACGGATCGAAAGCGGCGTTTGAATCCGTCAAAATGGCGCCAATCCTCGGCCCCAAAGACTTTCGGCGGGTCGCCAACCGTCAGATTCTCACCACTAGGCCTTAACGCCGATGAGCTCTTGAAGCTCTCCGGACGCCTGCATCTCGCGGACGATGTCGCAGCCTCCCACGAACACCCCATCGATGTAGAGTTGCGGGATCGTCGGCCACTCGGAGAACGCCTTGACTCCATCCCGGATCTCGGGGGAGCGAAGTACATCGACCGTTTCGTAGCTTGGCTGCAGCTCGTCGAGGATTTTCACGACCTGGGCGGAGAACCCGCATTGTGGCATGTGGCGAGTTCCCTTCATGAAGAGAACGACTCGGTTTTGTGCCACGAGGTCGGAGATCTGCTGGTGGAAAGGTTCATTTAGGGACAATGTTGCTCCTTTCGGGTTGCTTGGGATTCTGGCCGGATTTTCGGGACAGTCGATTTTCGGATGTCTCCCTGACATCTAGCCAGGGCGTCTGTAGAATGGTTCCTTCCCCGCTGCGTGGTCCGTCGCGTCCACAATTTCCGTGATTTCCGGGGCAACCCTTCTAACCATAACTTCGAATCCCTGCCTCAGGGTCACCTGAGAGGATGCGCATCCCTGGCAGCCGCCGCTCATCGTAATGAAAAGCTTCCCCTCGCTGACGTCCACGATTGAAATCTTCCCGCCGTGGTTGGCGATCGAACGATTGACTTCCTTATCCAGGAGCGTCTGCACGGCCACGCGAACCTCGGCGTCGGCCCTTCCTTGCGTGCTAGCCTGAGCAGCTATCTCCAAAATCGCCGGCACGCCGGAGAGCAGCTGCGTCCGGACGGCCATCCCGATTGCCGATTTCAGTCCCGACCACGAGGCGCTCGGCTCCTTGCCGATGGTCACTACGCTCTCGGCGATGAGCACGTTGGCCACACCGGAAAGCGCGAACAGTCGCTCGGCGAGCGGCGACCCGGCCGCCCGTTCCTTATTGCCGAAGAAGAGCGGACCACCGGGATGTAAATCGCGGCTCACCGTGAATTTACAAGTGTCGGGGTCGGCGAGCGAGGTCTCCGCGCGGATGCCGATTTGCAGATCCATAGACTGGGCGTCAGACATCCTCGACGTTCTTTTCTGCGGCGCGCGCGCCTGCGGCGCGCAGGTTCTTAAACGTATGGATCCCGCTGTTATGGCCGTCGTTCCAATCAAGTCCGATCGCGTAGTTTCCTATGCTTACGATCTTGCGCGGGCTCACATCAGGCCGCACCGTTTTCGGATCGAGCAACTTGCGTCCGCTCATCTCCTCGACGCAGAGGGCGCAGTGACACGCCAGTCGCAGATCGCGGACGTCGAAGTCGTCGCTATGGCCGTCCTCCCAGAGCACGGACAAGGTGCGTGGATCGCGGCGCCGGAAACCGATGGGGGTATTCCTCGATCCAGCAGCCCGAACCGAGCCTTCCATCCAGGCCGGCGCCCCCTCGTTGCTGTCCCAACTCCACACAAAGGGCTGAAGCACCGTGGCCACCGCGTGGAGCTGCTCAGCAAGCGCTGCGGCGATGGCGGCGTAAACCTGGGCGCTGACTGACTTCGGCTGGTCAACCACGATCGGGCGCCCCACGTCACCGCAGGCGACGACGGCGGGATCGAGGGGTAAGGCGCCGAGGAACGGGACGCCGAGCTCCTGGCTCATCCGCTCGCCGCCGCCGTTACGGAAGATATCCGTGCTCTGTCCGCAGTGGGGGCAGGTGAAAGTGCGCATGTTCTCGACGATCCCAAGAATCGGCACCTGCACCTTCTCGAACATCCGCAAGCCGCGGCGGGCGATCTTGAGGCTAACGTCCTGTGGCGTCGTCACAATCACCGCGCCCGACAGCGGCATGCTCTGCGCCAGCGTCAGCTGCGTGTCGCCGGTGCCGGGCGGGAGGTCGAGAATCAAGTAATCTAGGGGTCCCCATTGCACGCCGGCGACGAACATCTTCAGGTATTTGCCCACCATTGGGCCCCGCAAGACGGCCGGATTGTCGTCTCCGGTCAGCATCCCCATCGATATCACCTTCAGACCGTGCCGCTCCGCCGGGATGATCCTGCCTTCCGGGGTTTGCGCCGGCGGCTGACCGGTTGGGATGTCGAGCATGCCGGGGATACTGGGGCCAAGGATATCGGCATCTACCAGCCCGATGCGCCCTCCGAGCTGCTGCAGCGCGAGCGCCAGATTGACGCTCACCGTGGATTTGCCGACGCCGCCCTTGCCGCTGCCTATGGCGACGATGTGCCGAATCCCAGGCAGCTTCTCTGCGCCGGCGGCCGGCAATGACGACGGGCCACGCGCGTGGTGTGGGTCAGTGGCCTGCATGGCTAAGCTTTTTTGATATCGCTTCGTGGTTCACTAGGATCCCCTGCCGGGCTTTTCGCTGAAATACTTCTCGAACTTGCCGGTCTCGCGCTCAAAGTCGTCGGCGTCGGCGGGCGCCTCACCCTTGACGGTGATGTTGGGCCAGATGCGGGAGAATTCGGAATTGACCTTTAGCCATTTGCCGTCTGGATCGTCTTCGGTGTCGGGCTTGATGGCGTTCACCGGGCACTCCGGTTCGCAGACTCCGCAATCGATGCATTCGTCCGGATTGATCGCCAGGAAGTTCTCGCCCTCGTAGAAGCAGTCGACCGGACACACCTCTACGCAGTCCATGAGCTTACATTTGATGCAGGCATCCATCACGATGTAGGTCAACTAGGCGTCCTTTCAGCAGATCGCAGTGCTGAACTCATTCGCGGTGTCCGCCCCCGCGCGGCTGGCTCGTTGGTTGAAAAATGCATGCAGAGTAGACTGGCTTCCTCTAGCTCGATCGGAACGTCGAACAGTTGACATTTGAGGGCCGAGAGGGAGGCTCCCGTGGAGTCGGAGCACGTTTCTCCAGCGAGGTGCGTGCAGTCCTGGCAAACACCGAAGTGCCGATGCGGCCCGCTCGCAGCTACGGTGGTCAGCACGTGGTGCATTGCGCCGCGCATCGCGCTTTGCTCTTCCGCGGCGAGTGATTCCACGGCGCGCACCAGAACTTCGAACGGATCGCGCGCAACCGCTTCGTGGCCTTTGTCCGTCAGCCTTAGACTGACGCTTCGCCCATCCGCCTGGGATCTCTGTCTGCCCAGGTACCCACCAGCCTCAAGCGCCTTGATGGCTTGTGATGCGGTGCCACGGGTCGTCGCTTGAAATTCCGCGAAGGCAGACGGGGTGCGGGAGAACGAGTTGGCGCGCGCGAAGAAGCGCAGCGCCATCCATTGGGCGGGACTGAGTTCGCCCTGATAGCCCTCCGCTTGGACGAGCCGCCCCACCAGCAGCAGGAGTTCCGCCGTTTCGCGCGCTGACATAATCACCTCTTCGAAGACATAATAGTGTTTCGAAATCAACTTGACAACCGATTGAATGCCGATCGTTTTGTTTCGCAATCAACCGAGGGGCTACTCGTAGCCATGAGCGTCAAACGGCGCGCAATAGGGACCCCCTATTCGGCTTCCGAGCGGCGATGCGCGTAGCTCTCAGCCAGCGCAGAGCATCGCCGCGGGGTGAGCCACTGATTGATCAGCTGCCCGGGAGGGGGTCTGGGGGGAGGTTGAACAAGTTGTGGATGAAGCGGGGCGTGCCGGTCAGGGGGCGGTTTCTGAGTCGCCAGCTGTCGTTGCCGGTCTCGACGATGTCGCAGTGGTGGGTCAGGCGGTCGAGCAGCGCCGTGGTCATCTTGGCGTCGCCGAAGACGGCGGGCCACGCTCCGAAGGTCAGGTTGGTGGTGATGATCACCGAGGTGCGCTCGTAGAGCTTGCTGACCAGATGGAACAGGCGCTGGCCGCCGGACTGGGCGAACGGCAGGTAGCCCAGCTCATCGAGGACCATGAGATCGAGGCGCGAGAGCTGGGCCGCCAGGGCGCCGGCCTTGCCGCGCCGGGCTTCGGCAGCTTGGCGGCGGTCAGGCGATAGCGGATGGAGGCGGCCTGGCGATGGTTGGTCTCGGCCTTGAGCAGGTCGGCCAGGATCTCCATGGCCGTGCGGTTGCGCTGAAGGCCTGTGGTGACGGTCTCGTCGAAGGCCCCGGCATGCCCTTCAGAGACCCAGTTGGGCGAAGGCTTGGATCATCTCATGCCGCTGCACGGGGACCTCGCAGCAGGTCGTAGCGGGCGCAGTCGGCGATGGGCGGATGGCGCAGGACCAGCGCCTCGCAGGTGTTGATCGGCTGGGGCGCTGGCGGCTCGCGCCGCCGGGCCAGGATGTTGAGGATGACCTCGTCGCTGGCGGCGCCGGCGTCCAGGGCCTCGCGGACGGCGTCATCGACCACATCCAGGCCATCGATCAGCACCGCCGCCAGCACGCGAACGAACCGGCGGTCGGCCTCGTCGCCACGCCCCAGCTTCTTGCTGAGCCGCGTCAGGGCTGGCGGCAGGGACCAATCCTGGAACGGCGCGCCGTTGCGCAGAGCGCCCGGCTTGCGGGCCAGGACCGGCAGGTAGCGCCAGGGATCATAGATCGTCCGGCCCCGGCCGAAGGACCGGGCATGCTCAGCAACCACTTCGCCGGCGCAGCGGACGACGATCTTGTCGGCATAGGCGCGCACCTGCACCTTGCGCTTGGCGGCCCTGGCCATCACCGAGCAGCGGTTGCGATCGAAGGTGATCAGGCAGGTTCCGGTCACCGCGTGCTCGACCTCGTGGAAGCCGTCGGGGTGCAGGCGCGCCCAGCGGCGGCACTCGGCTTCAAGCCAGCCGTTCAGCTCTTCCAGGGTGGCGAACCGCAAGCGCGGCTTGAAGAACCGCTCCCGCCGGGGCCGCGCCTCGTTCTCGGTCAGAAGCTGCTCAAGCCGTTCGCGCACCGGGCCGATCTTCGGAAACGGCTGCGTCACGCGCCGATAGCTGAACGCGCCTTCCTCCGCCAGGATCGCCTTGCGCACAACCTTGCGACAGAGCCTCAGATCCCGACAAATCGCCTTGATCGACTTGCCCGCCGCAGACTCACGGCGAATCCGCACCACTGTCTCCACGACCAACATCCCGATCTCGGCCGCCCGGTTGAACCAAGCCGCCGTGCCTAAGCCATCGGAATGAGGGGTCCCTTTTAGGCGCCTATCACCCCGCTAAGGGGGTCCTTCTTCCACGCCGCTGCACAGCGTGGCGTCGGCGGCGCGACCTGACCTGTGGGGTCAGGTGAAGCGGCAGTCGATGCACGCGGCTTGCAGTGCGGATCTAGGCAAATGGCCGCTTGAGGCGTTCAAACCCGCATCCAATAATTCAAAGCCTGTTTGGCCCAGCGGCATGGCGCTGGCGCCGCGCGTCAATGACTCAAAGCGCTAGACCGAACCAAAGCTCAAATCTGTATGTCTCTGACAATATTGAATTATAGTGTCTTGATTTCCGATAAGATGTATTAGACGAGGATCGCTTGTAGCCGCCATTTAGTTATGTCGCACCGTGCCATTTAGACATGTCACCCTCCGCCGCAACCGCGATGGAGGCCTCCAGGATGGCGTTGCATTTCATGAGCGACAAGGAGCTCACGCGGCTGGAGATCCTCCGCGATCTCGCTAGCGGCCGGCTGACGACGCCCGCCGCGGCGCAGCTGTTGGGCCTTGAGCGACGACAGGTTCAGCGGTTGGCTAAGGCTTATCAGCAGCAAGGCGCAACGGCGCTGATCTCCAAGAAGCGTGGTCAGCCGAGCAACCGGCGGACGCCGCCGGACGTCAAGACGCAGGCGCTGGAACTGATCCGCGAGCGGTACTCGGGCTTTGGTCCAACGCTGGCGGCCGAGAAGCTCCGTGAGCTCCACGGCGTCTACATCGGGCGTGAGACGCTACGGATGTGGATGCTGGAGGCCGGGCTCTGGGCCGATCGGCAAAAGCGGCGCGGTCGGATCTACCAGCCGCGCTATCGGCGGGAATGCGTCGGTGAGCTCATCCAGGTCGATGGGTCCCATCACTTCTGGTTCGAGGACCGCGCCGACAGCTGCACGCTGCTGGTCTTCATCGACGACGCCACCAGTCGGCTGATGCACCTGCAGTTCGTCCAGTCGGAGTCGACCTTCGCCTACTTCAACGCGACCCAGCGCTACCTTGAGGCCCACGGCAAGCCGATCGCCTTCTACACCGACAAGCATGCGGTCTTTCGCGTGAACAAGGCCGCGGTCTCCATGGTGACGGCATGACCCAGTTCGGCCGCGCTCTCAAAGCCCTGAGCATCGAGATCATCTGCGCCAACTCCAGCCAGGCCAAGGGCCGGGTCGAACGGGCCAACAAGACCCTGCAGGACCGACTGGTGAAGAAGCTGCGGCTCGCCGGCGTCAGCTCAATGGACGACGGCAACGCCTTCCTGCCGAGCTTCATGGCCGACTACAACACCCGCTTCGCGAAGGCGCCGTTCAACGACAAGGACTTGCACCGGCCCATGGCGCCGCGGGACCGATTAGACGAGGCCTTCACCTGGCGCGCTGAGCGGACCCTCTCACAGGCGCTGACGCTCCAGTACGACAACATCCTCCTCATGATCGAACCGTCCGAGTTCGCGCAAGGAGCGATCGGCCGGCGCGTCGAGGTCGTCGACTTCCCCGATGGCCGCCTGGAGATCCGCCACAAGGGTCGCAGCATGCCCTACCGGACTTCGACAAGCTTCGTCGCGTCACCGAGGCGGCCGTGATCGAGAACAAGCGGTTAGGTGGCCTTCTCACCCTCATCCGACAGAGCCAAGACGCCGGGCCACCCGGGGCACGCACCAGTAGAGGCCCCAAGCGCCGCGATCAGACCAACCATATGTTCGGGGTCGGCTGAGCCCCTACCCTCAACGTCCGGTTTCGGGCGACGGCCCGATTTCTGCACCCGACCCTAGTCGGACGTTGAGCATTATACCTTCGGCTCAAGTACCGTCGGCAAAGGCACGGAGCGCTCGCCTCGCCGGTCGCGCAACCGGTACCGGCTTTGATACTCACGCCGCTGCTTGGTGACTTCGTAGAGAACGATGGCTGTCTAACGCGTCATCGTTCTCGCTTAGGATAGAGCGAGCCTCGGCGGTGAACGCGACAACCTTCAACCCGATGGACTCGGGCCCTTCGACTCAGCCTCTAAAAATCTTGAGTAATGCCACTGCTGGGGATGCCGATCCGATATTACGGTTTGTTTGAGCCGCCTCGATGACTTCGACAAGTTCATCATATTTGTCGGCTTGTCTGTCGTTTAAGTTGGTCATATTCATGTTCCAGCGCGGGAAGGTACGGAAGCTTGCCGGCTCGTTGTACAATACTCGCGAATTTTTGTGTCTAGAATCGAGTTCTATTTTTTCATATAGCTTATCGAGCGTTGATAATGGACCTTCCAATACTTGCAAAAACCAACCGCCGTTGTAAAACAAACTACCCGTTACGTCGAGTGGTGCATTGTTTTTCTTCGCCGTTTCCTGTATCGCAGAGAGGTCTTCCGGAGACATCTTACGTGTTGCTTGGCTTATATAAACAAGTTGATTAATCGACATATTTGCATCCTATTTTTTCGTGAACCTGGTCGGATCTGACTGTACGTCGTCAGAAGTTTTGGGACCGCCGCGGATTTATTGGAGGGTTGGCCTCGTCTGGGGTTGATATCCTGGCGGCGATTTTGCGGTGCCTGGGAGGGGTGACGCCATAGAACGGGCAGAAATGTACGTTACGGGCATATGATGAACTTTGGGTGTATTCGCCCGACAAGATGGCGCAACACGGCGCACCCTACTTAGCGCAGTTGGAAGCGCGAGTTGCCGAGATTGACGCTCAAATCATTGAGCGAACGCAGGTCCGCTGACCACCCTTCTGAGAAGTTTCGAACGTCTGCTCGCGGCGCGCAAACCCGTCAGAGCCTCGCCCGCCTGCGGCGCGCTCGGTGAGATCAAAAACGACTAACACCCCTGCCCGCACCACGGTCGCCGGCCGGGCTCTGCGCGGTGTGAGAGCTCCGCGCCCGCCCGCCGCCCGACATCAAACGCCCTGCCACGACATTTCTATCTGGCAGACTCCGCGACATCTCTAACCGGCGTAGACATCTCTGGCGTCACGTATGTGAATCGGCGTCGCGAATTGACCCCTGCCGCCCGAAAACAATCAATTCGTTAGCACGCAGATCGTCGTTGTGACCCCACGCCGATTCACAATGCATCTCCTGGACGACCCCGCGCATGACTAGCCTACAACGCCGTTACGAAGAAGATCGCGGTTGCGATGATCATGAGGGCGGTAGCGGTCCAGCCAACCACTGTCCCCCTGGTTGACAGTGTCAGCCGGCCCATGGCGCGAGGATTGCGCACGATCAGCATCATGACGACCATGAGCGGTGCAGCGAGAACGCCGTTCACGACCGCCGCCCAGTACAGGGCTTTGGCGGGGTCGATGCCGATGTAGTTCAGCGAGGCGCCGAGCAGGGTCGTTACGGAAATTGTGGCGTAAAACAGCCGAGCCCGCATCGGCTTGGCATCAAGGCTGCCGGCAACGCCCGCCATCTCGGTGACGGCATAGGCGGCCGACCCTGCCAGCACCGGGACTGCAAGCAAGCCCGTTCCGATGATCCCGACCGCGAACAGGGCGAACGCGAAAGGCCCGGCGATCGGCTTTAGCGCCTCGGCGGCCTGCGCTGAAGTGGTGATGTCGGTGATCCCATGGGCGTGCAAAGTGGCGGCCGTGGCATAGACGATGGCCAACGAAACGAGGGTGCTGAACCCCATGCCGACAAGGGTATCCAGCCGAATTCGTCTCAGCTCCGGTCCAGCTTCCTTGGGGGCTATGCAAAGCGGTTTGGCGTGATGGCGGTGCTGCTCCTCGATCTCCTGACCTGCCTGCCAGAAGAACAGGTATGGGCTGATCGTGGTGCCAAGGATGGCCACCATCGCCGTCGCATAGGTCGCGTTCCACTGGATCTCGGGGACGATCAAGGCGGTCAAAGCCCTGCCCCAGGGCACGCCCGCCACCGCGACCACGGCCACGTAGCTGAACAGGGATAGTGTGGTCCACTTCAGGACTGCCGCGTAGCGGGCATAGTTCAGGAACACCTCGACCACGACACAAAAAACGCCAAAAAGCAGCGTGTAAAACCCACTGTTTCCGTGCGTCAGTAGAGCTAGCGCCGCGCCCATCGCGCTGAGGTCGGCGCCCAGGTTGACGATGTTGGCGACCAACAAAAGCAGAACCACGCCAATCAGCAGCGGCCGCGGATAGTGGCGGCGAAGATTGCGCGCGATGCCGCCGCCCGTGACGCGGCCGATCCTCGCAGCGACCTCCTGGATCGCGGCCAACAGCGGGAAGCTGAGGATAAAGGTCCAGGCGAGACCATAGCCGAACTGCGCGCCGATCTGGCTGTGAGTGCCAATTCCGCTCGGATCGTCGTCAGCCGCGCCGGTCACGAGACCGGGACCCAGTTGAGCTAGAAACTTGCGCAATCTTGACGGCCCGGGGCTGCTCACGAGGCAGACATAGGGCACCGTCAGACCAAACTCAAGATAGGCTTTTGTTTGCCCTTCGGTCAGGCAAAACGCGCACTTTGAAGCCCTCGGTGACCGGGTTTTCTCCAACGTTTTCTTGAAAACGCGATCGTTGCCGCCCGTAATTGGCCGGGCGGGGGGGGGGGGGCGGGGCGCGGCCCAATACATTTTGGCGCACAAACCCCCCAACACCCAATGTGGCGTCCACATGGCG